>CADBUU010000059.1 GCA_902797945.1 uncultured Eubacteriales bacterium | reverse complement strand
TTGAATATGCAGAAAATTTTATACGAATACGATTATGGGGATGGTTGGGAGATTGAAATAGTCGTTAAGCAAATTGAAGATATTAAGTCTTACGAATGTCCTAAACTTTTGCAAGCGAAAGGCGATATGGTAATAGACGATTGTGGCGGACCAATGGGACTTAATGAAATTGAAACATCTCCGGCAGATATAAACGGTCTCAATTTAATATTAGAAGAAACTTTTGGGGACTAATGCCTATAATTTAACGATAGTTATTTCGGTCAACAAAGACACGGGAAAAGACGGCATAAAGCCGTCTTTTTTCGTGGTTTTTTTAGAGAAGAAGCGAACTGCTGCTTGTTTATGTTCGCCGTTAGGCGAAGATACTTGCCGAGGGAGCCCTTTAAGGGTTTCGCCAAATTTTGCTTTGTAGTCGCGGTTTGCCGCCGAACACGGCAGTAGTTGTTAATTTTGTGTGTTTATAATAAATTCATACAAAATCGAACATTGAGTTGAGTTACAAACTATATAAGGGCCTTTGAAGCAAGGCTTTGCCTTGCCCTTTTTTTACTTTGCTGCATTTACTGTTTCGTATGGCTCGAACGTGTCACCTTTGCTGTTAACTGTGAGTTTATAGTCGAGTTTGATCTGCGCTTTACGTGATGCCGTGAAATCGGCAGAGCCTGCAAATGCGGTAGTGGCGTCGCCTTCAATCGTAATCTTAATGCTATCAAGAACACCGCCTTTAACACTAATGACAATTATTCCTGTATTAATATCGATGGATTTTGCAACAAAATTACCATATACAAGCACATTTGCGGTAGCTACGTTAAGAGGATTCAAATCGAGAGAAGCGTTCAACCAGGTTAGTAATTCGGCAACTCCTGAATTGGAGAGCCCAAAGGTATAATTCGTTACGCCGTTATCGGTTGTCTCTTTGGCAAAAGTGTAGGTTCCTGTATGAGAAAGAACGTCGAAGAGATAGTAGGAAGTATTATCGCCGGGAGTAAAGTCGGTTATCTCCTGCGTGCGGTCAGCCAATACTCGTTTCTCAATGAGATGAACTTGACCATTGGCAAGTCTTGTTTGTTTGACGTGAACGTCGGCTATACCGGCATTTTTGTATAAATCGGAGTTTTTGTAATCGCTGTCTATTTCTATGTCATTGTGGAAGTATACTTCTCCGTTATCTACCTTTCTGAAAGCGGAGCCATCGAAAGTGGAATTTATTTCCCCTGTGGTTGCGCCATAATCCACGCCGGTTTTTACCAAATAATCATATCCGGATTGAGTTTTATTTCTGAAAGCATTGACAAATGCTGCAGCCGTGGCGGTTTCTCTTTGAATATCGGAAGAAGATAAAGCAAGACCCGCGAATTCTCTCGGAACGATGGTTTTGGCTATGCCCGAATCTGTTATGTTTAACGCATAAACCAAAGAGAATTGAAGGTTAGAAACGTCTATTGTCATTTCATATCTGTAAGAATCGATTTTCCCGTTTGAAAAGGTAACGAACATTCCGGTCTTAACCGATGTTTCGGGAAGCTCTCCGATAATTCTTGCCACGATAGGGTGGTTAACGTAATTACCGACCAATGCTATTACGGAAGAGAAATTCAATGCAGTATTTAATTTGTAAATATTTTTTTGATTCGTGGGAGATATGGACTTTAATTGATCGTCGGAGTATGTAAAAACTGCTTTGGCAAAAGAAGACGAATCATATTTATAATTATTATCAACTTCCTCAACTTTACAAGAGTTTATATTGTCGTTTTCGTCCAATGCAATGGTCTGTAAGACGGTTCCTCTTCGAATCTGATATTTTGAGCCGTCATAAAAGAGAGAACCCGAGTTTGTGTGTTCGTCATAAAAATTCACGTCCCCCGTCTTGCTATATTTGGCAGAACCGACGGAATTTCCATTGAAACTCAAACGGTTGTAAGTTGCATTTACGTTAAGAGTGTAGTTATATGCAAATCCCGGCACCGTGTCTCCGATAGTGTTGTTACGCGCTTCTTTAAAAGCTTCTTTATAATTGAAGAATTGCGCATAAATAGTAACGTCGGAGTTTACAGTGATCGGGAATTGGACTTCGGTTTGAAAGTTTGCTTCGTTAAACCATCCGCCGAAAATGCAATTATCTTTAGTGGGATCGTTGGGCCTTGCAACGGTAGAACCTTTTTCAACTGTTTGTTTATTTAATGAAGTGTTAGCAAAAGTTACTGAAAATTCTTCTACAGAGGAATTTTCCTCGGGGGGATTGTTATTGCCGCAAGCCGTAAAGGCCATTAACGTCATAACGACTGCAAAAAGAAGCGCAAAAACACGATTGAATTGTTTCATTTTTTTATTCCTTTTTAATTTATTATTTTTTTAAAAATCTTCAGATTTTTCGGGGTGCTTAAAGCTTTTAGTAATTGCATAAGGGTAAACGAAAACGCTTACGATAAGACCAAGAGCAATGGCTATACTAAATGCGACAACGGCAAGCATTATGCCGATTATCCAAAAGGCAAGTTTTACTGTCAGTAGCCAAATGATACCGTCTAAATCTAATGAAAATATCAAACCTGGAAATTTGACAAAGCCCCAAGACGCTATCGATAAGACCATGTCTCCGACGAAATTATTTTTCAAGAACAGACAAGATAAGAACGGGAACAGTAATATAGACGCAATGGTGCTACCAATGATTACCTCTGTTTCCATTTGTCTCGAAATGGTAACGATAAGAGCTATTGCGAGAACAACAGCAGTAATTATACCGCTCCATACAAAAGAGCGAATCCTGCATTTTACACCATAAGAAACAGCATTATCGTGTTGCTTCTTCTTGATGCGTTCGTCGCAAGCTTTGCATCGACAGCCTGTAGTAGAGCTTGATCGTCCGTGAGAGTGACGTGTTATTATGTAGTCATCAGAATCGGTAATGGCTTTTTTACAATTTTCACACACACCTAAAACCGGAGCCGTTGCGGTATATACGGTTTCTTTCTCGACTATTACTTCCGGCTTTGGCGCCTCGTGGCCGAAAAGTTCATTAAGGGAAACTCCGAATATTTCCGCAATCGCATTCAGAGTTGTCGTTGACGGCTCGGTATCGCCGCTTTCCCATCTGGATACGGCTTGAGGTGATACGTATAGTTTTTCGGCTAAATTCTTTTGAGTCATGCCTGCTTTTTCGCGAAGTTCTTTGATTTTTTTTGCTACCATTTTAGTTCCTCGTTTTTAATTTTACTATCACGATTATATCATCGGCTCAAAAAAATGTCAAGCAACAAAATGTTGAAAGCTCTCAACGTTTTGTTGAGTTGGGCTTTTCGATTGTTTTTTTTTAATATTTGCCGTTTTTGTTTTTTTCAATGCGTCAACTTTTATCATTTTTTATTTTTTTACACGTCAATAAAATTTTGAATTTTCTAATCATTTTGCCCCAAAAGACACAATGTTCCCGATTTTTGACTAAAATGCAAGAAAAACCCTCTTTTGTCTTGGTTGGCAAAAGAGGGGGTATTTAATGTGTAAAAGGAGTGTAGCCAAACGGAGGGGAAAAAGTTACGGTGATATCGGTGAGATGCACGATAGACCGGAATTTATCGAGCGGCCAGTTTTAGGAATTTTGTATCGTTCATCTGCTCATTTGTAATATATTCTCCGTTATAAAATAATGAATACGTTGTTATCGGCGTAGGCGCGCTCTGCGCCTGTGTTTTACTTTCAATATGAATTGCATTAAAGGGAATATTGTGTTCTTTTGCGGTCTTTTCAACAATCGGAACATACTTGGCGTTAAACGGGCATTGGCTTGTGTAATAAAGGACATACCCTTTTTCTTCAATATGCGGATGTTTGGCGCAATCTTTTATGTGGGGTTTATCGGCAAAAGCCGTAAAGGGCAAATATGCAAGTTGTATTCCGTTATCCGCCTCATCGCAAATGGTAAAGCCCTTATGTTTCAAATATTTAGGATCGGCAAGAAAGGGTTTTTTCTTTTCGGAAGTTAAAATGCAAAGACCGATTTTGCCTTTGGCTTTACTGTCTTTTATACACTCTTTCAAAAGGTCGTTTGAATATCCGTGTCCCTTAAATGAGCCGGACACCCATAAACAGTTAATATACATATATCCGACTGCATCTATCGGATTCCACGCATTTTCAGCGGGAATATACTCAATAAAGCATTTTCCGCGCTCCACACTTTTAAGAAATACAAGCCCCTCGTCAAAACGGTCGGCAAGCCACGCCTTTTTCGATGCGACCTGAATGTCCTTGTTGTTTGAAATGGCGCAGCAAATATGTTCATTTTCAATGTTATCTTTCGTAATTTTTATGTATTCCATAAGAAATCCTTGCTCACCTCGATAATTACTTTTCTTTCATTTTATATTTGAATACCGTTATTGCGACAATGAAAGCAACTACGGTATAGGCTAAAACAATTAATAAAGGTAATATGAAATCATTAAATGAATTATTTATACCTAAAACCATATTTTGAATAATTGTTGTCGCATTTTTAAAGGGTAATATTTTCATAAACGTAATCATTCCCTCATTTAAACCTTCAAGGGGAAACCACATACCGGATAAAACAGACTGACCGACAATTACAATCGACGATATACCGCCAATAGATTTTTCATTGCATAAAGAGCCGAATAATATTCCCATTCCAATAAAAAACGATGATGTGACAACGCTTAATAATATGGCAAATATTAAACTCGGACTAAATATAGATAAATCAAAAATTCCACCGACTAAAAAGAATAGTATTGATTGAGCTATCGTTATCGGCAAAACCGATAATGCATATCCAAATATAAATTCGTAAGATTTTGTCTTAGAAACATATAGTCTTGTTAAAAACGAAGTGTTTCTATCCAGTGATATTAACATTCCGGTAAATAACGTTAAAAAGGCTTGAGAAAAAACAACTATTCCCGGCGCTAAATACTTCATTTCAAATTGTTCGGTTAAATTATGAAATATAAAATAAAACAGAATTTCCATAACAAGAGGCAATGCCAATGTAAATATTAAAGATAATGGATCTCTTATTATTTCCAATATGTTTCTTTTCGTTAAAGTGAGTATTCTACATAATGATTTTTTCATTTAAATCGCCTCCGGCTACAATCTCGATAAACGAATCTTCGATATTAGATTTTTTAGTTTTTGAAAACAATTCATCTTTTGTGCCTACAAAAAGCAGTTTACCGTCCTTCATTATTCCAATTCTATCAGATAGAGCTTCGGCTTCTTCCATATAATGAGTAGTTAAAATTATCGTCATTTTTTGTTTTAATTCTTTTATGGTATGCCAAAGTTCACGTCTTGCAATAACGTCAAGTCCAAGTGTCGGTTCGTCTAAAAATAAAATTTTGGGTTTTGTAACAAGCGCTAAGGCGATTGATACTTTTCTTTGCCAGCCTCCGGAAAGTTTTGATGCTATTTTGTTTCTGACTTTGTCTAATTTGAATGAATCATAAATATATTTTTTAGTTTCTTCTATTTCTTCTTTTGTTTGTTCAGAAAGTTTAGCGTAAAATTCAATATTTTCTTCAACTGTTAATTTTCTTGCAATAGCTGTTTCTTGCATTGATATATCTATCAATTCTTTTACTTTTTCTATGTCGTTATTAATTGAATGATCGTATATATAGGCGTCCCCTGATGTGGCTTTTGTTAACCCCGATAACATTTTTATGGTTGTTGTTTTACCGGCGCCATTTACACCGAGAAGCGAAAATATTTCACCTTCTTCGATATTTAAACTTAAATCATTTACAGCAACGACGTCCTTATATTCTTTTCTTAAATTATTTATTCTTATCGCCTTCATTTGACATCACACCTCCAATTAAAGCATAAAACGCATCATCTTTAAGAATCGCAAGTCCTCTATTTTTATCCCCCATAATCATTAAAGTGTCGCCTTCTTTAATATCAAACATTTTTCTTGCAGGGGCGGGCACGGTAATTTGACCTTTTGGTCCCACTTTAACACTTACAATAAATCTATCTTCTTTAATATCTTTCATTACGTTTTTCTCCGTGAAATCATTCTCATTCGTAGAGTCTCCCATAAAATCAGAAAATTCTTACATTTCTTATTATATCAAATTGTGTAATTGTTGTCAAGTGTATTGCAAGAGTTTTATTTATAATTGATAAGTTAATCTTCATATATTCATCAGAGAAAGGCAACGTGTGATTGAATATGAATAGATTTAATTAATTGTAGCATCAACTTTATTCCGAAAGGTTATGAGTTAAATGACGTTATAGATACGGATGACAGCGGTTACGGGTTTAAACAAGAAGCAATTTGTAACGGGAAAGGCAAGAAAGATTTTACGGTAATGATTGAAAGCGTGTTCGTTACGGAAAACGGGCAAAAAGAAAAACCCACATCCGATGAAGGATGTGGGTTATCGTTGGTAGCCCCATGGGGAATCGAACCCCAGTTTCTGCCGTGAGAGGGCAGCGTCTTAACCGCTTGACCATGAGGCCATAATATTTTATTGTTCGCTTCCCCTATGGGGAATTTGCCGTTTCCCTAACGGGAGCCTCGGCAATAATATTCGTTTCACGAATATTGACGCCCACCCGGTTTCTGCCGTGAGAGGGCAGCGTCTTAACCGCTTGACCATGAGGCCATTTTTCTTTTAGCTTAAAACGCGTCGAACAAAAACGAAAAATATGATTTTTTAAAACTCAAAAACATATCAACGCTTGTATATAATATCATATTATCGTAAATTTTGCAAGGATTTTTAAAAACTTTTGTGAATATTTTTTAATTTGCCGAAAATAAAAATATTCCCGCATGTGCCGTTCGTGAGAAAAAATCAACCCGCTTTATTGCAGGTGGGTGCGGAGCCTTGCGAATCCTCTTCTTGTCATATAGGTCTGCTCGATGACAACGACCACAAGCATTTCGTATCGCATAAGGACTGCCTGCTCCCTTATTTATTATTGTGGAAAGAATTAAACTCCGTTTCGAACACCGCAGGAATAACCGATTTTCTATATATATTATACCAAAGCCTTTTTCTATTTGCAAATATTTAAAGGCAATAGTTGACATATTTATTATTATGTTTTAAAATAAATAAGTAATACTATTTCGAGGTAATAAATATGAAATTGACGGCGATAGGCGTATACGGTCCCTTTCCGAAAGCGAAATGCGGAACGAGTTCATATCTTTTGACGGCGAGAGGGAGAAATATACTTCTCGACGTGGGAGAGGGAAGTTTTTCAAGACTTTCGGCGATTATTCCGCCCGAAAAAACAGACGTGATTTTTATATCCCATTCCCATTTTGACCATATAGCCGATTTGGGAATATTTAATTATTATTTTGAAAGTTTGTCGAAAAAAGGCAAGTCTTTCGATAAGCCGTATATAATTTATTATGACGACGGAAATCCATCGCTTGCCTTTCTTAAAAATTCGCCGTATTTTACTTCGGTTGCATTGACGGACGGAGGGACTTTTAAAAAATGGGGGCTTACCTTTGATTTTTTAAAGGTCAGACACCCTGCGGTAACCCATGCCGTAACCGTTTTCGACGGGGAGAAGAGATTTACCTATACGGGAGATACGAACGACTGCGAAAATCTCTCCGTAATATACGAAAAAAGCGACGCGGTTCTTGCGGACGGCTGTTTTATGCCGGAAGATTGGACTGCAGATAAACCTCACTTAAGTATTGACATAATAAAAGAATATTCCGAGAAATTTAGCGTCAGGACGATAGTCGGGCATCTTAATCCCGATTACGACGGAGATTTTATTAAAGGCGAAGTGGAAAAACGAGGTCTTATTCTCGCGGAAGAGGGAAAAGGCTTCGAGATATGAAAAGAATAATAAACTTCCGACCGATAGCGTTTTCCGCAATAGGTGTGATTTTAGGCGCAATTTTATGTTCCTATTATCCATATCTCGGCGTTTTCGTTTATCCGATCGTCGGAGTTTCGGCGCTTATATTCCCATTTATAATAAAACTGTTGTGTTTCGATACTCCGTTTAGTAAAATTCGCGTCGCCTCTTTCGCATTTTTTATCGCGATGCTCGTAGGATTTTCGAGAGTATATTTCAGCGTGGACAATGCCGTAAACGAAAGTCTTGACGAAGACGAATACACTATAAGCGGAGTGGTTTCCGAAAAATCGGTAAATGGCGGCAGCGCCAAAATAAGACTCTGCGATTGTTTTCTCGGCGGGGAAAGTGTAGGAGATATTAGTCTTTATACGGATAGCGAAGTCCGCCTATATGACGTTATTTCGGCAAAATGCAGAGTTAAACCTGTTGAAATCACCGACGAAGAGGGGATAAAGTATTCGTATAATATTTTAAGCGGAATATCCTCTTATTCGCAAGGCGTAACGAGCGTAAAAGTTATCGGGAAAAGCGACAGTATATTTTCAAAAATAAAAATCTTCGTAGACGAGGCGCTTAACGTCGAAAAAGAAGAGAAAGGCGGAGTGATAGCGGCGCTGTTTACGGGCGATACGGGCTACCTCGATAGCGAAGAGTTAAAAGTTTACAGACTTGGCGGAATAGCGCACGTTTTCGCCGTTTCGGGAATGCACGTCGGTATGCTGTATATTGCGCTCGGATTTATATTCAGAAAGAACAAAGGCAAAAGACTTTTAAAAAGTATAATTATATCTTTAATTCTTATTTTGTATTCGGGAACGTGTGGATTTTCGGCTTCGTCGCTTAGAGCCGCGATAATGTTTATTATCCTCGGACTGTCGGACGTCGTCGGAGAGAAGGGCGATTCTTTTAACGCAATATCTTTCGCCTGCATAGTAGTCTGCTTGATTTTTCCGACCGAGATTTTCGGAATGGGATTTGCGCTGTCCTTTTCGATAGCACTTTCTCTCGTCTTTCTCGCTCCTACTATAAAAAGAAAAATAAATTACAACGAAAAAATTTCTTCCGTTCTGTCGGGAACGTTGTCGGCACAGTTGGTTGCATATCCCATGAGCGTAAACGCATTCGGGTATTTTCCGATAGTCGGAATAATAACGAATTTCTTTATTGTTCCCGTAGTTTCGATAATTTATTATATGATTTGGATAGCCTTTATTTTATCGGCTATTTTACCCGTTATCCGACCTATAACCCTATTTTTGCCGAATATGTTGATTGTCGGCGTAGACAGTCTGACGGCTTTTCTGTCCGGAATGAAATTATATATCGACTTTATTCCGCCCATAATAGGCGGGATATATTATGCGGCGTTGGCTTTATTAAGCGACGGAGTAAACGTAAGCGCTAAAATCAAGAGGGCGTCTGTAAGCATAATAGGCGTTTGTATGCTCGTTTCGGTCGTTTTTTCAATTATAAAATGATAACATATAAGGAAAACTCTTGATTTTTATAATCAAAAATGTTAAAATAATGCGAGAGGTGAGCGTATGCTGTTTAAAGAACTGAAAAAAAGTCTGACGGTAGACGTTCGACCGATATACCTATTGACGGGCGAGGACGTTTTTTTCCTCGAAAGGGCGCAAAAACTTATTTGTAACGTCTGTTTAAAGCAACCCGACTTAAATCTTTCATATTTCGAGGGCGGAGATTTAAAAGGCGACGCGGATAAACTTATATATGCGATTTCGAGTTACCCTTTTTTAAGCGATAAAAGGGTAGTCGTCGTAAAGGAATATTATCCGCTTGCGGCGGACATAAACAAATTAAAAAAATACTTTGACGAGCCGATAGATACCACGGTTTTGATAATCGTAAACTCTTCGCCGTGCGAAAATATTGCGAAACAGAAAAACGTGTGCGTTGTCGATTGTTCGAAAGGCGACTTTTCGCTGTTGTCGAGTTGGGTGATAAACGAAGTCAAAAAAAGCGGACTTACCATAACGCAGGGAGCCGTTAATCGACTTATAGACTATTGTTTATTCGATATGACGAGGATAAACGGCGAAACCGAAAAACTTATTTGCTATTGCGACGATGGAAATGTCATTACCGAAGAGGACGTTACGGCGATATGCCATAAGGAAACGGACTACGAATTATACGAAGTCGTCGACTATATTGTCGCGAAGAGGTTCGACAAGGCTTACGACGCGCTTATCGGAATGGTCGGAAACGCTGGCGACGGACAAAGGGTTTTTTCTTCGCTGTATAATTATTTCAGAAGGCTTTTATACGTTTCGGTCACGTCTACGGCGATGAGCGTTTCGGATATAGCGAAGAGCCTTAAAGTAAAGGAATACGCCGTAAAAAAAGCCAAAAGTCAGGCGAGCGCGTTTTCGCCGAAGAGAATAAAGGAAATAACCGATAAACTGTCCTCTCTCGATTTCGGTTTTAAAAGCGGAGCGATAGAACAGCAGGACGCAGTCTGGAACGCGATAATGAACGTTTTGGTCGGAGGAAACCGCTGATAGGTTTATTTCAAACGAGAATAATAAAGGGCTTAGGGGCATAATATATAAGGAGAAAAAATATGCTTGAAAAAATAACGGAATTTTTTACCAAACTCGGAAGTAATTTCCACAGTTCGGTCGTATCTTCCATTTTGACGATAATCGTATTGTTTTTCGTGTTTTTTTATACGATAAGGATAATGGTGAAAAACAACGCCAAATGGCTCGTTTTCGTCTTTGTTTTATACGTTTTGATAACGGGAATAGTATTTATTTCGTTTGAAACGACTTCGCTTCAGAGTAAGTTTTACTTTCTCGTTCCGATGATTTTCGTAATAGCGGTAATAGCGATGTTCGCCACCGAAATTAAGAGAGATATATGGGATTTCGGGATAAAGAAAACGTCGTCGGAAACCAAGCACGTCGATAAAGGGGTAACGGATCCCAATGCGACGAAATGTATAGACGAAATCGTAAAGGCGCTTCAAAATATGTCGAAAAACGACGTCGGGGCGATAATAATACTTGCGAACGGCAATCTTCCGAAGTCGGTAATAGAGAGCGGAGTTACGATCGATTCGACTATTTCTTCCGCTTTGATAGAGAGTATTTTCTTCCCTAAAACGCCGCTTCACGACGGGGCGATGGTAATAAACGGCACTAAGATACATGCCGCAGGGTGCTTTCTTCCCCTTTCTCAGGAATTGAACATTCCCAAGGAACTCGGAACGAGACATAGGGCGGGGATAGGAATAACCGAGACGATCAACGTTACGGCGCTTATCGTATCCGAAGAAACCGGTATTATTTCGATAGCGCAGGGCGGAAAGATAAAGAGATATGCAGATTCTGAGATGCTCAGAAAGGTTCTTAAAGAATATTATTGGCAAGAACTTCTTGGACAGAAGAATTCATAACGGGAGGTCGGAATATGAATGAAGATAAAAAGACGAGCGTTTCGTCGAAAGTTTTCGGAGTGATAATGACCGCGCTTTTGGCGGCGGTTCTCGCAGTTTTCGTATACGTGGTGATGAACTATTGAAAACACTTAAATTCGGAGGAAGTTCTCTTGCGGGAGCGAGGGAATTTTTTCTGACGGCGGAAGCGACGCGAAAGCAAAAAGAGGTTGCGGCGATCGTCGTATCGGCGGGCGGCAAGACCGAAAAAGAGGATAAAATAACCGATATTTTAATAAACGCCTTTTTCTCTCTTAAAAGAGGAGAGAGCGTATTTAAGGCGACGGAGCCTTTCTATAAAAGATTATACGCTGTAAAAGAAGGACTTAAATTAAAAATAGATATAGAGAATTTACGAAAGAAAATCGAGCGGGAGTTTAATTTACAACCGACGCTCGATTTTCTCGTTTCGAGAGGAGAATACGCTTTCGCCCTTCTTGCGTCCGAGTATTTAGGCTATGAATTTTGCGACGCCGCCGACGTTATGAAATTCGACGGAGACGGAAAGTTCAACATTGAGTTTTCGAAATTTTTAATAAAAGATTTTTATCTCAAAAAAGGGAAGTTTATATGCGGAGGGTTTTACGGTTCGGACGGCGAGGGGAAAATAAAACTCTTCGGGCGAGGCGGAAGCGATTTTTCGGGGGCGGTCGTTTCAGCGGCGCTTGCGACCGATTACGTCAACTTTACCGACGTCGACGGATTTTACCCGATAGATCCGAAAATATGTCCCGACGCTTCCCCCCTTTCGGAATTGGGGTTTAACGAAGCGAGAATAATTTCCGAATTCGGGGCGAGCGTTTTGCATCCCGACAGCGTTCTGCCTCTTATCGGAACGGGACTGACCATTACCGTAAAAAACACTTTTTTCCCCGACCGTGAGGGAACGGTCATACGGGAGGAGCGCGAGGGCTTTGTCTCCGCCGTAGCGAAGAAAAAGAACTGCGCTTATATAGAACTTACGGGAATAAACGAGGGATACGACCTTCTTTTGAAATTATGCGGAATAAAAGGACTTAAAATAGTTGCGGTTTCGGCGAGGGCGGATAAAGTTACGGCTGTAATTTTAGGAACGGAAAATCTGCCGAAAATAAATTCGGTCGCTAAAATCAGAAGTTATAAAATTTCGGACAGAGTTACCCTCTATTATTTTGCGAAAGGAGAAATTTCAAGGCTTGCGTATAAAGAGGCGAAAGAGGGCGCCGAGTATCTTTTTTCAGCCGACTTAGCCGACGGGTTTTATCTTGCCGTCAGCGAAGGGGAAGAGGGGAAAATCGATAAAAAAATAATCTCCTTGTTTTCGTAAATTTTTTTGTTTTTACTTGACTTGATTTCTTTTGGTATTATATAATTTAGGCGATAAAAAGTCTTTTTATAAAAAGGAGATACAATGGAAGAGAACGACTTTTTAAAAACCGAAGTTATGGACAAGCTCGAGTCCGACGGCGGGCTTATAGGAATATTCAGGACTATTGCCTGCATAGGAGACAGCCTTTCGTCGGGGGAGATAGAACAACTTTACTCGGACGGAAAGAGAAGTTATCACGATTTATACGAATATTCCTGGGGACAGTATATCGCGAGGTTTTCGGGAAGTAAAGTTTATAATTTTTCGAGAGGCGGAATGACTGCGAAATGGTATATAGATACTTACGCCGACGAAAACGGTTTTTGGGATAAAGATAAAGCGTGTCAAGCGTATATAATCGCTCTCGGCGTAAACGATATGTTCGGAGCGAATATGGAAATCGGAAGCGTCGACGACGTAAACTTCGACGACTATACGAAAAACAAGCCGACTATCGCCGGCTACTATGCGCAGATAATACAAAAATATAAGGAAATATCTCCCGACGCAAGATTTTTCCTTCTCACTTTGCCGAAGTCGATAGACGGAGAAGAGTCGGAGGCAAAGAAAGCCGAATTCAGAAGGCTGATTCTTGATTTCGAAAAAGCGTTTACTCATACCAACGTCGTGGATTTATATACTTACGCGCCGAAATACGACGAGGATTTCAAGAGAAAATTTTATTATAACGGACATTTGAACGCTTCGGGGTATTATCTTACGGCGAAATTCGTTTCTTCTCTTATAACGCGTATAGTTTTAGAGAAGCCCGAAGAATTTTATCAAGTTCCGCTTATAAATAAAAAACCTTACAATCACGAAATAGAAAAGAAAAAATAAAATGAAGAAACTTCATCTTATATGTAACGCCCATATAGATCCGATATGGCAATGGACTTGGGACGAAGGAATATCGTCAGCGCTTTCGACTTTTAAGAGCGCCGTCGAACTTGCCGACGAATTCGATTATATATTTTGCCATAACGAAAGTCTTTTGTATGAGGCGATAGAGTCTTACGCGCCCGAACTTTTCGAAAAAATAAAAAAACTCGTCGAAAAAGGCAAATGGAAGATAACGGGAGGATGGTATCTTCAACCCGATTGCCTTATGCCGTCGGGGGAATCCTTCGTCAGACAAATATCGGTCGGGAAAAAATATTTTAAAGAAAAATTCGGCGTAGAGCCGACGGTCGCGACCAACTTCGATTCGTTCGGACACAGTTTGGGGCTTGTTCAGATACTTGCCAAAAACGGCTATAACGGTTATATGGTATGCCGTCCTAATACGTCGCAGTTTCATTACCCCTCGAAATTTTTCGATTGGGTATCTCCCGACGGCTCGAAAGTTAAGGTTACGGAAACTTTTTCATACAGTTCGCCTCTCGGAAAGGCGGCGGAAAAAATAAGGGAAAGCGCCGAGGGAATTACCGCCGGAATGCTCGGTTCGGAGAAAAACGGAGAGGATAAAGCCGACGTCGGCGACGTCGATTACGTCCTTTGGGGAGTCGGAAATCACGGTGGCGGACCGTCGAGAAAGGACCTCGGAGATATAAAAAATCTTAAAATCGACGGGTTCGATATATTTCACAGTTACCCCGAAAACCTCTTTTTTGACGATATAAAGACGAAAGGCGAAGTAAAAACTTCGCTCGTAACCTGTATGCCCGGTTGTTATTCGTCTATGGCAAAGGTAAAACAGGCTTTCAGAAGGACGGAAAATCTCTTTTTCGCAACCGAGAAAATGATTGCCGTAGCGAGCGCTGACGGCTTAAATTTCGATAAAACAGAATTCGAATGGGCGCAGAAAAAACTTCTTTTGTCCGAATTTCACGATATTCTTCCCGGAACTTGTATCGAAGAGGGCGAAAGGGAAGGTCTCGGGCTTTTGGCAAGTTGCGAAAAGGTAATGAAAGATTACCGCACGAAATGCTTTTTATTTCTTACCGTCGGCGACGATAAGGCGAAAGAGGGAGAATATCCCGTATTCGTCTTTAATTATCAACCGATAAAAATAAAAACTCCCGTGGAGTTCGAATTTTCTCTCGCCGATCAGAATTGGGATGAAAACACTCACTATTTTCCCGTCGTTTTCGACGAGGACGGCAACGAAATTTTAACGCAGACCATAAAAGAAGACTCTACTTTGAATCTCGATTGGAGAAAGAGGGCGGTTTTCGAGGCTAAATTAAAACCGCTCGGAATAACCCGTTTTACCGTAAAGTTAAAGGGCGTTTCGGCAAAGAGTTGGGGGATAGAAAAAGGACGACTGTCCGAAATTTTCGTCAAAGGACTTTTGGACAGCCCCGTCGGACTTTTCGTCTACGAGGATAACGCCGACCCTTGGGGAATGGCGAAAGAACAACTCGAAAAAATGGGTAAAAATCCCAAGCCTTTCTCCCTTATGACGGAAAAAGAGAGCGGAGATTTTATTCACGCTTCTTCGCCTGTCCCCCCTATAAGAAAGATAGAGGACGGAAAGGTTATGACTTCCGTCGAAGCCTTTTATTCGTCGGAAAGGACTTTTGCCGCCGTTCAGTATAAAAAGTATAATAACTTTCCTTTCGTAGATTTGAAAATTACTGTCGAATTCGGAGAAAAGGACAGCCTCGTAAGGGTGAAAATTCCCCTTCCCGAAAACTTCGAGGGCGGAAAAGCGATTGGCGACGGTCCGTTTATAATAGAGGAAAAGCCTGAAAGCGGAGAGATATATTTCAGGAACTTTTTAGGCGTTAAGGGAAAAGATGATAAAATATTCGCCGTGATAAACGACGGCGTTTACGCGGGAACGATTGAAGAGGGGTATATATGCGTTACTCTTTTAAGAGGCTCGGGATATTGTATGCACCCCATTTACGATAAACAACTTTTCCCCGAGGACAGATATTTGCCGAGAATAGACAGCGGAAGATACGTCTATAATTTCAGACTCGCAGTCGGCAATATCGACGAAATATCCGAAATCGCCGAAGAGTTCAATCAAAAGCCATACGCCGTAAATATCTTCCCGACGGGCGGAAACAAGAGGAATAAGCCCTCTCTTACCGCAGAGGGAAAAATTACCGTTCCCGTATTTAAAAACGGTGAAAACGGAGGATATATCGCAAGAGTATTCAATCCCACGCGCGAAAAGCAACCTTTCAAATTGACTTTGGACGGCGTTGTTGCCGAAGGCGTCGCAAAACCGTGCGAAGTTGTGAGCGTAGTCTTTAAAGACGGCAAGTTTAGCGTCGTTTACGACGGTATGCCCGTATAACATTATATTATATATAACGTCCGACGAGAGTTTTTCTCGTCGGAATTTTTTTCGAAAAACGCTTGACAAAGAACTATAATTCTGTTACAATATAAAATCGTAGAACTATTGTTCTTACATTTTTGCATTTTATCACTTGGAATTTCTCCATTCCGAGCGATAAAATGCCGAATAAATTCAAAGTCGATTTATGGGGTACCCCATTGTTTTTGCTCACGCAAAAACAAATACTCTTAAATATAAGAATTAAACGGCGAAAGCCTTTTAATAAAAATTTTTTGTGAGGTAAAATATGAAAAACAAGAAAAAAGTTTTGCTTTCTTCGGTTTTGGTGATCGCGCTTTGCCTTTCGCTTATTGCGGGAAGCACGTTCGCCCTTTTCACGAGCGAAAGCCACGTCAACATTGCCGTAACTTCGGGTAAAGTAAACGTGGACGCGGAAATTAAAAATCCGAAAATATATTCCGCAACGGTAGAAAGCAAAGACGAACAGGACACCGCTTACGAAGTTGCCGGCGAAATTACGTCGGGAAATCACGCCGCAACCTATTATTACGAGCCTCTTACCGTAACGACGGACAGCGACACGGGTAATTTCAACGGCGTATTTACAAACACAGGAGAGGCAACTTATACCGCGACTACGAACAAGCTCGATCTCGACAGAGTAACTCCGGGCGACAGGATAGATTTCGACGTCGAAATTGCAAACAACAGTAACGTAAACATTCAATACAGAGTTATCGTTACCGTAAACAGCGGTCTTAAAATTTTCAATAAAATGAAAGTTTCGATAGACGGCGTATTGCTTACCGGCGTTTCGAGAACGGGCAACTGGAAAAATCTCGAAGTGAACGGAACGATTCCCTCTATCCCCGTAAAAATATATCTTCCTATCGATCTTGACGGCGAAGAATATATGAATCAGTCTACTTCTATGACTGTTTCCGTAGAAGCGGTTCAGGGCAACGCTAAAACCACAAACGAAATTCTCACTACCGCAATCGAGACGGAGCCTACGGCTACTACCGTAGCCAATTCAAAGACTACCGCCGAAAATACTCAGATAAGCGATAACGACAACCTCGTAACGGTGGTTTTACCAAAAGACACGGTCCTTACGAGCGAAACGGATACTTCGCTTATGGTAAAAGTTACTCCTCAGGAAACGCAGGGTAATATTGCCGTTCTTAATAACAATCCCGCAAAAGCGAGCGCTTCTTACGACGTCAGCGTTTTGAAAATCGTTACCGAAATGGTAGGCGAAGAAACTACTACTACGACGAGTGACGCAATATCTCACGATAACGAAGAAAAAATCAGAGTAACGATGTTCGTAGGCACGGGACTTATGGGCGTGGAACTTTACCACTACGACGACGCAACCAACAAAACGACTCAAATCACGGACTTCGATTATAACAGCGAAAGCGGTTATATCACTTTCGAAACTACGAGTTTTTCCGAGTATACCGTAGTATATAACGCAAATTACGCTTACGAAACCGACAAGGGAATTGTCGTTCTTGACGCGACCGAAGCGACGGGGGTTTATACGAATAAAGACGGAGATAAAGTAAACGTCAGCGTTGATGAAAGCGGTAACGTAACTACCGTTTCCGGCAACTACGTTTTAATAAGCGGAACCAAAGACGGCGTAGTTTACGAAACCCTTGTCGACGCTTTCGATGCGGCGGAAATCGGCGATAAGATTTTGTTAAATGTAAACCTACCCGTAATTTCCAACAATGAGGAATCGCCGGTATTTGCAAAAAACACGATGTTGACGGTAGGACAGGGAAATAAAGCGACTTTGGATTGGTACGGTCATACGAAAGGCGGAGTAACTTATTTTGACGGCAAAGCGTCCGACGATATCGTTTATCGCGTATACTCTGACGGGGACGTATATCTCCAGAGCGCGAGTTATTATGAAGGATCGACGTTTACAGTTAAAGAATACGTTGACGGAATTGATTTCAACGCTTTCTCGTTTAACGAAACTATCGAACGCGTTATATTTACAAAAGATCTCAAAGACGCTATGAAAATATTCGAAAACAATGCGACGGTAAAATCGGTTGATTTCGGTAATATGACGAAAGTTCCCAACAGAATGTTCTATAAAATCAAAGGAATTTCGGATTTTGTGGTTCCCGAGGGAATTACAACGCTTGAAGTCGGAGCCTTCCAGCAAAGCGCGATCGAAAGTCTCTCGCTTCCCGCGTCGCTTAACTATGCGGCGAAACAGTCGATTGCGGGTTGCGTTGATTTAACGACTATTATATTTAACGGCGGTAACAATGACGCTTTAACTCTTGGGGATTATTTGTCAAGAGGTTGTCCGAATCTTAAAACCGTTGAACTTCATCGTGAAGACGTAACCTTTGAAGGACAAATGACGTTTACCAATACCGAAAGCGGTAGCAGCGAAAACGTTACGGTTTACGTTGTTAACGAAACGGTAAAAGAACGTATTCAAGCAGTTCCGAATATGCTTAATCTGACGGTTAAAGAAATCATAAGCGTTTCTAACGCGGAAGAACTTAAAAACGCCGTTAAAAATGCCGCGAGCAACGATATGATCGCACTTTCATCCGACATTGTTATATCGGACGCTTGGGATGAAAGAAAAGGCGGAAGAACTTCGGTACCTGTTATTATTGACGGACTTGGTCATACTATTAAATTTACCGGGGATATAAGCGACGGCGGAAACTATCATAGCGTATTCAGGTTTGAAGGAGACGCGACCGTTAAAAATCTTACCTTCGATTTGAGCGAAGTCCCTGAAGGCAACGGTAACCGTGTTCGCGCTATTTCTGCAAAAGCCAACCTGACCGTAGAAAATTGCAAATTTATAGGAACGACTTCGCGTAGTAATTCCCGCGCGATAATATTCGGCGAGGGGCAATCGAGCAGTCAAGTCAACGCTTCCGTTTCCATAAAGAACAGTAAGTTTGTAAATTGGACACGCGGTGTTTCAGATAATGAAAACGCAAAAGATTTCAAGATTGTCGTTATTGACGGTAATACGTTTACTAATGCGAACGTTGGCGTAAGCGCTTATGAAAAGATCACGTTTGTCAACAACTCGATGAGTGGTTGCTATGTTCAAATAACTTCATATTCCGCTGCCGACACCGCTCAAGTTGAAGCGACGGGAAACAGGTTGGACAATAATTATGCAGAGGATAATTGGGTCGGCTATTTTGACGCTGAAAAAGTAATTGCTCAAGAGGAAATAACGGTTTATACGGTAGAGAATCTTTGATAGTTTTAACTTATTCATCCTATAATTATTAAAATCACTCACATAATCCTATAATATTAAATAAACCGAAGGGCGGAGGAATTTCCTCCGTCTTTCGGTTTTTTGTTGAAAAAAACGCTTGACAAAGAACTATAATTCTGCTAAAATACATAATCGTAGAACTATAATGCTTAAATTAAGTTTTTTTTTGCACAAAATAAAAAAAGAGGTAATAAAATGAAGAACAAGAAAAAAGTTTTGCTTTCTTCGATTTTGGTGATCGCGCTTTGCCTTTCGCTTATTGCCGGCAGCACGTTCGCCCTTTTCACAAGCGAAAGCAAAGTCAATATTGCCGTAACTTCGGGTAAAGTTAAAGTCGTCGCGGCGCTTTCTACTCCGGAAATTTATTCGGTCAAGGCTAACGACGAAGTTGATACTGACGGCGAAACTTACGCCGGCGAGGCGACGGCTTTCGGAGTAACGAGCAAATACGAATGGGAAGCGCAGAACTCGACCTATACCGATTCCGTAACGAACGTAAAATATTACGTTTTCAAAAACAGCGGAACGGCAAGCGTGGACGGGAACGCTTTGATGCTCGACAGAATGACTCCGGGCGACAGAGTTAAATTCAAAGTCGAAATAGATAATTTAAGTAACGTCAGCATAATTTATCGCGTGGTGATTTCTTATACGGGCGACGAAGATTTTTACGACGAACTCGACAAAAAAGTAGGTCCTATCAGCGGAGACGATTATTCGAGAAAAAATCTCTATACTCTTGAACGCAGAGAGCAGTCAACCGCTTGGGAACTCGCAGCCGCTTCCAACGGTGAGCCTACCGATATAAGCGACTTATACGTCGATATCGCTTTGCCTGTCGACGCAGGTAACGAATATCAGGAAAAGTCTATCAGATTGAATATTACCGTCGAAGCCGTTCAGTCTAACGCCGCTATCGGAATAGCGGACGATTTGAATGCCGGCAATCGTAAGGTTACTCTCGATAAGCTCAATAAGACGCTTATTATGAAAAATCATACTACCATGCACGACGCATTAACGACCGCTTGGTATAATAACGATACGGAATCGGAAGTTTTAAAAGATTTCCTCGGCGTTATTGCCGAAAAGGGAATACTTTGGAACAGTAAGACGGATACGTTCGTATATGAGGACGAAATACCTCTTTCAGCGAATAAATACGATTATTTCAAGGTATATAACGGTTTAAACGCTTGGGAAAGCGACAATAAGGGTTATTCGATTTACGCAAATACCGGTTGGACGGACGCTCAAATCGAAGGTTTGACGGTCGGGTTTGACTCGGGTGAAAATACGAATATAACCTCTATCGTTTACGACAGAAGCAATCAAACGACCGCAAGGACGGTTATTATCAGAACTAATTCCGCCAACACCTCTTTAACCGTAAACGGTTACGTCAATGCGGAAGACGATAAGGACGGCGACGTCGTTTATCACTACGGAACGGCGGGCGCTTTGAATATTATAAAGTGCGCCACTTCGTCCTATCACGAAAACGGAAAAATCGCTTTCGCCGAAATCTCGACGGGGCGTATAGTTCTCGAAAACAGTTCGGAAATCAAGCATATTCATATAAATAAGAAAGACGACGCTTCTTTCGATACCGTAGTAATAAGGGATAACGGCGCAAGCGCGTTGCCCGAGGCGATAACGAGAGATAAAGTCTCTGTAACCCTTCCTACGCTCGTCGTAACCGTTGAAACGGCTGACGACTCCGAAGAAATTTACGTTTATCAACATACCGATAGCACCGGAGAAACCGGAACGACGGAAAAAACGGACGTTCAGAACGTTACCGTTTCGAGCGCGCTTGGATTGCTCGTTATAGATAGCACCGACGACGCAGGCGAAAAGGCAATGGCGAATAACGAAAAGGAACAGGAAAAGAGCGAAGTCGTAAGAGAAGCCGTCAAGGAAGAAACTTTTGAAAACAAAGAAGACTTGTCTTTCGATGGCATAGACGACGTCGAGGCTTTCCTCGAATATAAATTCGAAAAAATAAACTGGAAAACCGTAAATAATCACGAACTCAGAGCAAGTTGTCTCGAAGACGGCGTTATTTTGGCAGGCTCGGAATTAAAGAGCGGAGAAGTTCTTACGGAAGATTTGTTCGTGCCCGCTTACGGACACGATAACCACGTTCATATCACGCTTACGGGCGCACAATTAAACGACTTAGGTCTTAAATCTTATGAAGCGAACGATACGACTTACGACGTCGAATTCAATTCGGCTTATTGCCCCAGATGTAACAGTCCCGTCGCATCCGTTGAAAAACTCGACGCTCCTATTGTAGATAACGGATACGTTACGGACGTAACTTATTCCTTTAAATCGTTTGATAAGAAGAACGATATTCTTATAAACGGCAATAAGTCGGGCGTAAATCTCTTCGATATGGTTTACGCTAACGACGTAGTCGATTATGTTATTAATATTTATAAAGATTTGCCCAAACACGAAAACCCGATTATAAACGCTATATTCGGAGTAGACGACCAAAAAGGACAACTCGGCGCTTTGGCATTCCTCGACTGGACGGCAGATTTCGCTATTTACTTCAATAAAGCAGTAAACCCCAACGATTTCGGTCTTGCGGGCTCTTATGATGCTTATGGCACTCTCGGATTTAAGGCTTCCGATTTCGTCCATGAAACGATAGGCGCTTACGACCAAGTCAGAATGTTAAATACGGTCGGCTTAAAAATTCCTTATAGCACTGTTCTTCAAATGGTAAAAGAATTTAGATGCGGATTTTTCAATACGAATATAAACGACGAAGAGGTTACCGCATTCGTTTCGCTCAGCGTTTATAAAGAGAACGGAGAAACGGATACTCGTATGGTAAATATGACTCCTTTCGACGTTAAAGATTCGAGATATTTAATAAAAAAATCGGCTTTGCCGTTGCTTGAAGGGCTGAATACGTCCGACACCTATATTTATAAAATAGTTTTAGAAGACGGAAACGTATTATATTATAACAACGGCAATTTGGGAGATAAGGTAGAAGCTTCTCTCTTACACGGAAATGATGCAACTTTCAACGACGACGGAAGTATAACGTTTAAGGATACTAATACTAAACTTGTTGCGCAAGAAACTCCCGTAAAGGAAGTCGAAGGGGTTGGAAAGTTGTATCTTTTAGTTCCGGAAGAATAAATAATTTGCTCATTCTCAAAATCATCCTATATAAAAAGGGCGGCAGACGGAAGGAAACTTCCGTCTGTCGTCCTTTTTGCTTAAAGTTATAACCGAGCTGAAAAATCGTAGGCGTAAAGACGAAATATTTTTTAGAGCGATCGTTTAGCCGAAAAAATCAAACTCGTTAAAACGACTGAATTTCGGCGTGTTTCAATACGTTTTCATTCGGCAGACTTTTAAGTTTTGTTATAAATTTTATTTTGGACAAAAAAATGCGCTGCGCTCTTTTTTTTGAGCGCAGCGCTAAATAATTTATATTTAATTTTTTTACGCCTTAGGACCTGCTTTAACGACGGATTCCGGCATGTGAGTATACTTTTTGAAGTTTTCGACGAAAGACTTCGCAAGTTTTTCAGCCGTTTCTCTGTAAGCCTTCTTATCAGCCCAAGCGTTTTCGGGTATCATAACCTCGTCCGGGCAGTTGGGGCAGGTAGTGGGAACGTCCATACCGAAAATAGGATCTTTTACGAAAGTCGAATTTTCAAGAGTTCCGTCGAGCGCCGCGGAAACCATCGCTCTCGTGTATCTCAACTTCATTCTCGTTCCTACGCCGTAGGAGCCACCCGTCCAACCGGTATTGACGAGATAAACTTTCGCGCCCGATTTAGCGATTTTCTCTTCGAGCATTTTAGCGTAAATACTCGGATCGAGAGGAAGGAAAGGAGCGCCGAAGCAAGTCGAGAAAGTCAGTTGAGGTTCGGTAATTCCTCTTTCTGTTCCGGCAAGTTTGGACGTAAAGCCCGAAACGAAATAATACATCGCCTGTTCGGGAGTAAGTCTCGAAATGGGAGGAAGAACGCCGAATGCGTCCGCCGTAAGGAAAATTACCGCCTTGGGAGTTGTTCCGACGCCCGGAATCTGAGCGTTGGGTATGTAGTAAATGGGATAGCCGACTCTCGTGTTTTCGGTCAAAGAACCGTCGTTGAAATCGAATTCTCTCGTGTTTTCGTCCATAATGACGTTTTCAACGAGCGAGCCGAACTTGATGGCGTTATAAATTTCGGGTTCGTTTTCTTTGGAAAGGTTGATACATTTAGCGTAGCAGCCGCCTTCGAAGTTGAATACCGAATCGTCCGACCAACCGTGTTCGTCGTCGCCGATAAGACTTCTTTCGGGATCGGCGGAGAGGGTAGTTTTACCCGTTCCGGAAAGTCCGAAGAATACTGCGGAATTGCCGTCTTTTCCGATGTTTGCCGAGCAGTGCATCGGGAATACGCCTTCTTTCGGCATAAGGTAGTTCATTACCGAGAATACGCTCTTCTTTATTTCGCCTGCGTATTGCGAACCACAGATAAGGACGAGTTTCTTTTCGTAGTCGATTATGATAGCCGCTTCGCTGTGAACTCCGTCGCGCTCGGGAATACATTTGAATCCGGGAGCGGCGATAACGGTGAAGTCCTCGTGGAAGTTTTCGAGTTCTTCCGCCGTCGGACGAATGAGAAGATCTCTTATAAACATATTCTGCGAAGCGAGTTCGTTTACTATTCTGAATGCCTTGCGGTATTTTACGTCAGCCCCTGCAAATCCGTCGAAAATAAATATTTCTCTGTTTTGAAGGTAAGCGATGACCTTTTCATATAATGCGTCGAATTTTGCTTGCTCTATGGGAACGTTTACTTTTCCCCAAGCGATATCGTCGTGAACGCCCTTGCTGTCGACGATAAATTTGTCGTTAGGCGAACGGCCGGTGTATTTACCCGTATAAACTACGAGAGCGCCGGTATTTGATAATTTTGCTTCTCCTCTCGCAAGCGCCTTTTCGGTAAGGGCGGCGGGAGTGAGATTGCGGTATACGTTAAGAGGGTTTATTATGCCCAACTTTTCAAGACCGTAAGTTTCCATTTGTTAGACCTCCTAAAAAATCTCAAATTTTTCTGTCTAATATTATACAACAGAAAAGTCAAATAATCAACCAAATTATTACGTTTTTTTTATACATTATTATATATTTTTTACGGCGTGATATTGCGCAAAACCTTTGTTTGCAATCAAACGTTTTTTACGAAAAAAAAGACGCCCGAAGGCGTCTTGAACGTCAAAGAATTTTAATGAGCGTGATTTTTGTCTTTAAATACTGGGTTGGAAGTGAGGTTTACGCCGAGTTTACGATAGAACTTTTCGTCGTTATGGGCGAGAAGAACGGTCGTATGAACTTCGCAACCTTTAAGTTTCGGAAGTTGCTCTATCGCTTTCTGGGCGTTTTCGTCCCTTTCCGCCGAAGAGGAGAGGGCGATGAGCATTTCGTCTATATGAAGTCGGGGGTTTTTACTTCCGAGATATTTTATTTTAAGGTCTTGTATCGGAACTATCGACGATTTTCCTATAAGGTCGACTTCCTTGTCTATTCCGGCAAGATGTTTAAGCGCGTTTAAAATCATACTCGAAGAACAGCCGAAAAGGTCGTTGGTTTTGCCCGTTATTATAGTTCCGTCGTGAAGTTCTATCGCCGCCGCCGGACAATTCCGTCTTTTCTCCTCTTCGTTTGCCGCAACTACGACTTTTCTGTCCGTAACGCTTATGTTGTTGCCTTCCATTATAAGGGCTATCTTATCCGATTCGTTTGAAGAAAGACCGTTTCTTCTCTCTTTTGCAAGCGCCGAAAAATATCTCCTTATTATCTCCTGTCTCGACGCCTCTACGCATACGTCGTCGTCGGAAATTGCGTAACCCGCCATATTGACGCCCATATCGGTTGGTGATTGATAGGGAGATTTTCCCATTATCTGCTCGAAAATAGCGTTTAAAACGGGGAATATCTCGACGTCGCGGTTATAGTTGACAGCCTGCTTACCGTAAGCGGCGAGGTGCCATGGGTCTATCATATTGACGTCGTTGAGGTCGGCGGTCGCCGCCTCGTATGCGAGGTTTACCATGTGTTTTAAAGGCAAGTTCCATACGGGGAAAGTTTCGTATTTCGCATAGCCTACCTTATGACCTCTTTTATGTTCGTGGTAGAGTTGGGAAAGACAAGTCGCCATTTTCCCCGAGCCCGGTCCCGGCGCGGTTATAATGATCAAATCTCTTGACGTTTCTATGTATTCGTTTTTGCTGTAACCCTCGTCGCTGACGATGAGGGGAACGTTATGAGGATAACCCTTTATGTGGTAGTGGTGGTAGACTTTGACGCCGGCTTTTTTAAGTCTTTCGCCGAACGCTTTTGCCGATTCGTTTTCGACGCTGTATTGAGATAAAACTATGCTTCCGACGAAAAGACCGTAACTTCTGAAAACGTCTATGAGCCTTAAAACGTCTTGGTCGTAAGTAATGCCGAGGTCGGCTCTTACCTTGTTTTTGGCGATGTCGTTGCTGTTTATTACGATGACTATCTCGGCTCGGTCTTTAAGTTTCGTGAGCATTTTTATTTTATTGTCGGGAGCAAAACCCGGCAAAACCCTCGCCGCGTGAAAATCGTCGAAAAGTTTTCCGCCGAACTCGATATAGAGTTTTCCGCCGAATTCATCTATTCTTTCAAGAATTTTCTCGGATTGCAATTTGAGATATTTTTCGCTGTCGAAACCAACCTTGTCCACTTTCGTAACCTCTTTTTATTAAAAAGTATAAAATTTATGCGTTTAAAAAACAACTCGTTTTTTATTATATCAAATACTCTCGGATTTTGCAATTTATCTAACTAAACTTTTAAAATAAAATTTTTCTCGTTTAAAAAATTGACTTTAAAAAGATAAACATATATAATGTAAAAGGAGATTGATTTATTATGAGAAAAGCGCAACAAAAATTCGATACCGCATTGCTCGTCAGAAAGCCGGCGGCTTGGACCAAACCGATAATAAGGATAGGCTCGGCGTTTTTGACTATGGGACACGGAGGCAAGGTCGAAAAAATAGGCTGCGAGGGTTTAAAACCCCCGTATATACTTCTTTCCACTCACGCTTCGATGATAGACTTCGCCGTGGCGATGAAAGCGGTAAAACCGCACCTCGCGAATTGGGTAATATCCATCGAGGAATTTGTCGGAAGGGAATGGCTTTTAAGACAGGTCGGCGGTATTTACAAGAGAAAATTCACGAGCGACGTAATGGTGGTAAAACACATTTTGACCGCCCTTACGAAGCATAAGGATATAGTTATCATTTACCCCGAAGCGAGGTTTTCGCTCGCCGGGATAAACGAGGCGGTCGACGGAGCGCTCGGAAAACTTGCGAAAGCGGCGAAATGCCCCGTCGTATTCTTACAAATGAGGGGAAATTTCTTAATGTCTCCGCAATGGAACAAACACCCGTATAGAAAAGTTCCCGTCAGCGCCGTAATGGAACAGATCGTTACAAAAGACGAAGCCGAAAATCTCTCTGCGGAAGAAATTCAGCAAAGAATAGAAAAGAAGTTCGACTACGACGAATATAAATGGCAAAGAGATAACGGAATAGTTATCGACAGCGAATACAGAGCGCACAATATTCATAAAATTCTTTATCAATGCCCGAGGTGCAAAAAAGAATTTACGACGAGGTCGGAAAAGACCAAAATATGGTGCGTCGATTGCGGAGCGACTTACGAAATGGATAACCTCGGAAGGCTTAAAGCGACGGAGGGCGAAACGGAGTTCGAACTCGTTTCCGATTGGTATAGGTTCGAGAGAAGCGAAGTCGAAAAAGAAGTGAAATCGGGTAAATACCACTTCGAGGACACGGTGAGAGTCGAACATCTTAAATCTTCGGCGCAAGGCTGCGTTCCGATAGGCGAAGTAAAACTCACTCACGGCTACGACGGCTTTACAATGCAAGGCAAACTCTACGACGGAAGCGATTTTTATCTTCACAGAGACACCGAAACGATGCGTTCCTGCCATATAGAATACGACTATAAAAAGAGGGGCGGAGCGCTCGAACTCTGCACTTTGAAAGACACTTATTTCGTCTTTCCGCTAAATAAATTCAATCCGCTGACTAAATTGCATTTCGCAACCGAGGCAATTTACGACTATGCGTTAAATAAGGAGAAAAAATGAAAGTTTACGATATAGATTTATACGAATATTTCGGGGTCAAAAAGCCCGAAAATGGAGCGGGAACGCTCACTTGTTATATTCTCGATAACAGCAGAGAGGTAAACCCCGAAAGAAAAAAGCCGGCTATGCTCGTCATCCCCGGCGGGGGATACGGAATGACGAGTTTCAGAGAAGAGGAGCCTGTCGCCGTAAAATACCTCTCTTACGGGTATAACGCGTTTATGCTCGAATATTCTGTCGCGCCCGTCCGTCATCCCTATCAACTCGCGGAAGCGGTAATGGCGATGAATTATATCCGACTTACGGCGGGCGAAACGGGTACCGATCCCGCTATGGTCGCGGCTGTCGGCTTTTCCGCCGGCGGACACCTTTGCGCTATGCTCGGAAGCATTTTCGACAGTGAGGATATAAAGCCTGTCTTTACGCCGTCGGTTTCGGCTCGTCCCGACGCCGTTATTCTGTCTTACCCCGTAATTACTTACGGCGAAAAGTCGCATAACGGAAGTTTCGATAACCTCTGCGGGGATAACGAAGAACTCAAAAAGTCGCTTGCGGCGGATAAGTTAGTAAATAAAAATTCCTCCCCCGCCTTTATTTGGGCGACGAGAAACGACGGGTGCGTTCCCGTCCGCAGTTCGCTCGCGATCGCCGCGGCTTACGAAGAAAACGAGTTGAATTTTTCAATTCACGTTTTCGGACAGGGTTGGCACGGGCTTTCGCTCGCCGACAAAACGGTTTACGGCGCGATCTACGACGAGGTGGAAAAGCAACTCTCGACAGACGTTTCGTATTGGGTGGATATGAGCGTTAATTGGCTTAAAGAACAGGGGATCTTCGTTAAAGACTGAAAATGAGTATTATAAAGCAATATATAGAGGCGGGAATATCCGAAAAAGTATACGATTTCGGAGAAAAAGCGCTCGCCCCTTTAAAAGAAAGATTTGAAAAAATAGAAAAAACAGCCGAACTCAACCAATTAAAAGTTTTAAACGCAATGCGTAAAAACAGGGTGGACGCGGCGTGTTTCAATATCTCGACGGGGTACGGCTATAACGACCTCGGCAGGGATAAGATAGAAAGGGTATACGCCGATACTTTTCACACCGAGGCGGCGCTCGTCCGTCCGCAGATAGTTTGCGGAACGCACGCTCTTGCCGTCGCGCTGTCGGCAAACCTTCTTCCCGGCGACGAACTTCTCTCTCCCGTCGGCAAACCTTACGACACTCTCGAAGAGGTAATAGGAATAAGGGATAGCAAGTGTTCGTTAAAAGAATACGGCGTGAGTTACAGACAGGTGGAGTTGCTTTCAAACGGCGATTTCGATTACGAAAATATAAAAAAGGCGATAAACGAAAAGACTAAACTCATTACCATTCAGAGGAG
Source organism: uncultured Eubacteriales bacterium (assembly GCA_902797945.1). Taxonomy (GTDB): domain Bacteria; phylum Bacillota; class Clostridia; order Christensenellales; family Borkfalkiaceae; genus UBA10281. The sequence continues at coordinate 5,335 of CADBUU010000059.1, read as the reverse complement.
TAAAGGTTATCAGGTCAGACCTACTTTGTCGGTCGAAAGGATAGGGGAACTCATTTCTTTTATCAAAAAAATAAAGCCCGACGTCGTCGTTATGGTGGATAACTGCTACGGCGAATTCGTCGAGGAAAGAGAGCCGTCCGACGTCGGCGCGGATATGGTCGTAGGGTCGCTTATAAAAAATCCCGGAGGGGGACTCGCTCCTATCGGGGGATATATTTGCGGAAAAAAAGAATATATAGACAGATGCGCATATCGTCTTTCGGCGCCGGGACTCGGGCAGGAAGTCGGGGCGAGCCTCGGCGTTATGCAGAGTTTTTATCAGGGGTTTTTCCTTGCGCCGACGGTGGTCGCAAGCGCCGAAAAGGGAGCGATCTTCGCCGCCGCGATATACGAAAAATTGGGTTTTAAAGCGGTTCCCTCGTCTTGGGAAGAGAGATACGACGTCATTCAGGCGATAGAACTTAAAAGCGCGGAGGGTATGTCGGCTTTTTGTAAAGGAATACAAAAGTCCGCGCCCGTGGACAGTTACGTTACCCCCGTTCCCGGAGATATGCCGGGATACGACAGTCAGGTAATAATGGCGGCAGGCGCCTTCGTACAGGGTTCGTCTATCGAACTTTCGGCGGACGGTCCCCTGAGAGAGCCTTACGCGGTTTATTTTCAGGGCGGACTTACTTGGTATCACGCTAAAATCGGCGTCCTCGCTTCTTTGCAGGAAATGGTAAACGCCGGGTTGGTAAAATTATAGAATTTTAATAAAAGCATAAAAAATACGGCGTCCTATCATTTCGACGCCGTAAATTTTTTTATTTCGTCCTCGCTTAAAAACCGCCATTCTCCTCTTTGAAGTTCGCCTAAGGAAATATCCCCGAATTTTATGCGTTCGAGATATACTATCTTGTTCCCTCTCGCTCCGAAAAGTCTTTTTATTTCGTGGTATTTTCCCTCGGTGAGAATTATTTCCCCCTCTTTATCGTTCAGCCTTTTTATTTCGCAGGGCTTGGTCGTATATCCGTCGGCAAGGGTAATTCCCCCTTCGATTTTTTTTACGTCCTCGTCCGAAAACTTTTCGGCAGTTTTAAAATAATACGTCTTTTTAAAATGACGTTTGGGAGAAAGCGAATTGTGAGCGGAAATTCCATCGTTAGTTAAAATTACAAGTCCCAAAGTGTCTTTATCCAGCCTTCCGCAAGGGAAAAGTCCTCTGTTTTTATAATTTTCGGGAAGAAGGTCCAAAACCGTCTTATCCCTTCCGTCCTCGGTCGCGCTTACTACGCCTTCGGGCTTATTGAGCATAATATAGATATATTTCGAGTAGTTTATAACTTCGCCTTTATAGCGTATTTCGTCTTTAAATTCGTCGACTTTGAAGTCGGCTTTTTTAATTATTTCGCCGTTTACGGTTATCTCTCCCTTTTTTACCGCCTTAGAGCATTCCGAACGCGAAAGGGTGGAAGTTTCCGAGAAAAATTTATCTAATCTCATAAATATATTTTAACACAAAAAAATTTTCAAGTAAAGCGCTTGATTATTTTGGCGTTATATTTTATAATTTTCTTATGGAAAAAACCAACGTAATGAGAATACTCGACAGCGAAAGCGTGAGTTATACGCCTTTCGAATACGACGAAAGCATAACCGAAGGCGTTGTCATAGCCAAAATTCTCGGCGAAAATGAAGAATGCGTCTTTAAAACGCTCGTTACCGTCGGGAACGACCTTAAAAATTACGTTTTCGTAATTCCCGTCGCTCAAAAACTCGACTTAAAAAAGGCGGCGAAAGCGGTGGGAGTAAAGAACGTGGAAATGATAAAGCAAAAGGAACTTTTTCCGCTTACGGGCTATATTCACGGAGGCTGTTCGCCGATAGGAATGAAAAAACAATTCAAAACGGTAATAGACGAAACGGCGCTTATTTGCGACGATTTTTACGTCAGCGCAGGAAAAGTTGGAAAACAGGTAAAAGTCGATCCGACGGATATTGCGAGATTGTCAAAAGCAACCTTTTGCGACCTCGTTGTTTAGCGCGCGTTTGAACGCAAACGGTCAAATTGATAAATATGTATACGCTTGATTTGACTTGTTGTGAAAATAATAGTATAATTATATAAATAGTTAAGGTAAGGAACTTGACCGATGAAAGAATTTGACGTAAAGACAAAAATATATTTCGGAGAAAACGCCCTTGAAAGGCTTTCGCAGTTAAATACGGATAAGGCGTTCGTCGTAGCCGATCCTTTCGTCGTAAGGAGCGGTCTTATCGATTACGTCGTAGACCCTTTGAAAGAGGCGAAAATAGAATATTATATATTCAGCGACGTCGTTCCCGATCCTCCGCTTGAAAAGGTCGTGAAAGGCGTTTCGGAAGCGCTCGAATTCGGAGCGGAATATATAGTCGCTATCGGCGGCGGCTCGGCGATGGATACGTCTAAGGCAATAAGGAAATTCGCCGGCAGAATAAACGGAGAGTTTACGTCTAAACTCGTGTGTATTCCGACGACTTCGGGAACGGGTAGCGAAGTAACTTCTTTCGCCGTCTTGTCGGACGTAAAAAACAATGCGAAAATTCCCCTCGCTTCGGACGATATGGTCCCCGACGAGGCTATTTTGGACGAGGTTTTGGTCAAGAGCGTTCCGCCCGATATAACTGCCGATACGGGTATGGATACCTTAACTCACGCAATAGAGGCATACGTCAGCGTCAACAACAACGAATTTTCGGGCGCGCTTGCCGAAAAAGCCGTTGAAATTTGCGGTCAGTTTTTGCTTCGCTCGTATAATTATAACGGCGACGCTCACGCCAGAAGAAAAGTGCATATCGCTTCTTGTCTTGCCGGGCTTGCTTTTAACTCGGCGTCTTTGGGGCTTTGTCACGGTATGGCGCACCAACTCGGCGCGCAGTTCCATATTCCTCACGGCAGGGCGAACGCTATACTTCTTCCGCATATAATCGAATACAACAGCGAGATAGGCGCTTTCGGCAGAAGTAAAAAATCTTACCCTCCTTGCGTCAGAAAATATTGCAATATGGCGAGGGTTTTGGGAGTAAACAACTTAAACGAAGTAACGACCATAAGGGCTTTCGTAAGTTATATACAATATCTTATGATGGAGATGAACGTTCCTCTTAAAATTTCCGAAATGGGAAGAATAAGCAAGGAGGACTACGAGGCAAAAATAGATATTATGGCAAAATCAGCGCTTTCGGACGCATGCACGGCGACCAATCCGAGAGTTCCGTCGGTCGAAGAGATAAAGGAAATTTACAGGGCGATATGGTAAACGAAAAGTTAAAACGAGCGCTTTCGGAAATAGAATATTTTTTGCTCGATATGGACGGCACGGTCTATCTCGGCGACAAAATAATCGGAGAGATGGATAAAACTCTCCGTTTTTTACGGGAAAAAGGGAAAAAACTCATATTTTTGACCAATAATTCTTCCAAAAGCAACGAAAAATATATAGAAAAATTAAAGAGATTGAATTTGTTCGGCGAGGGCGACGAGGTTTATACTTCGGGAATGGCGACGGCGGATATGCTCGTCGATAAATATCCCGAAAAAAGCGTATATCTGCTCGGGACCAAGGCTTTAAAAGAGGAATTTATAAGTAAGGGCGTCAAACTTATCGAAGAGGGGCAACCGGATATAGCCGTTCTCGCTTACGATACGGAACTTACTTACGAAAAACTCTGCAAGTTTACGACGGCTATAAAAAAGGGGGCGAAATATATCGCCACTCATCCCGACGTGAATTGCCCGGCGCCCGACGTGTTCGTGCCGGACGTAGGCTCGTTTATGGCGATGATTGAACTCTCTACCGGACTAAAACCGTCGAAGATAATCGGAAAACCTTACGACGGAATGGGAAAAGCGCTTATGAAAAGGCTGAAATCTGACGAAAATAAATTCGTAATGGTCGGCGACAGATTGTATACGGATATAAAATTCGGAAATAATTGCGGTTTTTATTCTCTCTTCGTTTTAAGCGGAGAATGTAATATGAAAGACCTTGAAAAGAGCGACGCCGAGCCGTCGTTTATTTTAGACAGTTTAAACGATATAAAAAATTATTTTTAAGGGGGAAAAAATGTTCGATATAGTTGTTATCGGCGGAGGAGTGATCGGAGGACTTATTCTTCGGGAATTATCGAAATACGATTTGAAAATATGTATTCTCGAAAAAGAGAACGACGTTTGCATGGGACAGTCGAGGGCGAACAGCGGAATAGTTCACGCCGGTTTCGACGCCGCCGAGGGAACGCTCAAAGCCAAGTTTAATCTTCTCGGCAACAAAATGATGGAAAAGACCGCGAAAGAACTCGGAGTCAAATACAGAAACAACGGTTCGCTCGTAGTCGCCTTTTCGGACGAGGACATAAAAACACTCGGCGAACTCAAAAAAAGGGGAGAGAAAAACGGAGTTACGGATATGGAGATAATATCCGCCGAAGAACTTCGCCGTATCGAGCCTAATATTTCCGACGAGGCGAAGGGGGCGCTTTACGCCAAAACGGGCGGAATTGTCTGTCCTTACGAACTCGCTATCGCCGCAATCGGCAACGCTATGGATAACGGCGCCGAACTTATAACCGATTTCGAAGTAACCGATATAAAGGGAAATTTCGGTGATTTTACGATTTTTTCCGCCGACAAAAGAGAGGTAAAGGCGAAATGCGTTATAAACAGCGCCGGAATGGGCAGCGAAAAAATAGCCAACCTCATAGGCGATTATTCGTTTAAGGTAAAGGCAAGAAAGGGCGAATATATTCTTCTCGACAGAGAAAGCGGAGATTTCGTCGGTCATACGCTGTTTTTCACTCCTACCAAAATGGGAAAGGGAATACTCGTTTCACAGACCGTGGACGGCAATATTATCTTAGGACCTACCGCCGAAGAAATAGACGAAGAGGATAAGTCCACCACCAAAGAAGGACTTAAAAGCATAATAGAAAAGGCGAATAAAATGTGTAAAAACCTTCCTCTTTTCAATACGATAACTTCTTTCGCGGGAGTTAGGGCGTATTCCGACAGACACGATTTCATAATAGAGGAAAGCCCGTTTAAAGAAGGTTTTATCAACCTTGCCGGCATCGAGTCGCCCGGTCTTACTTCCGCTCCGGCAATAGCCGTTTACGTTGCGGAAGAACTGATTTCGAAGAAATTTACTCTCGTGAAAAAACAAAATTTTTCGCCCGTTAGAAAGCCCGATTATTTCTTTAAAAATCTTTCCGACGACGAAAAGAACGAAATAATAAAAAAACACCCCGAATACGGCAGAATAATTTGCAGATGCGAGCAAATTTCCGAGGGCGAGATAATAAGGGCGATAAGGGA
>CADBUU010000058.1 GCA_902797945.1 uncultured Eubacteriales bacterium | reverse complement strand
GTTCATTGGCGGATACCTCCGTAGATGAATAGTTAAGTTTTTAATAAATCGTTCTTACTCTAATTGTTCCTATCTGCTGTTCCTTCGTAAACCTTTATGCTTTCATTATATACTCATTTCCAAAACTTGTCAATCTTATATGATAAAAAACTAAAAACATTCTCGAAAAATTTTTACAATATAACTCCTGTAATTATTTATAATTTTATCCATTTGGCATATAAATAAATGCCGGAATAAGTGTTATATGGTGAATATTCGTATTGTTTTATCAATATCTCTTTAGGTGTGATATCTTCGGTAAAATTCCATTTCTCTGTGCACTCTGAATTTATATTCCACCCGCCGAACACGTAGCCGTCTCTTACAGGGTCGGGCGGAATAAATTGTATTTGCTCCTCGTTATATGTGTCTACCCAATAGTAATTGTCGTTGGGAGCGTTATTATAATTATAAAGATATGATACGTTGGCAATATAAAAGTTGTTAAAATTTTTTTTAAGCATATCTTCTTTTGTTTGGAATAAGTTATAGCCAAAAACTTCTTTACCAGATCTTATCATATTCCCAGGATATATACTATAATTATCATAGATATTGTTCCAATAAATAGATGTAATTCTATTTGCATTACTAACGCATTGTCCTAAATTTTCTCTTTGAATTGTTGGGAAATAAAACTTTTTTACATTTGAGCAGTCAATATAACCGATATTAGCATAACCTGTTGGCACCCATTTTTTATAGCCAAACCCATATATTTCATGTCCATCTAATTCGTCCTGATAAATCAAATATTGTTGTTCGAGTCCGATTTCGGTTAATCCTGTTATATAAGCCTTTGATTCTCCATTTTGAGTTACTACACTGTATTTATAATACCCCGATTCATATTCTTCTACGTCAATTTTAGAACATGACGATAATAACGGCACAAATAACACAAACAGCATCAATATGATTATGTCTCTTTTATATTTCATTATCGATTTCTCCTTTAATTTTCTTCATAAATTTTTCTCCTATAAAATTAGATTTTTTGCCAACCGGCATAAAGTTTTGTTTCTACAAATTCTGTCGGGTTACCCTCTTCGTCATACTCAACGGCAGGTAATTTGTCGTTTTCAAAATCCCACTTGTTCTTACATTTTGGCTCCTTATACCAACCCATAAATGTAAAACCATCTCTTAAAGGCATATCCCAATATTCATCAATTTGTCCACCATAACTATAATTATCAACAGCAAATACCCCACCATTAGAAGAATCTTCATAATTAAACATGTATACAGTATTTGCCTTTACTATTTCGTATGCTTGCGAACCGCTGCTTGTTCTATAAAACTTCAATCTATCAACATATTCATCAAATAGAAACATAAAAGCTTCTTCCCCATATTCTTTACGTATCGCTTCTTCTTTTTCCTTAAATTTATCAAAATATTTATTATAAAAATAAAACGTAATCTTACCATAACCATAATCAAAAATCGTATCAGAAAAAATTTCCCACGCATCCTCATAGTCTAAGCCTACACATGGAGAGAAAACCTCTTTAACTCTATATCTAGAATCTGTGAAAACTTTATATAAACTTTCGGAACTGTCTTTATAATAGTTATTTTTAGGACAAGTAAATGGAATATATATTTTTTTTACATTAAAAAAACTTGGACCGAAAGTTTTCGTTTGTATACTAAAGGTACCTAATGTGGTTGTATAAAAAACTCGTTTTACTTCTTTGCCTTTGTAATATGCCGGCAAATACATTACTTCCGGATTGTTTTCTTCCATATCCCCGACTATTGCGTATCCGTCTAAATTTTCCATATAATAATAGTAAAACTGCCCGTCCGTTTCGTCTCTTGCTATTATTTTTTTATATGCCGGCATTCTCGTATCGCAACTACTTAATATAAAACTCGTCATTATCGATACGACTACTAATAATAAACTTAATATCTTTTTCATTGTTCCTCCTTACTTTTTTTATTTTTCGTTACTTTGTCGTTCTCCGTTGTCGGTATAAAGTTTCCGCTAACGTCAAATATAACTAAACCTACGTTACTTTTTAATAAAAAATCGCAAACAAAAATAGAACGTATCTAATTTCATTTGCGATAAAAACTTATTATCATTGGCGGATTCCTCCGTAGTAAAATTTTAACTTTTTCAGATTATTTTTCTCCTGTCTTTTATAATTATATCTTATTTAATAAGAAAAGTCAACTGAAAATCAAATTTATTTTATGTTAAGGCAACGAACGATAATTCGTCCGTTTTTTTTAAAAGTTAAGCGCCGCGTTTAAACGCGGCGCTGATTTTACATTTTGATATATTGTTCTCTTTCCGCTCCGACGGAGACGTAAGTTATCTTACATTCGGTCGCTTTTTCGATGAACTTGATATAATCGTATGCTTCTTTGGGAAGGTCCTCGACCTTTCTGCACGAAGATATATCCTGTTTCCAACCCTTCATCTTGACGAAAACGGGCTTGCATTTATCCAAAACGTCGGTAAACGGGAAATCGGTGAATTCTTTGCCGTCGAGTTCGTATGCGACGCAAACTTCCAATTCATCGTGTCCGCTTAAAACGTCAAGTTTGGTAAGCGCAATTTCGGTCGCGCCCTGCATTCTCACGCCGTATTTGGACGCAACGACGTCGAAAGGTCCGACTCTTCTCGGTCTGCCCGTCGCAGCGCCGTATTCGCCGCCCGCCTGACGGAGCGCTTCCGCCTTTTCTCCGAAGTATTCGGCAGTAAACGGACCTTCTCCTACGCAAGTCGAATAAGCCTTCATAATTCCTATCGCCTTGTCGAGTTTATGGTTGGGAATACCCGCGCCTATCGGAGCGTAAGCCGAAATGGTCGACGACGAGGAAGTATAGGGATATATGCCGAAGTCGATGTCTCTTAAAGCGCCGAGTTGCGCCTCGAACATTATCTTCTTGCCCTCTTTCGCCGCCTTGTCGAGATAGAGCGAAACGTCGGTTACGAAAGGTTTTAAAACTTCACCGTATTCTTCGAGGTATTTAACGCAATCTTCGTAAGTTATGGCGTCGTGTTTATATCCGCCCTCAATTAAAAGGTTCTTCCATTCGACAATACCCTTAATTCTCTCTTTCATAATGTCGAAATTGAAAAGTTCGCCCATTCTGAAAGCCTTTTTAAGGTATTTATCCCCGTAGATGGGCGCGATACCTCTAAGCGTCGAGCCGAATTTTTTATCTTTAAGTCTTTGTTCTTCCAAGCCGTCCTGCAAGACGTCGTAAGGCATACAAATTACCGCTTTATTCGATATTTTAAGATTATCGGGAGTGATTTTTATGCCCGCGTCGGTAAGTTTTTTCATCTCTCCGACGAGATGTTTAAGGTCAACGACCATTCCGTTACCCATAACGTTTACGACGTTATCGCGAAGAATACCCGACGGAAGAAGGTTCAAAATAAATTTGCCCTTTTCGTTTATTACGGTGTGTCCCGCATTGTTTCCGCCCTGATAGCGGACGACTATATCGTAATCCGACGAGAGAAGGTCGACCATTCTGCCCTTTCCTTCGTCCCCCCAATTTATTCCGACGATAGAAGTTAACATAATTTTCCTCCAAAACTGTTTTTTCACACAATGAAAGATTATAATATATTGAAAAGATAAAGTCAAGCGACTTGACCGTTTTATTTTGAATTTGGTCTATAAAAAAAACTTATACCTCGTTTAAGTTTTTTAAATAACTTGTTTTTTCCTCTATTAAGTGATATAATATTTTCAAAGTTTACAGGAGAGCGAAAAAATGAAAAAAATACTTATTTCCCTTTTAACTTTGACCGTAATATTTTTTACGGCGAGTTGTTTTTCTTTCACGATAACGGGAGAATTTTCTTACGACGACGATGGATACGTCGAATATTCCGTCTTTACGGAGAGTGAAAAAGATTTATCCGCAATAAAGAAAGTCAATATCGAATGGATTTCGGGAAAAACCGAAATAAAAAGCGGACAATTTTCCTTTACCGACGAAGCGATAAGAGGAGAATTTTTCCCTTCGTATTATAAAATTTCCGATGACGAGTTGTTTATAAAATACGCCAAGAACGGAACGACGAACGCCTATCTTAACGGCAAGGACAAAAAACTCTCCGTCGCTATTCCGTCAAGCGTCGAAGTCGTCGAATTGACGCTCGTTTCAGCCGACTACGATATAAGCCTCCCTCTTTTAAATTCGCTTCTCGTTACGGGAGTTTCGGGCGAAGGAAATATTTCGGTAGGCGCTTTAAAAAGCGGACAGGTAAGCACGGTTTCGGGAAACACCACGGCAAATCTTTCAACTGTTTCGCTCGAAGAATTTTATATCGCTTCTATTTCGGGTAACGGCGAAATAGGCGTCGACCTTTTGAAAAAGGCAACCGTCGATTTCAGTTCGCTTTCGGGAAAACTCACCGACGAAATATCCTCTCTTCCCGCTTTAAGCGAGGACGAATATAAAATAGGTTTCGGCTCGATTTCGGGCAATCTCAAAATTAAACTCATAAGTTTTTAAGTTTAGTGCGTCAGTAATAGGAATTATTACTGACGCGCTAATTATATTTGCCTATCGGCAAGTTATATTGCTTTCGCAGTTATATTTTGCTACGCAAAGTTATATTTACCCATAGGGTAAGTTATGGC
>CADBUU010000057.1 GCA_902797945.1 uncultured Eubacteriales bacterium | reverse complement strand
CGCGTTTTGCCGACAAAAATATAAAAAGTAAGAAGTCGAGCAAAACGCTATTCCGTCGAAATCTACGATTTCTCCTTACAAATCCCTCCTTCTCCGCCATCTACACGATACGAAACTGCTATCGTGCGCAAAAACTCCTGTTTTTACAGGAGTTTTTGCTTTTTAAGTTAAAAAACATTTCGGTTTTTATGCTGTTTTTTACTTTTTAAAAGAATAGAGTTGAACTCACAAGTCGGCTATTCTTGACAATATGGCTGCGACGTGGTATAATATGTATTATGGATAACAACAGTAAAAAGACGAAAATGCCGAGGGTAGAATGCCCCGTATGTGGCGAAAAAATTTACGGCAAAACGAACAAATGTCCTAAATGCGGATTCGAAGGGTATATGCCGTTGAGTAAGGAAAGGGTTTCTTTTATCAGAACGTTTATTTTTATTTCGTTTTTTATAATTGCGGGAATAATTCTCGTGATTATAAAGTCAAAATAAAAAGCGTGTGAAATTTTCCTTTTTTTGATAAAAATGCTTGAAATATAAAAAAATAAGTAATATAATTCAATAAATTTATTTTAAGGTTACTATATGGACGATATAATTATAAAAGATGAAAATATTTTAAACAATTTCGACGGAAATTTGCCTTCCGACGAAAAAGAACTTCCGATGGTTGCATTAAGGGGAAAAGTTTTGCTTCCCGATATAGCGACTACTTTCGACGTTGGTAGAGTTAAATCTCTTACCGCCATAAACGTGGCGGTGGAATCTCCGGAATCTCTCGTTTTCGTTGCGACTCAGGTCGATTCGAGAGTTGAAGATCCGAAACTCGACGATATTTTTTCTACGGGCGTGATTTGTAGGATCAAACACATAACGAGAATGCCGGGTGAAAATATAAGGGTCAGCGTCGAGGCGATAAAAGCGGCGACTATCGTTGCGTTCGGAGAAGAAACAAAATATTTTTCAGTAATAGTCAAAGAAATCGAATCCGATTACGGCGATGAGACCGAAACCGAGGCTTATTTCAGATTTGTAAAAGGCGAACTTGCCGATTTTGTGTCTAATTCGGGCGTAAAACTCCCGAAAGAGGTATTTAATAATATACTTGCAACTGACGATTCCGAAATATTCGTATATTCCGCAACTTATAATATGCCGTTCAGAGAGGGGGATAAACAAAAAATTCTCGAAACGGCTTCCGTAAAGGATAAACTTTACGAGTTTTATAATCTCCTCGTCAATGAAAAGGAAATCGTTAAACTTGAAAAGGAGATAGGCGATAAGGTCAGAAAGAACGTTGAAAAGAGTCAAAAAGAGTATTATTTAAGAGAACAATTAAGGGCAATACACGACGAACTCGGCGACGATGAAAACGAAAAAGACGAACTTGAGAGACGCATCAGAGAAAAGAAAATGCCGAAAGAAGTCGAGGAAAAAGCGCTTAAAGAGTTGTCGAGAATGGATAAAATGAACCCGTCTTCGCCCGACTATACCGTTCTTAATACCTATCTCGATTGGCTTTTAGACCTTCCGTTCGGCGAGGAAACAAAGGACAGAGAAGATTTAAACGAGGCGGAGAAAATACTTGAAGAAGATCACTACGGACTTGAAAAAGTCAAGAGTCGAATAGTTGAGTATCTTGCCGTATTAAAATTAACGGGCAAGGTAGGAGGTTCCATTCTTTGTCTTTACGGACCTCCGGGAGTCGGAAAAACGTCTATTGCAAAGTCGGTTGCGAGGGCTCTCGATAGGAAATTCGTCCGAATGAGCCTTGGCGGAGTCAGAGACGAGGCGGAAATAAGAGGTCATAGAAAGACCTATATCGGCGCAATGCCGGGCAGAATTATGTTTGCCATGAAGGAGGCAGGAAGCGTCAATCCCGTTATTCTTTTGGACGAAATAGATAAAATTTCGAGCGATTTAAGGGGGGATCCGGCAAGCGCGCTTTTGGAAGTTCTCGATCCTGAGCAAAATAAAACCTTCCGTGACAGATACCTCGAAATTCCTTACGACCTTTCCAAAGTCTTATTTATAACGACTGCGAATTCTCTCGATACGATTCCCGCTCCTCTTCTTGACAGAATGGAGGTTATAAGCCTCGACGGGTATACGAGGAACGAAAAATTCGAGATAGCGAAGAGATATCTCGTTCCGAAACAAGTCGAAAAAAACGGACTTGACGGGAAAAAGATCGAATTTAAAGATTCAGCGATTTATAAACTCATAGACGGCTTTACGAGAGAAGCCGGAGTTAGAAATCTCGAAAGAGAAGTTGCCGGCGTTTGCAGAAAGACGGCGACGATTTTCGCCGAGGGCAAGAGAAAAAGAAAATTTGAAATAGACGCCGAAGAGGTAAACGAACTTTTGGGCGCGGATAGGTATTCTTATACGGATGAACTGAGAAAAGACGAAGTCGGCGCTTGCACGGGGCTTGCGTGGACGGCTGTCGGAGGAACGACTTTGACGGTCGAAGTTGCGCTTACTAAGGGCAAAGGAAACGTTATTTTGACCGGGCATCTCGGAGACGTAATGCAGGAAAGCGCAAAAATCGCATTGTCTTTCGTTAAAGTCAACGCCGAAAAGTTCGGGCTTAAAGATTATAAATTCGACGAAACCGACGTTCATGTTCACGTTCCCGAGGGGGCGACTCCTAAAGACGGACCGAGCGCAGGCGTAACGCTTACGACCGCTATGGTATCCGCCTTTACAGGGAAAAAGGTCAGAGGAGACGTCGCAATGACGGGCGAAATTACGCTAAGGGGAAAGGTTTTGCCTATCGGCGGACTTAAAGAAAAGAGCCTTGCGGCATACAGACTTGGAATAAAAAAAGTTATTATTCCCGAAAAGAACGTCAAAGACTTGGAAGAAATTCCCGAAAACATAAAGAAAGAAATGAAATTTATTCCGGCATCGGAAGCTGATACCGTGCTTAAAAACGCCTTAGTTTGGTGATTGTATGAAAATGAAGCAAGCGACTTTCATTACCTCTGCGGCTTCTCCGTCGCAGTTTATAAAAAGCGATAAGCCGATTATAGCGGTCGTCGGGAAGTCTAACGTCGGAAAGAGTTCGTTTATAAACGCTATCGCAGGACAGAATAAACTTGCGAGGACGTCGGACAGCCCCGGAAGGACGAGGCTTATAAACTATTTTGATTTCGGAACTTTTATTCTTGCCGACCTTCCCGGCTACGGATATGCGAAAGTGTCGAAAGCCGAAAAAGAAAAATGGGGCAAGACGATGGACGCTTTTTTCGCAGATAAGTCGAACGTGGACTTCGTTATATCTCTTCTTGATTTGAGACACGAGCCGACCAAAGACGACGTGGTAATGATAAATTATCTTCACATTCAAGCGTTTTCCTATTTTTTCGTGGGAACGAAAGCGGATAAGCTTTCGAGAATGAACGTCGGAGTGCGCAAGAGGGAAATTTGTAAATTTCTTAAAGTAACCGAAGATAAACTCATAGCGTTTTCGTCGGTTACGAAGTCGGGTAAAGATGAAGTTCGTGCAAAACTTGACGAAATAATTGCCGCCGTGAACGAAATAAAAAGATGAAAAAAGACCGCTTATGCTGATATGCACCCCAAAAGTTAGACACTTTTGGAGGTGCATTTTTTATGCAAAGGAAACAATATAATACAAAATATTCGCCAGAATT
>CADBUU010000056.1 GCA_902797945.1 uncultured Eubacteriales bacterium | reverse complement strand
CAAATTCATTCCGTGAAAACTCGCCTAAAAGGGCGCAAAAGACACGGCTTAGGCAAGTTCAACTTTGTTTTCATTCGGCTAGGGATTTTTTTGACATTATAAAAGACTAACGAAAATTCGTTAGTCTTTTTTTGCATCGCAAAAACACACGACTTTGCAAGGCGAAGTATAGTGTGCTAAACTTTATTTTTTTCTTCTTTTCAACACAACTGTATATACATGACGTAATATTCCGCCACGCCAATGGTCTTCAATCGTTGAAACAATTTCCCAACCCGAATTAAATTCTTTGCTTAACTTTTTAACTATTGCATTAGAGCCGCCTAACCCCCAACATGTTACTCTAACTGTTTTGTGTTCATATAAAGGAATAGTTGTATGTTTTTTTTGAATTGGATTACCACAATGAGGGCAAGACTCCGCATTTGAACTAATTTGTTTCCCACACTCTGAACATTGAATTAAAGTCATTTATTAAACCTCCTAAAAATATTATAAAATAAAAAGTGCGCCTACCGAAGTAAGTAAACGCACAAAAAACGCAAACTCCGATAGTCGCCAAACCAACTGAAAAGCAAGAACAAATCTACGCTATATCCAGTAGGAATTTGCATTTTTATCAAATTCATTATGGACATAACGCAAAAAGAATATAATTATCCAAAAAGGATAAAAATAGTCCTTGCCTAATTTATTCAGTTGGTTTGGCATAATTAGTATATCATAAACAAAAAGATTTATCAAGTAGTTTTGCGTGGGGAAAAGAAAACTCGACTTATTGAAAGTCGAGTTTTATAAGTTATTAAATTTAAATCCCTATGGTAAGAGCAGTAAATACTTTTTTTTATTATCTTTTATATACCGTCAATTCTTCGCCGTCGAAGTCGACGACCGCTTCGTCTCCCGAAGAGAAATAATTTGCGATAATCTTTTTTGCGATAAGCGTTTCAACGCTTCTTTGCAAATATCTTTTAAGCGGTCTTGCGCCGTAGACGGGATCGTAACCCTGTTCGGCAATATAATCTTTTGCCGTTTTGGTTACAGTCAACGTTATTCTCTTTTCGTCGAGTCTTTCTTTTAACTTATCGAGAAGAAGGTCAATAATACCCCCTATTTCCGTTCTCGTCAGCGGTTTATAAAAGACAATTTCGTCGAGCCTGTTTAAAAATTCCGGTCTGAAAGAAGATTTAAGGAGTTGTTCAACTTCTTTTCTCGCTTCTTCCTTTATATTTCCGTCGAAATCTATACCCTCTAAAATAGCCGAAGAGCCGAGGTTGGAAGTAAGAATAATTACGGTATTTTTAAAATCGACCGTCCTTCCTTGCGAATCGGTGATTCTTCCGTCGTCGAGGACTTGCAAGAGGACGTTGAACACGTCCGGGTGAGCCTTTTCTATCTCGTCGAATAATACTACGGAATAAGGTTTCCTTCTTACCGCTTCGGTAAGTTGACCGCCATCCTCGAAACCGACGTATCCCGGAGGAGCGCCGATAAGTCTTGAAACCGAAAATTTTTCCATATATTCGCTCATATCTATTCTGACGAGATTTTTTTCGTCGTCGAAAAGCGCTTTGGCGAGCGTTTTCGCAAGTTCAGTTTTACCTACGCCCGTAGGTCCCAAAAAGAGGAAGGAGCCTATCGGTCTGTCGGGATCTGCGATACCCGCCCTCGAACGGAGAATTGCTTCGCTTACCTTCTGAACGGCCTCGTCCTGACCTATAACTCTTTCGTGCAAAATATCCGCAAGTCTTAAAAGTTTTTCCCTTTCTCCCTCTACGAGTTTTGAAACCGGAATACCCGTCCATCTACCGACGATTTTAGCAATATCGTCCTCGGAGATACTGTCGGAGAGCATAACTTTATCTTTTGTCGATTGATTTTCGAGGTCCTCGAGAGTTTTGATAAGAGAAGGCCTTTTTCCGTATTTAAGTTCTGCGGCTTTATTTAAGTCGTATTCTCTTTCCGCCTTATCTATTTCCGCATTGACTTTTTCAAGTTCTTCCCTCGCCTTCTGGACTTTATTTATGGAATTCTTTTCATTTTGCCAACGGGCGTTCATCTCGGCGTATGTGTTTTTGAGTTCGGATAGTTCATTTTTAAGATTTTCAAGTCTTTCCATCGAAAGTTTATCCGTTTCTTTTTTAAGGGAAGTTATTTCGATTTCGTGTTGCATTATTTTTCTCGAAACGTCTTCCATTTCCGACGGCATAGAATTCATTTCGGTCTTTATCATCGCGCACGCTTCGTCCACGAGGTCGATTGCTTTATCCGGCAAAAATCTGTCCGTAATATATCTGTTAGAAAGAGTTGCCGCGGCTATAAGCGCGTTATCCTGAATTTTTACGCCGTGGTATACCTCGTATCTTTCCTTTAATCCTCTTAAAATGGATATAGTATCCGATACGCTCGGCTCGTCTACCATAACGGGTTGAAATCTTCTTTCGAGCGCCGGATCTTTTTCGATATACTGTCTGTATTCGTCGAGAGTCGTAGCGCCGATACAATGTAGTTCTCCCCTTGCGAGCATAGGCTTTAAAAGGTTACCGGCGTCCATTGCGCCGTCCGTCTTACCTGCCCCGACTATCGTATGAAGTTCGTCGATAAATAAAATTATCTTTCCTTCGCTCTTTTTAACTTCGGATAAAACAGCTTTCAATCTCTCCTCAAATTCGCCCCTGTATTTCGCGCCGGCTACCAATGCGCCGAGGTCGAGCGAAAAGAGTTTTCTGTCTTTAAGTCCCTCGGGGACGTCCCCTTTCATTATTCTTATGGCAAGACCTTCGGCGATAGCGGTTTTACCGACGCCCGCTTCGCCTATAAGAACGGGATTGTTTTTTGTCTTTCTCGACAATATCCTAATTACGTTTCTTATTTCCTCGTCTCTGCCGATAACAGGGTCGAGTTTGTTTTTTCTTGCGCTTTCCACAAGGTCGCTGCCGTATTTATTCAAAACGTCGTATGTGTCCTCGGGATTTTGAGAAGTAACTCTGGCGTTTCCCCTGACTTCCATAAGCGCTTTCATAAATTTTTCTTTTGAAACGGCAAATTCGTCAAAAGTTTTTTTGAGCGCAGAAACAGGCTTATCAATAAGTCCGTAGAAAAGATGTTCGACGGATAGGAAATCGTCTTTCATTCTTTCGCGTTGTTTGTCTGCGGCGTCCAAAGCCGACGAAAGATCTTGCGACATATACTTGCCGGCGTCTCCCCCAACTTTATTTAACCGTTCTATAAGTCGTTTAACGGCATTTTTTAACCCCTCAGCGTCGACCTCCGACTTCACGAGAAGTTGCGGAATAAGTCCGTCGTCGGCGTTTAAAAGGGCATAAAGAAGGTGTTCCTGTCCGACCTCGGCGTTACCGTATTCTTGGGCAACTCTTGCGGCGGAAGATATTGCTTCCTGCGATTTTTGCGTTAATTTTTCATTATTCATATCATCACTTCCTTATTATACTTTAATAAAAGGGGCAATCTCCTTTCGGTATTTGTTTTCGAGAATTATTTTAGTATTATCGAGCCTTTCGAGTCCCGAAAAATATTCGTTTAAAATATAATTTAAAGAACGGACGAAATTGGCTATCGCCTCTCCCGATTTTTCGGCGGAAAGTCCTTCGCTCCTTTTTAAAACTCTTGAAAACCTTCCGTCGTCATACGAGTATTCTCTTTCTCCGAGATATTTTCGTTCTAATGTTATGAAATAATTATAAAATTCTTCCATTAATGAAATCAAGACGGGGTTTTGAGTTCTTAAACTCATTTTGATAACTCCGAGGTCTTCTTCGGACTGAAACAATTCGACGGAATATTTTATCGTCGGATTATATCTGTATACGAGCGCGCTCTGCACCGAAGCCATAGAAACGGAAGGCTGATTTATAAATTTCATACCCGACCAACCGCCGATCAGTCTTTCCATTTCCGAGAAAATACTTTCCATTCTCGTAACGGGGGTTTCGACGGTCAGAAAAGTCGAAAGAATTTTATCGAGCATCGCAGACCTGGAAACTCCGTTGTTATACGCCACTCTGTCGAGTTCTGCGACAAGATCGTCGTTTAAAATAACACTATATACCGATTTGCTCATAGTTCTCCTCTTTTGTTATGAATATTGTAACACTAATTATATAATTTGTCAACAGAATTATATAATTATTTTTACAAATTTTATATAATTATATAAAAAATATCCGCCGATACAATCGACGGACAAAAAACTATTTTTAAGTTTTATCAGATGAACCTGATGGCGAGAACGAAAGTCGCAACACTCATCCAGAATTCAACCGAAAGTTTTTTATATCTGAAATAATTCCAGAATATTCCTGCTATGCTCGAAGCGTAAATAACGATTTTTACAATACCCGCAAATACGTTACTTCCATTACCGGTCCATAAAGTTAACACGACTTCAGTTACGGCGATAAGGATGATCGCCAAAATAGCGAAAGATGCGTTAAGAACTCTTTCCGAAACGGTTATGGAAGTTTTTTTGTCTTCGTTTGTTTTCATTTCTTTGTTTTCCATTTTTTTCTCCTTTATATTTAATATAATAAATATTTTGTTTCAAAAGCATATTATATAATATATACTTACATAAACTAACTATAACATGAAAAAATAATTATGTCAATAATCTTAAAGTATAATATTTCTGTTTTACGGGCGAAAAACCCTGTCGAATTTCCCGCTCCAACTGAAAATTTTCACCTCGACGCCGTCGTTTTGTAAAAACCCGCAAAGATTATCCGCAACTTCTTTTTTTCCGCAAGCATACCATTCGGCAAACTCCTCGCCACTGTTAAAATCACAGCCGTCGATGCTTCTCGTTCCTCCGAAAAGGCTTTTTCCGTTCAAAAATATTTCGACCGCAAGGTTTTTATCATTTAAATAGTCTTTTATTACTTTAAGCGCAAATTCCTCGTCTCCGTAAGAAAATCTCGACGCTTGATAAGTAAATTCCATAGTAAATTTATCTTCGTCGAAAGTTATAACGAGATTATTGTCCGAGTAAGGATTTTTTATACCGATAAACTTATTTCCTGCGTATTCGTATATATCGGCGCCGAAAGATTTCAGATTTTCCGCAAAAAAACTTATAACGTTATCCTTCATAATTTTAAAGCCACGCTTTTATGCGTGGCAATAGTTTTTTTATTCAAAAGAAATCGACTTGACGGTGATTGCGCCGTAAGGCAAAACCTGCATAAATACAGAATTATCGGAGAAAGCGTCCAAAAGGGCGTCGTCGTCTTCGCTGTCAAGCGCTATAGAATAAGCGCCGTTTGAATCAAGACGATAATAAGCGCCGTCGTCGTCTTTCATATACTGTCTGCCGTAATTTTCGATTTTCGCATTCAATTCTTCGTCATCGGACTCGTAAGCGAAATAATAATAGGTATTTCCGTTTTCATCGGCGTCAAAATCGGACATAAGCGATTTTGCGAAATCGATGCTCGATTCTTCATCGTCCGAAGCGTCGTCGGAAACTATTTTACCGATTATTGCGAACTTAGTCGAAGAGTTGAAATAACTGCCGGAACCGAAAGTTATCGCCATAGTTCCCCTTCCCGTATCGTAATATGAATTGTTTGCGTCCTTGGAATAATCACGTTTCACGACGAGAGCTCCCGAACTCAAAGTAAGTTTATTTCCTCCGAAGCCGTTCGCTTCGAATTCTCCTACGATATTGAATTTATCCGTATATCTCGGCGTGTCGTTTTTACCGATCTTCTTGTCTTTTGCGTATTGAGCGTTTATAAGCGAGGTATACTTTTCGTCTATCGAAGTATAAACGCCGTCTTTAAGTTCGAAAGCGCCGAATTCGAGATAAGAAGAAACGCTGCTTATAGCGCTGCCGTTAAAATATCCGTTTTCGGCAAGATATTTAAAGTGTTCGATTGTTGCAGGCGCGAAATTAAGATAAAGTTCAAATCCGAGCATTCTTTCTTTTACTTCTCCGTCTGAGAAATAAGATAAAGTAATAGAACAGTTTTGAATTTTACTACCCTCTTTAACGATGTCTCCGCTACAAGCCGAAACGCCGACCGCGACTAATGATGAAAGAGCGAGAGCCATAACGCCTTTAAAAATTTTCTTCATAATATGCTCCATATTATTTTAATATTATAATTTTACAATTTATATCCGTTCTTGTCAACTTCATTTAAGCAATTTTAAATGAAAGAAAGTGAAAATTTTACGAGAAATGGTCATAAAGCCGTCCAAAGCGCCCGATTTTGCCAATAATACCGCCAAAAAACCGAGTCCCACGAGGGCTGCGACAGCGATTACAACGGCAATAGAGACTTTTACGGCAGACTTCGGCGTTTTGCCCTTGACCTTACCCGAACTTCCGTTTATCATAACGCCGTAATTCTTTCCCTTGTAGCGATAAACCAATCTATAAACGGGGAGTAAAAGATACTTATAAGTAACCGAAGTGTGCGTAGTCGAGATATTGAGATAATCGACCTCGTCGCAATTAAGGGAGTTCTCAATTCTTCTTCTCAGATCTACGTCCATAAGTCTTTTTGCCTCGTCCCAGCAATCGGGAAGGTTTTTCTGATATTTATCCGAGAAAAAGCCCGACAAAAATTTTTTTTCGTAGTTGCACGCTTGCGACCTGTCAAATGGAGACATAAGCTCGATTTTTCTCTGATCGAATTTATCGTTGGAAGCGACCATAACGTCGTCGAAAAAATGATTGTAAGTTCCGCTTACGTTTCTATATACTACGTAAGTTTCCGTCCTTCGGTCCTTTCCGCTTCCGACCGTTCTCGTGTGGACGTCGCCGACTCTTCCGTAGTAAGTTGAATGAGTATCGCTGTCAAAAGTAAAGCAAGGCTCGTAAACGCCGTGAATGTTTTCCTCTTCGAGTGTTTTCTTGAAATCTGACGGAGCGAAAATTCTTCTCTTCGCCCATTGTTTAGCAAATTCGCACGCCGTATTCTTTCCGAACTGAAAGGGAATTACGACTTGCGGTTTAAGTCCTTTGAATTCTCCTTCCTTAACTATGTGCGAAGCGCCGCAAAAAGGACATAACGTAGCCGTTTCGTCGGAATTTATCATAACTTCCGCTCCGCAAGAAGGACATTTGTAACTAACCTGTTCTTCTTTGGAAATCAATTCCGCTTTATCAAAGCCTTCCTTGATATTATTTTCTCTGACGCCGAAATCTTTTTTTACGGCGGCGACGTTTCCGCAATGGTCGCATTTAAGAGCCTGAATATCGGGATCGAATACCATAAATCCTCCGCAAGAGGGGCATTTCGTCGTGTCCGTTTGAATTTTATTTGCGTTATAACCTCTTTTTTCCACGGTTAAATTCCTTTAAAAAAATTTTCGCCCCCGTGAAGGGGGCTTAAAAATTATTGTTCGATATTATTGAGTTCTTCGAGCATTCTTTCAAGATCCGCTCCGTGAACTTCGGCGGCTTCGCCTACCGTTTCTCCGTGAGCGATTGCGCAACCGAGGCAATGCATTCCGTATTTCATAAGAATTTCGGGAGCGTTGGGGTTGATTTCGAGAGCGTCCGTAATTATAGTGTTTTCAGTAATTTTCTTTTCCATTTTTATTTACCTCTTATTTTATTTTTTATTGAAGTTTAGTTCCGCAATCGGGACAGAATTTAGCGTCTGCCGAAACTTCTTTTCCGCATTCGGGACAGAATTTCTTTGCGTTTAATTTAGTTCCGCATTCGGGGCAGAATTTAGCGCTTTTCGATACGGCGTGTCCGCATGACGGACATTTGAGTTCCACTCCCCCTCCTAAGCCTAACTTTCCGTTAGCCTCTTTTTGAGCGGCGTTGTTGGAAGCGAAAGCGTTACCCATATAGTTTCCCATACCGAAACCCGCGCCCATGCCGACGCCTGCGCCCATAAACGCGCCTGCGGCGCCCGGATTTTTAGCAGCCTCTTTCATCGCTTCGGCGGCTGAAACCTTCATCATCGTATCCGTGGAGTCGCCCAAAATGCCGTATTTCGACCTTTCGTCCAAAGCCTTTTCGACTTCTTCGGGAACGGACATGTTTTCGATGAACAAGTTTGTAAGTTGCAGACCTATCTCGCTGAATTTGACCTGAATTTTTCCCTTTACGTTTTCGTTAAATTCAAGAGTGTTCGCGGCGAGATCGATTGCCGAAATTTTGCTTTCTCCCAAAGAATCGGCAAGAGCGGAAACGAGCATTGTTTTTAAAAACTCGGTAATATCTTCCGTCTTAAACGAACTGTTTGTTCCGAAAAGTTCTTTTAAAAACACGGCGGGATCGTCGACTTTAAAAGCGAATGCGCCGAAGCCTCTCACTCTTACCACCCCGAATTCGGGATCTCTCATCATAATGGCGTTTTTAGTTCCCCATTTGATATTGGTAAACTGCTTTGTATTTACGAAATAAACGTCGAGAGTTATCGGCGTTTCGAAAGCGTATTTCCAAGCGGCAAGTTTAGTAAGTATAGGGAAAACGCCCGTTTTCATATCGTAAAGGCCGGGGCCGAACACGTCTGCTATCTGTCCTTTATGGACGAATACCGCAACTTGAGATTCTTTTACGGTAAGAGTAGACTTATCGTTTACTTCCCTACCGAAGTTTTTAAACGGGTATTTATAAACGAGGGTATTTTTACTGTCGTCGTTCCAAACTATATTAGTTCTGAAAAGAGCCATGATTTTTCTCCTGTAACAAGGCTATAAACGCCTATTTATTGTATTATACCACATTTAAAGTCTTTTAACAATATTTTAAACGCATTTTATAAAATTATTTGCTTTTTTTCTCTGTTTTTTTAACGCTTGAATTCGCCCTCATGGCGTTGAGTATCGCAAGGACCGCAACGCCTACGTCCCCGAACACGGCAAACCACATATTCGATATTCTGAGCGCCGATAGAACCAATATCACGACCTTTACGCCTATCGAAAACCAGACGTTTTCGTAAACTATCCTCATCGTTTTGCGAGCGATTTTTTTAGCGAGCGGAAGAGCCCTTAAATCGTCGTTCATAAGAACTACGTCGGAGGCTTCTATCGCTGCGTCGCTTCCGACTCCTCCCATGGCGATACCGACGTCGGCGCGCATCAAAACGGGAGCGTCGTTTATACCGTCGCCGACAAAGCAAAGAGATTTTTTCTCCCCTTTCTCCTTTAACAGTTTTTCAACTTCTTCGACCTTATTCTGAGGTAAAAGCGAGGCTTTATATTCGGTAAGCCCGACTTCTTTCGCAACGGCTTCCGCAACCTTTTCGTTATCTCCCGTAAGCATTACCGTCCTCGCCCCCATTGCTCCGAGTTCCGAAACGACCTCTTTGCTTTCGTCCTTTATTTGGTCGGCGACTAAAATATAGCCTACGAATTGACCGTTTTCAGCAACGTAAACGACAGTTCCGGCGTCGGAACACACTTCGGGTTTTACGTCGAACCTTTCCATTAGTTTAAGGTTTCCGCAAATTATTCTGTCATCTCCCTTTACCGCCTCTATTCCTTCTCCCGGGTGGTTTACGGGGATATAGCCCTCATCGGGTTTTTCACCGTAAGCGACTACGATTGACGAGGCTATAGGGTGATTAACGAAGATTTCGGCGTTGCTCGCGATCTTTAAAACCTTACCCCTTTCGTCTTCGGGATAAACTTTCGAAATTGCAAATTTACCTTTCGTGAGCGTTCCCGTTTTATCGAAAACGAATACGTCGGCTGAATTTAACTTTTCTATATAATTCGAGCCTTTTACAAGTATTCCCCGTTTAGACGCGGCGCCGATTCCGGCAACGAAAGTAAGCGGAACCGAAATAACTACGGCGCAAGGACAACTGACCACCAAAAAACTCAGAGCGCTGTAAATCCACTCCGACCAATTTCCCGTAATCAAAGAAGGAAGGACAGCGAGCGCTACCGCCGTAAAAACGACGGTGGGAGTATAATATCTTGCGAATTGAGAAATGAAGTTTTCGGCTTTTGATTTTCTCGTTGCCGAACTTTCAACCATTTCGAGAATTTTGTTGACCGTAGAATCGTAAAATTCTTTGCTTACCCGTATTTCAAGGCGAGACGACAGGTTTACCGTTCCGCTGATGACCTCGTCGCCCTCCTTAACGTCCACGGGAACAGATTCTCCGGTAAGCGCCATAGAGTCAACCGACGAACTACCAAAAACGACGACACCGTCAAGAGGTATCTTTTCTCCCGGGTTTACCGAAATAATTTCGCCCGTCTTTACCTCTTCGGGGGAAACGGTTATAAATTCGCCGTTTCTATTGACGTTAGCGTGATCGGGGCGAATATCCATAAGCGAAGCGATGGATTTTCTCGATTTTCCTGTTGCGTATCTTTGAAAAAACTCTCCTATCTGATAAAACAGCAAAACGGCGCAAGCCTCGTCGAAGCCTTCCGCTTCCTTACCGGAAATACCCCTTATGACGGCGAGCGCAAACGCTCCTATCGTTGCGATACACATCAGAAAATTCTCATCGAACACCTGACCGTGCGAGATATTTATCGCCGCCTTGCGTAAAACGTCGTAGCCGATATAAATATAGAGAGCGAAATATAATGCGAACGGAAAGAGCCAACCGTATTTTTCGCCGAAAACATATTGAATTCCGAAAATTTTATCGATTGCGAATAAAAGGACGAATACGACGAGAGATATAATTATCCGCCTTAATATTTTCTTTTCCTTTTTTTTCATATCAAAGACCAATTATTTCGCAATCGGGTTCTATCTTTTTGACTATTTTGACAGCCTTTTTTAAAACCTCGTCGAATTTATCGTCCTCGGCGTCGATAGTCATATTTTGCATAATAAAACTGACGCTTGCCTCTTTGACTCCGTCGAGCGCTTGAATTTCTCTCTCGATTTTAGCGGCGCAATTAGCGCAACATACGTCGTCCAACTTGTAAACTTTTTTCATTTTAACACCTCCGTAATATACGTTTATTCAGGCGAAATCTTTTTTTATTTATCGCTTGACATTGATTTTTTATTTGTGCATAAACATTGATTTTTATTTGTTCATAATAAAATTATTAGAAATAAAGGAGAAAAAATATGGCGTCGCCAAAATCAAGATTAGTTCTTATGCTCTTAGCCGAATGAAAACAAAGTTGAACTTGCCTAAGCCGTGTCTTTTGCGCCCTTTTAGGCGAGTTTTCACGGAATGAATTTGTATT
>CADBUU010000055.1 GCA_902797945.1 uncultured Eubacteriales bacterium | reverse complement strand
CGCAACGACGAATTACGAGATGAATGCGGGCTCGTTATTTCGTGCCGAAAAGTCTATCTCCGGCGTCTCCGAGACCGGGAACAATATACGCATTCTCGTTCAATCTTTCATCGAGCGACGCAACGTAAATTTCGACGTCGGGATGAGCGTCGTGAACTGCCTTGACTCCCTCGGGAGCGGCGATAAGATTCATAAGTTTTATATCTTTACAGCCCTTGTTTTTAAGGAATTGTATAGCGGCAACGGCGCTTCCGCCCGTCGCAAGCATGGGATCTACGACTATAAGAGTTCTTTCCTCGGCGTCAATCGGAAGTTTGCAGTAATACTCTACGGGTTTATGCGTTCTCGGATCTCTGTAAAGACCGATATGTCCGATCTTTGCGTTGGGAACGAGAGTAAGAATTCCGTCGACCATTCCGAGACCTGCTCTCAAAATGGGCACTACGCCGATCGATCTACCGGCAACGAAATTAGCCTTGGTTTTGCAGATAGGCGTTTCTATCTCCTCTTCGCGAAGGGGAAGGTCTCTCGTAACTTCGTATGCCATAAGAAGAGAAATCTCCTGGGCAAGTTCCCTGAAGTCCTTAGTGCTGGTAGTCGTCATTCTCATCATCGATACCTTATGTTGAATAAGGGGGTGATCAATAAGATGAAAGTTCTTGTAGTTTTCCATAATTTATATCTCCTTTTATTTATTTAATTTATTTAAGTAGACCGTCAAAAAACGATTTAAATATCGCTATTATTAAAAATCCCAATAATACCCAAATTAACATTTTCCACCTTCTCTCAAAATAGACAGAACGATTTCTCGGCAATAAATCGGGCAATTTAAGAAAGTATATCAAGCCGTATCCGAAAGTTACGTCAAAACGCTATAAGTTTTACGATTGCAGAAATATATTTCAATTATTTATCGATTTTTTCCTTGAAAAGTTTCAGCCATTCGCAAGCGATAAGTCCGGCGCCGGCGATATTGGGATGAACTCCGTCGTAAAGATAAGGATCGACGCCGTATTTTTCCGAAACGTCATTCAATTTTTTCTGCAATGGAAGGAAATACGCTCCGTGTTTTTCGGCAAGTTTTTTAACGACTTCCGCATACGAATAAATCTGTTTGAAAAATTCCATATTTTCAGCCGTCGCTCCTCCCTTTAAAACGAAAGGTTCCATTAAAATTATTTTCAAATCGGGCAATCTCTCCTTAGTGTCCGAAAGAAGCATATCGTATATCCTTTCGAAGCGTTCAAGGTCAACTCCGTTACCGCCGCCAAGTTCGTGCCAGATATCGTTTATTCCGATCAATATACTCAAAACGTCGGGCTTATGATTCCATACGTCGGCTTTTATCCTCGCATAAAGGTCGACTATTCTATTCCCGCTTATACCCCTGTTTACGATTGTCCATTTTAACGGGTCTATTTCAAAAAGTTTTTCGGCTACAAAGATAGGATAACCCACTCCGTAAGAAGAAACCGCGCCAACCTCACAATTTCTGTCTCTGCCCATATCCGTAATGCTGTCGCCGTAAAAAAGTATTTTCATAAAAACTAATTCTCCTTTATTTATCTTAAATTTTAAAACTTTTTATGACTTTCGAATTGAATATTTTTCTTCCGTTTCCGTTATTTTTGCAATTCTCGCAATATGTCTTCCGCCCTCAAATTCGGTATGTAAAAAGGCGTCTATGATTTCGAGCATTACTCCGATTCCTATTACCCTTTCGCCCATTGCGACGATATTGGCGTCGTTGTGCATTCTCGTCGCCTTTGCGGAAAAACTGTCATGACAATGAGCGCATCTTATCCCCGGAACTTTATTTGCAACGATACTCATTCCTATTCCCGTTCCGCAAACCAAAATACCTCTGTCCGCTCTTCCCTCCGAAACGGCCTCGGCGACTTTTACGCCGTATTCGGCGTAGTTGCAAGAAGCATTATCATAAGTTCCGAAGTCTTCGTATTCAAAACCGTGTTCTTCGAGATATTTTATTATCTGTTTTTTTACGTTCACTCCGGCGTGATCGAAACCAAGCGCAATTTTCATTTGAAATTTTACTCCTCGTGTTTTATATTTTTTTACAGGCTTTGGTAAGTCTGTTCATAACTCCGATACCGACTTCGTTTTCCGTTTCGACCTCAAAAGCGATTATTATGTCCGCAACTTTTTCGCCTTCAAGCAACCTGTAATAAAGATTGGAAGCGATCTCTTCCGCAGTATTACCGAGCCGAAGAATATTTGCGTTTTCGCAAAGTTTCTTCTCTATCTCGCTATCGCACATAAAATATGGGATTTTACCTTTTTTTTCGTAAGATAAATATAATTCCGTCGCCTTATCCGTTTGATTTCTTGCAAATAACGCCGTTTCGCACTTAGGCGTATAGTGAGTATATTTCATTCCGGGCGCTCTGACTTTATCGGTCGCCTTATTCGCCGAATAGGCGCATTTCCCGACTACTCTTTTAATCATTTCCGCTGTAACAAGTCCGCTCCTGAGAATGGTAGGCGTGTCCGTCGTTACGTCTAAAACGGTGCTTTCTATACCGCCCACACATTTTCCTCCGTCCAAAATAAGAGGAATTCGCCCGTTCATATCGTCGAAAACGTGTTTTGCAGTAACGGGACTCGTATGTTTTGAAATATTTGCCGACGGAGCCGCAATAGGAACGACGACCGCCCTTAAAAATTTTCTCGCATCCTCGCTTCCCGGTATTCTTATACCAACAGTATCGAGTCCGCAAGTGGCAACTTTACTTACAAGACCTTTGCTTTTATATATCATAGTCAAAGGTCCGGGAGTAAACGCCTCCCGTAATTTATAAACGTAATCGTATTCGACTTCTACTAAACTATCTATATCGTAACTCTCGTCAACGTGGACTATAAGAGGATTG
>CADBUU010000054.1 GCA_902797945.1 uncultured Eubacteriales bacterium | reverse complement strand
TAACAACAATAATATTATTGCCTTTTTATCCGCTTTTTGTTTAGGCTGTTTTTGTTGTACCGCCTGTTTTTCTTTATGGTCCGGTTTCTTTATCTTTCCCGTAGCGAATAAAAATGTGACCGCGACCGATAAAAGCAATATGCCCGCCGCCAGAAAACAATACATGAATATATTAGTATCTATTGCAAAAATCGTGCAGACGCCTATAGCCAAAAATTTTCCTCCCGTAGATGCCGTAGCCATTACTACACTTGTGAACGATATTCTTTCAGGAGACAAATTTTCTCTTAAAATAAGCAATAATACCGGCCATAAATTAGCCTGAACAAACCCGTTTAATAACCACAGATATTTTATAGTAAAAAAATCAGCGCCGAAAAAAATCACGAGATTTATTATTCCCGAAAGAGAAAGCGCGACGGTTATAAGAATTTTTCTGTTGAACTTATTACAAAAAAAACCCACGCAAATTTGCCCTATACCGTAAGCAAAGAAAAAAAGCGTCGAAGGAATTCCCGCGACCGCATGTTCCAACGAAAACCTGTCCATTATTAAGGTTATGTTAGAACTATAACTATATCTACCGAGTTGCGCTACCGTATACGATAGCCAACATATACATATAAGTAAATACTGCCGTTTTTTAGTCATATTAAAATGTTGTTTATATATTTATTTTAAGCCCATCGTAAGCCACTTTGATACTGTCCACCTAAATGTCCTTTTCAATATCTTCGTGCGGTTTGCGTAACGACGGCGCTAGCTATATGTGAAATATAAATCTGCGTATCGTCGCTAATTATCCCCCAACTCTTAACTGTTCTTTACTCCGGTTTTTTATCAAAGTCAAGCGTTAAATCGTAATCCCCGAGTTTGTTTACCTTAAATCCGTTCTTTTTATACTCGTCGTAATTAAACGCTTCGAGTTCGTCGATTGCAAGTTTATGAAATTCGTAGAAGTTATGCCACCACTCCCAACCGCTGCCGAGTGAATTAGCAAGATACGCGTCAGCTATGTCACAAGCCGTCTGCGGCGCTACGTAAAACGCGCCCATAGCAAGTACGTTTACCCCGTTCCCCGTTATCGCGCGTATTGCCGCAGGTAAACTTTCCACTACCCCTGCGTGAACGTGCGGGCATTTACTTGCCGCTATATGTATTCCCATACCCGTCCCGCAGAATACGAGCGCTCTTTCGTAATTCCCTTCGGCTATCTCTGCGCCTACTCTTAATCCTACCCTATGAAACATAAGGTCGGTATCGTTCGGGTCGCTGTCCTTTTTTACGCCCAAGTCAAGGATTTTCCAACCTTTCTTTTGTAAATGTTCAACAACCACTTCTTTAAGCGGAAATCCCGCGAAGTCCGCGCCTACTACCAAATACTTGTCCTTTACCGTTTTCATTTATTTTCTCCTTTTTTTTATCTGATCAATTTATTATAATACAAGACGGGGAGCGCGCTCCAACCGTGGCATAGACTGCCTGCTCCGTCAAAGTCCGCCGCACCTTTCTCCGTTTCCCAAAATGTAGTTGCCCCCGATGCAAGCATCTTGTAATAATTTTCGTCGATATCCGAAAGTATATATTTGGCATTATCTTCGCTTATTTTCAGCAACGCGTCGTAACGGAATATAGACATACTTAAAGTGCAGTCGTATATACCGTCCACGTTCTGTCCTTTAAGGATTTCTCCGATACGCGCTAAATTCAACCCGTCCGACGCGCCACAAAGTACCGAAAGCGCGTTTACGAGCACGCTGTACGGTTCTTCCGCCGCAGAAAAAGTCTTGAATAATCCGTCTTTTTCTACAAAAAATGTTTCCCTTAGAGCCGCATTAACCTTATCTTGCAACGCTTTTAATACATCCGCTTTATCTTTTTCCCCAAGCATAACGAGAAGTTCGGCATATTCTCCGAGTGCAAACGAGAAAAACGCTGAAAGCGGCGCTTCGTAACCCCTTTCAGGACCGTTTCCGCTTAACGTGGTTTGCCACTCGTAAAAATTCCAGCACGGCGACGGAAAATTCGAAAGCAAATAGCAATCGTCTAATCTGTCTATGAAAGTCTTGATAAGTGCATCCAGAAATACTTCTTTTCCTCTTACGAATTCTTCGTCTTTGCTGTATAATAAATATTCTTTGAACTGCGTGAATACTATAAGATTAAAACTCGGTATAGGCAAGTCCGTTCCCGCAGGAAATACGATACTTAAAAGCCCGTCTTCCCTTACACCTCTTGAAACGAGTTCAAGCGAAGCACGCGGCATTTCGTATTCGTTAAACGCATAATACCCGCAAAGCATCTGATTACGGCTGTCCATATTGTAAAACGACTGTTCGCGCCACGGACAGTCTTCATACGCTTCGTGAACACATAATTCCAAAGTTCTGACGGAAGTCCGATAAATTTTATCCCGCAAAAAATCGCCCGTAGAAAATTCCGATTTCTTTAACTGATACCTTACGGGCGTAATCCCGAATTTTGTAATAGAAATATCTTTTTCGCATACAAACAAGGTGAGATAACGCAATCCAAAACGCCTGAATTCTCCGCAAAAAGTTTGTCTTCCCGCTTTCGCGCGGTATTCCACACAAAAACTTCTTTCACCCAATTCGGTCGATACACGTCCGGCGTCTAAATGTTCCCCGTATCCAACATATAACAACGTTTCTGTCAAGGTTTCAACGTCAAAAGTCAAATTGCCTACTTCTTCCTGTCCTAAATCAAATATAAGATATATTCCGTCGCAGTCTTCGTCCGTATGAATGACCGTCATGCCGCTTTTATCTTCAAAAATTTCGTATTTTGAACGAAAAGCAAGTCCCGCGCGCATCATTTTTTGCGCGGAAGTTTTTCCGCCTTTCCAACTAAAAACCCCTTGTTGAACGATTTTTCCGTTCACGAACGGCATTTCTATTAATTTTTTATTAGGACGGGAAAATATCTCGCCAGTCTGTAAATCTGACGGAACGGCTTTTGTAAACTCGTCTTTTCCGTTAGTCAACCATCCGTCGTAAGCCTTGGCGTCGTAACAATAATCGTAACCGAGTTGCGGCGTTATTTCCACTTCGCGATAAGAAATATAATC
>CADBUU010000053.1 GCA_902797945.1 uncultured Eubacteriales bacterium | reverse complement strand
TCCTGTAGCGGTGGCGTTGGTTCTTACGATATGTCCATTGAAATTACTGCTCCAAATGGAAACAAACCCGAATTGAGGGACGGGTATTTTGTTCCGGAGATTGCAGGCAACTTTATTGTAAAATATAAAGTTACAGATTATGTAAAATCGACTCAAACGGCGGCATATACGGTTTCTGTAACCATAGACGATAAGCCCGTGTTTGATAAGGAAACGGTTTTCCCCGAGTTTTTTATAAATAATTACGAATATGAATTACCCGTTATTTATGCTTACGATTATAGCGACGGTGCAAAGAGATTAACTCCGGATATTTATGTTACGGAGAAAGGAACGAGACGGTTGCTTCAAGACAATAAGGTGACATTCTCACTTTCTCATGCGATGCAAAAAACCGATGTAATTATTGAATATGTTGTGCATGGCAAAAATGCGGATAATACCTTTTTTAAAACTATAACGGTTGTGAATATCCTTAATGAAAATGACTTGCTTGACATGTCGGCTTATTTTGTTTCGGATACGTTTTTGCATAGTGCCGAAAAGGATTCGGTTGCATTGACAACAGCAGAATCCGGGGGGAAGTTTACTTTTGTCAACCCCCTTTCTGCCGAGCAGTTTAGTTTTATTTTCAAACTTTCTGACACATCAGATTTTACTTCAATGGATATTATTTTAAGAGATTATGCCGACGCTGATAAGTCGATAGCATTTACTTTAAAGCCTGCATTAGCGGGTTCTGAGTTTACGATAGTCGGTGGATATACTTATAATTTAAAGAATAAAAATTTTCTTGATTCCGAATTTGAGTTGACTTACGTAAACAGTAAGCGCACGGTTAATATTTCTGGGGGAAAGTCCTATATAGTTGAAACCGATGTGCATGGTAACGCTTTTGACGGCTTTTCGTCTGACAGAATATACATGACTATTCGCTTCAACGGTGTAAAAACTGCAAGCACCTTATATGCTTACGATTTGTGCGGACAAATTCTTTCTAATGCAAAATTTGATAGGATTTCACCGAAAATATTACTTTCGGGGAATTACGGCGGCAATTATGCCCCAGGTGTCAAAGTGTTGTTGCCTACGGCGGTGGCTTTTGATGTGCTTGATCCGACTGCGAGAAATGCTTACGTAACGGTAAAAGATCCGAACGGCGACATAATGATTGCGTCGGACGGAACTCAATTATCGTCGGCGATTGCGACAAAGGCATACGAAATAACTGTGAGTTCATACGGCACGTATCGCGCTTCTTTCACGGGTAGAGATGCTTCCGGTAGGGTTGCGACGTTCTCAATTATTTTTACGGTGCGAGATAGTGTTGCTCCTATTATAAACGTATCTTCTCCGAATATTACTTCAGCTAAAGTCGGTGATAAGATAAAGGTTTCCGAGGCTAACTTTACGGATGACAATACTGCGGGAACGAGCGTGCAGAGAATATATCTTATTTTACCGAGCGGTAAAATGTTGGATGCGCGGGATACGGAAATAACCCTTGACGTTGCGGGTAAATATATAATACGATATTTTGCTTTTGACGAATACTATAATCTTGCGTATAAAGATTATACGCTTACCGTAAGATAAGGAGAACACGAAATATGTTTTATAAAAGAATACTTTTGTTTTTATTAAGTTTTACAGTTTTGTTTTCTTTAATTTGTTGCGGTAAAGAAGATACGAGCTTTTCGACCGATATTGACGAGAATTCAGATAGCAGTAACAGTTCTTACGAAACATCTAGCGATGAGCCTGAATATACGGACACAGAGAATTATATCGTATCAAACAAGTCTTCAGAGTACAAAATAGTTATGCCCGAAGGGTATGATTCTACAGATTTAAGAAATGCTGCGAGCGAGCTTAATTACTTTCTGAAACTTTCTACGGGAACGACGCTTCCCGTTGTTGACGACAGCATAGTGACGTCAGGTAACAACACAAAAATTATATCCATAGGCGAAACTAAACCGCTTTCAAACAGCGGGCTTAGTAAAGATTTGGACAAAATGAAGAAGACGGGCTATAAGATAGTTACTAAGGACGACGACGTTTATCTTTGGGGACCGTCGATTAACGCAAATATTTTTGCTGTTTACGAATTCTTAAAACACGAAATAGGGTTTGAGGTTTATGCTAAAGACGAGATAGCGTATACATCGATGACAAAACTTAAACTGAAAAATTTTGATCTTTTGGATAATCCGTCGTTTACCTATACAGTGGGCGGGAATTTGGTTATGAATTATTCAGAGTTCAACCGTAGGTTAAGGCATACCAGTGAAACTCTTATTAAGTCCGGTCCAAATGGTCAAAGTTCGCATAATACTACGGCTTCTTGGGGATATTTACCAAAAGACGTATATTATGCGGAACACCCGAACTGGTATGCTACGAGCGACACTAACGGAAGAATAAATTTGTGTTATAATGCGCGTGGAGACGAGACTGAATTCAGATTGATGTTTGACACTTTTATGGAAAAGTTTATAGAAGTCG
>CADBUU010000052.1 GCA_902797945.1 uncultured Eubacteriales bacterium | reverse complement strand
TGTAATGGCTGTCGTCGGCGTAATTTTGATAAACGGGGAGACGAGCGCAATGCAGGGCGCGGAAAGAGCGGCTTACGCAGTTTTGATATCTTACGTCTTTTCTTTCGTCCTTTCTTCGGTTGCATATATAGCCAAGGGAGGAAAACTCGGAAATCCGAAAAGTTCTTTGAAACCGCTTTTAAAATCTTCCGTTCCCATTACCGCAATGCGCACTTCAAACGCCCTCGTAAACTCACTCGTTTCCGTTCTTTTGCCGGCAAGGCTCGTTCACTACGGAATGACGGCGTCCGGCGCCGTTGCGGAATTCGGCAAGACGTTCGGAATGGCTATGCCGATGATTTTTATGCCGTCGACGCTTATAGGCTCTCTCGCTTTGGTCCTCGTCCCGAAACTGTCGGACGATTACTATTCGGAAAATTATTTATCCTTAAAGACGAATCTCGAAAAAGCAATAAAATTTTCAGTTTTAGTCGCCTGCTTAATTATGCCCGTTTTTATCTCTCTCGGAGAAGAAATAGGAGAAATACTTTTTTCAGACGCTTCGGCAGGAAAATTTATAGTTAAATTCGCCCCGGCAATGCTCCCTTTATGCCTATCGATAATCTCTTCGAGCATGCTCAACTCGCTGAATAAAGAAATAAGCACGCTCGTAAACTACTCTCTCGGAGCAAGCGCGCTTATAACGTGTATTTATTTTCTTCCGTCATTTATGGGCGTAAACGCTCTTATAATCGGAACGATATTAAACTACGCAATCTCGTCAGTTTTAAACCTCGTAAAATTAAATTCCGTAACAAGCGAAAAACCTCAATATTTTTCATATATTTTTAAAACTTTTATATCTATTCTTCCGTCGATTTTACTCGGGTTTTTCGTAAAAAATCTCCTCGCAAATCATTTGCCCGCCATTTTAACGGTAATAATTGACGGCTCGTTGGTTTTGACATTCGAAAGTCTTGCGATATATCTTTTCGGAGGTTTCGACTTCCTTAATTTTCAAAGGAAAAATCTCTTTAAAGGTCTGACTTCCGAAAGGACGGGAAGAAGAGCGAAAACGAGCGCGTAATTTACAAGACTGTTAATAATCTGGGTTGATAAACGAATAACGACGTAATCGAGATAAGCCACGTCTTTCGCATAAGTAAAATAAAGAGCCGTCGTATTGATTCCAACCGTGCAAACGGTCAGACTAAATAGACAAACAATTGCGCATTTTATGTAAAAAAACACCCTTTTACCCGTTTTAAAGTTGTTCATCACTACGCCCGAAAAGAATGCGAGAATACCCGCCGACAACCCTATCCACGGCATATACGCTCCGCCGGGATTCATAAGCCAACCGAAAAAATCGGAAGTCATGCAAACGACGAAACCGCTCCCGCCTCCGAGAAGTATTCCGCTGATTATCGATATGAAAATTTTCAGCGAAATCTGCGTGTCGCCGAGGGGAATCCGGACGAATAAATTTACAACGAACGAGAACGCCGTAACTACGGCAATATACGCAATTTTATAAGACAGTCCCATCGAATAAATCGCGTCCGAAAAAAATACCTTAAACCTTCTCTTTTGCTCCGACATAAAAAAACCTCCACTTTAAAAAGTAGAGAGTTCCAAATAAAACTATTCGTTTTGCATTGGATGCGCCAAAAAATCGCAAGGTTTATACCTTTTCGTGCGCATTCAACATCCCGTTATGCGCCACTTAACGCTTTTTGTGCTACTCTGCTTTTTCATTATTATATAATTATACGATTACCCTGTCAAGCAAATGAATAAAAAAATAAAAATATCTCAAATTATTTTTATATGGTTATCATTTTTATCAGGTCGTTAATAATATTTGCGGTATTACTCGTCTTAATGAGACTGATGGGGAAAAGACAAATCGGAGAAATGCAACCTTTCGAATTCGTCATAACCCTACTTATAGCCGAACTCGCCTGTATACCCATGGCGGACGTATCGATTCCGCTTATTTACGGTATCGTCGCAATACTCGCCGTGTTTATTTTACATCAATTATTTTCAGTTCTCGAACAAAAAAGCAGAACGGCCAAAAAGATAATAAGCGGAAGCCCGTCGCTCGTAATAAATAAAGACGGCGTAAACTTCGACGAACTCGCAAAAAACAATATGGACATCGACGACCTTATCGAAGCAATGCGCGCGTCGGGATATTCTTCTCTCGACGAACTCGATTACGCAATTTTCGAATCGAACGGAAAATTTTCGGCTTTTGAAAAAAATAAAGAAAAAAAAGGACCGAAATCTCTGCCGATTCTTCTTGTCTCAAACGGCATAATCATCGAGCAGAATTTGCAAAAAACGGGATTCGATACTGCATCTTTTTCGGAGAAAATAAAAAGCTTAAACCGAGATATTGAAAATATAGTCGTAATGACGATAGACGGAAACGGTAAAGTATATATTCAAGAAAAAAATAAAAAATACGAAGTTATAAAAATGGAACTTCCCGGAGGAATACGATGGTAAAATCTTTGATAAGCGTTATAATTTCTTTTCTTATAGTAATTTTCGGAGGAATATTCGAACAAAATTTTTTATCTTCGTC
This sequence comes from uncultured Eubacteriales bacterium, assembly GCA_902797945.1. Lineage (GTDB taxonomy): Bacteria > Bacillota > Clostridia > Christensenellales > Borkfalkiaceae > UBA10281. Next base: position 10,103 of record CADBUU010000052.1, on the reverse strand, counting down.
TTTTTCCGAAATGAGCGACGTTTTTTCGTCTCTCGACCACGACCTGAAATCTCATACCGCAACGAAATCCGAAGCGTTAGAAGCGCAACTGAAATGGATAGAAAAAAAAGAATATCTTCACTCTTTTATTCCGCATAACGATATTAAAGAAATAGATCTATGGGTTGCGGAAACCGTCGCATACGTCACTGACGGCAATTACGACGAAGCGAGAAAAAAAACGATCGTAATATTGGAACTATTGGAACAAACGCCTAAAATATATTCGCTGAGAATAGAAAACATTTTATAAATTCAAAAGACCTGTCGCTTAAATACAGGTCTTTTATATCTCTTTATTTTATTTTTTCCCAAAAAGTTTTTTCATAAACGAAGGCATTTCCTTCTTTTCGGGTTGCTTGGTATCTTCGGGTTTTACCTCCGAAGGAGTCGGCGTCGGTTTTTCCTCTGGTTGATGAGTTTCGGGCCTCATAAGCCTTTCGAAAGCGCTGTCTTTGGAAACTTGCGTTCCGATAGGTCTTTCAGCCGTTCTGTATGTGTTGTAAACGGGAGTTCTGCTTGCTTCCTGTTTATGTTCTTTCGGCGTAAAACCCGTCGCTATTACGGTAATTTCGATTTCTTCCTGCAATTCCTCGCTGATATTTGTTCCGAAAATAATATTCGCCGAATCGTCAACTACGCTCTGAACCAACCTCGCAGCCTCGTAAACTTGTCCCAAAGTAAGGTCTTTACCGCCGCGAACGTTGAGTATAACGCCTTTCGCTCCCTCTATCGTCGTTTCCAAAAGAGGACTCGACACTGCTTGTCTGACCGCTTCCACAACTCTGTTTTCGCCCTTTGCTCTACCGACTCCCATGTGGGCAAGCCCTTGATTCTGAATTATATTTCTGACGTCTGCAAAATCGAGGTTTATCATCGACGGAGTGGAAATAAGATCCGCTATACCGCAAATACCTTGACGGAGATTATCGTCGGCAACCTTTAAAGCGTCTACCATAGTCGTATCGGGAGGAAGGGCTTCGAGAAGTTTATCGTTCGGAATAATGATAATGGTATCGACGTATTTCGTAAGGTTTGCAATTCCTTTTTTTGCGTTTTCTTCCCTTCTTTTCCCTTCGAAGGCAAACGGCTTTGTAACGACTGCAACCGTTACGCAACCTTTTTCTTTCGCTATCTTTGCAAGAACGGGAGCCGCGCCCGTGCCCGTTCCTCCGCCCATACCGGCGGCAATGAAAAGAAGGTCTACACCGTCGACTAATTTTTCAAGTTCTTCTCTGCTCTCTTCCGCCGCTTTTTCTCCGACTTCGGGGTCGGACCCGGCGCCTAAACCTTTGGTTAGACTTTCGCCTATCGCAATTCTCGATTCCTGCGGCGCAAACGAACGCATAAGAGCCTGCTTGTCCGTATTAATCGCAGCGAATTTAGCGCTCGAAATATCAAGTTCTATCATTCTGTTGACGGCGTTGTTTCCCGCGCCTCCAACGCCTATGACCTTTATTTTACATACGTTTAAACCTTCATTGGTTGCTTCTTCGTTAAAATCAAACATTATTCATCCTCCGTTAATAAATTAAATTATCGATATTTTTTTCATTGCCATTAAGAGCAAAGTCAAGTAGCGCGTATTTTGCCGAATCCTCGACTCTGCCTTTAGTCGGTAAGTCGGGAGCTATAATTTCGACCGGCATACACAATCTTTTTGCGACGTGCTCCCTTGCCCCGCGAATATATTTAAATCCGCTTCCCGTAAGATAAATCGAAACGTTCCTCTTTACCTTACCGGTAATTTCTTCTATAAACCCGTCGAGATTTCCGGACAACTCGTCCAGTCTTTCCGTAACGATACCGTTAACCTCTTTAATCGGAAAAAACCTTACGCCGCCTTCGCATTCGACCGAGTAAAATTCCGAATTGACGGTTTTCAGTCCGAGATTGACTTTCCTTTTTAATTTCTCCGCCTCGTCCATTGAAAGCGAATACTTTTCAACGAACGACGCCGTAATATACCCGTCTCCGAAATCGCAGGCGTCTTTCGCCACTATTCCTCCGCCCCAAAAAAGAATCGTCCCTGTGGAAATATATCCCATATCGACTATTACGGAAGGAATTTCTCTATCTTCTTTACCAAGCAAATAAATCCCCTCCGAAAAGCCGTCAAAAACAAAACAAATTTCATCTATCCCGACGGTTTCGGCTGCCTTTTTTATTTTATCCGTAAAATAATCTTTTGCGAGATAATATGATAAATACCCGAGAATGACCGACGATTTTTTGCCAACGGGTTCCAAAGTTCTGACGTTATCGTCGAGAGTAAAATACACGGGCGAACGCATTACCGGCTCGAAACCGTTTAAGGATATTTCATCTTCACCGGCGTCAAACAACTCTTCTATATCTTCGTATTTTATTCTTTTTATCTTTTTAAAGTCTTTTTTCAGTTTTTTTGTTTCAAGCCTTATAAACGCGCTCGGAATACTGACGTAAACCTTACCAAGTCTTCCCTTACGATTTTCTTTTAACGCTTTAAGGTGTTTTACCAAAAGATACGAAAACTCGTCTTCGTCGAAAAAAGCGCCGTCGGAAAAACCCTCGTATGAACTTTCTTCGCTAAATAAAATTTCAAAGGTATGGTTTACGCCCCTTTCACAAACAAATGAAGACAGCGTCGAAGAAGTAATTGCCAATGCGCAGACGTAATTACCGAACATAAGAGAAAACCCTCTTATAAATTATTAAATTTTTACAATTCACCGCTCTTGCGCCAGCCATCTTTAAACCCTTATTCGCTTTATCTGTCAATTGAATTATAAACCGTTTTTACTTCGTATCCGTCCGTAAGATAGGTTATAATAAATCCTTCCGACTTCTTCTTTTCGTCGAGATTTTCATAAAAATCGTTCACCGATACCACGCTTTTTATCACCGCTCGTTTTCCCGTCTCGTAATCGTCTTTTTTCCTTCCTCCGGACGGATCTGAAAATCTGAATTCAAGGGCTACGCCCGTTTTCATTACGAAATAAACCCTATCTCTGTTTACTCCGCCTTCGTTTCCGTTTACGATAATTTTATCAACCGTATTAAATCTGTCGCGAACGCCGGCAAATATTTCGACCATTGCGGAAAAAAGAACGTCTTTCCCATAGTCTATTACACTCCCTTTTTCAAAAGAGGTAAAATCGAGAGATATGTTATTCGTTTCTATCGGAATTACACCGCCCTTGGACAAATCGTTATCGGAAAAATCAAGTAAAGCGAACTCGTCGTCCAAAAGATAATATTTGCCTCCCGTAAAAATTGAAAAATATCCCTTTCGCAATTTTACGCAGGCGGAAACTCTGCACGGAAATTTTTTCTCTATTGAAAGGACAGAAAGATAGGAATCTTTTTCTATTTCTCTTTTTATTTCGGATACGTTAATAAACGGAAGTTGTTTACCGAGAGAAACCGAAGACACGGTTTTATCGACGAAATCGTATTTTTCCATCGGCACTTCATCTGCAGAAATTATTTTAACCTCGACTTCTCTTACTCTCGTCAGCCATAAAGAGGTTAGAACGACCACGAGCGCGAAAACCACTATCGTGCTTACAATAATCCATTTCTTATACCTCATAGAACGTCTCCGTTTAAAAATCGACTCTACTTACGTCAGCGCCGATATTTCTAAGTTTTTTTTCTATATTTTCGTAACCTCTGTCTATATAGCGAACACCGCCGACGACGGATTTTCCCTCCGTCGCTATCGCTGCGGTAATAAGCGCTGCTCCGCCCCTTAAATCGCCGGCGTAAGTTTCGGCACTAGTTAACGCTTTTCCTCCGCTAACGACGCACGCATTGCCGAACACCTCGATATCGGCATTTGTCTTTAATAATTGTTCCACAAAAGAAAATCTGTTCGGAAACACTTTATCGACGACAACCGTTAGTCCTTTGGCAAAACACGACGCAGCGACAAGTTGAGGTTGAAGGTCGGTCGGAAACCCCGGATACGGCATAGCGCAAATCTTCCCGAAGCCTTTCGGCCTTTCTTCGACCTTTATTACTTCTATTTTACCATTTTTAACATATATTTTGCAAGCGTTATTCCGAAAAATTTCGGATAAAAATAAATATTTGGGAAAACTTTCTTCCAAAAAGCGTATTTCCCCTCCGCATGCGACCGTAAAAAAGGCAAACGTCCCCGCCTCTATCCTATCCGCAATAGGTCTTATCCTTACTTCCCGTCCGATTATTTTATCTTTTCCGCGAACTACGACCGTATCGCTTCCGCCGCCTTGAACCTCAGCGCCCAATGCGTTCAAATATTTTTGAAGGTCAATAATCTCAGGCTCTTTCGCCGCGTTTTTAATAACGCACGTTCCGCTTCCTCTCGCCGCTGCCATCATTGCGTTTTCAGTCGCGCCGACCGAAGGAAATCTCAAAGTAACGCATCCGTCAAGCCCTTTCGTTCCGTCAAATATAACCTCGTCGCCCTCTATAACTTTCGCGCCTAAACCCCTTAGCGCCTCTATATGTATATCTATCGGCCTATCTCCTATATTACAACCTCCCGGAACGCACGTCGAAGCATAGCCGAATCTTGAAATCAAAGCGCCGACGGTAAATACCGACGCCCTTATTTCTCTCGTTAAGTCGCAAGGCAATATCCACTTATCTATTCCCCTGCCGTCGATAACGAGATCGTCTTTATCGAAATACGCTTTACCGCCTATTTCTTTGATAATTTTCATCATTACGAGGACGTCGCTTATTTTCGGACAGTTTTCTATATAGGTTTTTCCGTCGTTAATTACGCTCGCAGCAATAAGCGGTAAAACGGAATTCTTCGCAGACTGTATTTTAACCTCTCCGAACAACCTTTTACCGCCGTTTATTACGAATTTTTCCATTTGTTCTCCTTTTGGAAATAATACACAATGTATTGTATTCCAAGCGGAGAAAAAAAGTTAAACCGCCGCATTTTGCGACGGTTTAAAAACTATTGGTTTTTATCTTTTGAAATATTGTATAATACGCCGAACGAAAACGAAAACACGGCAAGAGAGGTGTTTCCTGCCGAAACGAGAGGAAGAGGAAGTCCGGTAGGCGGAATACTTCCCGTTACGACAAGAATATTTATAAGCGATTGAATTATAAATACGCTCGATATTCCGACCGCAAGCATATACCCGAAAGGGGTTTTACTCGAAACGGCGATCCTGATTCCTCGGTAAAAAATAAAAAATATCAGCGCAAAAAGCAATAAAAGTCCCATAAATCCCACTTCTTCCCCTATAACCGCGAGAATAAAATCGCTCTCGGAAAAAGGAAGAAATTTGAATTTCTGTCTCGAATTGAAAAGCCCTACTCCGAACCAACCGCCCGAACCTAACGCATAGAGAGATTGCAGCAACTGATACCCCTCGCCTTTAGGCGAAGCCCATGGATTTAAAAACGCGGAAAGCCTGTTAAGTCTATAAGGTTCCGCAATAATAAGAAGAGGCACGCATAAGAGGATAGGGAAAAGAATTATCGCAAAATGTTTTATTTTCACGCCTGCCGCAAACAAAAGAGAAAGCATCAACATTCCGAAACACATCGTTATAGACATATTAGGTTCGAGAATTATGCAAAGGCAGATTCCCCCGCCCGCTACGATCACGGGAATAATTCCCCAAAAACTCTTCGCCCTGCTCATATCCGACGAAAAATAATTCGCAACGAAAACGATATAACAAATCTTTGCGATTTCGGAAGGCTGAACGGTTATCGCCGCCAGATTTATCCACCTTTTAGCCCCGTAATTTTCAACCCCCAAAGGAGTAAAAACCAAAAGCAGCAGAACGATTGCGACGATAAGAAAAACCAAGCCGAATTTTTTATATTTTCCGTAATCGACGACGCAACCCGTTATAAGCCCTGCGTAACCGAGCAAAAGCCCGACGAGATGTTTACCTGCGACGTAATATTTATTTCCGTATGTAGACAAAGAAGAATAACTGCTCGCCGAATAAACGAAAATCAACCCGACGAGAGAAAGGGCAATTACCGAAAGGAGGAGAAGAATATCCCCTCTCCCCCTTTTAGTTTTCGCCCCTCGCTCAATCAGCCTTTTCATTGAGCGCCTCCACGGTTTTTATAAACTCTTCTCCTCTTTCTTCAAAATCGGAAAATCTGTCGAAACTGCTGCACGCAGGGCTTAATATTACGGCGTCGCCGGGTTTGGCTATCATTGACGAAACTTTAACGGCGAGGTAAAAATCGTCGATTACCGAAATGTTTTTAAACGACGCTTTCACGGCGCTGTCATACATTGCGAACTTACTTTCCCCCGTTATAACGACTTCCTTTACGGAACTTTTCTTTATCTTTTCGAAAAGCCCGTCGTATCCGAGACCTTTATCTTTACCGCCGATAATTAAAACGGTCGGTTTTCGCATAGCGTCGATCGCTTTAACGGTTGCGTCGACGTTGGTCGCTTTGGAATCGTTATAATAATCGACTCCGTTTATCGTCTTAATAAACTGTATTCTATGCCGAACGCCTTTAAAGGAACACAGATTATCCGCTATTCCCTCTTCGCTTACCCCCATAAGTTCTGCGACGCATACGGTAGCCAAAGCGTTGCCGAGATTATGCTCTTCACTAAATTGAAGAGAAGAAACGTCGACGACGTATTTCCCTTTATAAAAAATTTTACCGTTTGAAACGTAAGCGCCGTCAACTTCTGTTTTAGTGGAAAAATATATTATCTTTCCTTTCGTTTTTTCGGAAAACTTTCTGACCGTCTGATCGTCGTAATTCAAGACTGCGTATTCGCTTTCTTTAAGCCCCTGAACAATACGACTCTTTATATAAATATAGTTTTCCATATTGTAATGCCTCGAAAGGTGGTCGGGGGTAACGTTTAAAACGACGGCGATATGAGGAGTAAACCGACTTACCGTTTCGAGCTGAAAACTTGACACTTCCGCGACCACGACGGAATCGTCGTTTATCTTTTCCAAAACGGTAGAAACCGGCGTCCCGATATTTCCGCATAAAACGCTGTTTATGCCGCTCCCCGATAAAACGCAATCTATCATCGTGCAAGTAGTCGTTTTGCCGTTCGTTCCCGTTACCGCGACTATCGGAGCATGACAAAAAGAGAATGCGAGTTCGAGTTCTCCGATTATTCTTTTCCCGCTTCTTTTCGCCGCCACGGGAATATCGTGATCTATTGCGACGCCGGGACTTAAAACCACGACGTCGACGTTTTCCACGACTTCCCCGATCTCTTCTTTTCCGACGATCACCGCCCCGAGTTTTTCAAGATTTTTTTGCGCCGTTTTTACACTCTCGCTTTGATTATCGTCGTAAATATAGCATTTCGCCCCTTTTCCGAGCAAAAGTTTTGCCGCTCCGACTCCGCTTTTCGACGCTCCGACCACTAAAAATTTATCCTTTTTTAAATACATATAACCTCCGATTTACAGATACGAAATAAGGCACGCAAGCCCGACGCATAAGGTAACGAATTTATATGCGAAAACGATTTTACTTTCGCTGAATCCCTTATGCTGAAAATGGTGATGAAGGGGCGCCATTAAAAACACCCTTTCCCCCGTCCTCTTAAAGTGAACAACTTGCACTATAACGGATATGCTCGATAGGACGAAAGTTATTCCCAAAATCGGAATAAAAAATAAATTTCCGCTAAGCATGCTGACGCTCGCTATAAAACCGCCAAGCGAAAGAGAGCCAGTATCCCCCATAAAAACAGACGCTTTAAAGGTATTGAAAAGAAGATACCCGATAATACTTCCGACCATACAAAAACAAAGCAAAGAGAGGTTTAAATATTCTTTATCGTTAAAATAAACGGCAAACCCGAATTTTGTCTGCAAATAAATGAGAGTTCCCATAACTGCAAAATAAACCCAAGACACTCCTCCGGCAAGCCCGTCCAACCCGTCGGTAAGATTGACGCTGTTCGTCGTCGCTATAAAAACCAACAAGCACAGCGGAAAATGCCATATCCCGAGGTCGATGAAATTTTTCGTAAACGGAATAAAAACACCCGTCAATCCTCTGTATTGAGAAAAAGAAGCGATGACTACCGCAATGACGAGTTCGAATAACGTTTTTTGAATAGGACTTAACCCCTCGTTTCTTTTCAGTTTTATTTTTATTCCGTCGTCAAAACCTCCTACTATCATATAACTGACGCCGACCGCAACGCAAACGACGGAAAGATATACGTCTTTTCTTGCAAACAGGAAAAAAACCGTTATGGCGGACAAAACAAAAATAATTCCGCCCATAGTCGGCGTTCCGCTCTTATACCCGTGTTCCTTAACGTAACCGAGTATATTTTGCCCCATTTTAAGTTTTCTGAGTAAAGGTATTGTAACGTATCCGACGGCGACGGAAATTATCGCCGTCGAAAGTATGACGGATAAAAAAATCTTCAACCCGGTATTTTCCCTCCTTTTTCGATAATAATTTTTTCCACTTCTTTTAATTCGTCAAAAGGATATTTCTCTCCTTGTATTTCCTGATATTTTTCGGCGCCTTTTCCGGCAACGACTAATAAATCCCCTTTTTTTAAGAGGTTTATTCCGAAGCAAACCGCTTCTCGTCTATCCCCTAAAGAAATATATTTTCCACAGAAATTTTTTACACCCCTTTCTATTTCCTTTCTTATCTCGTCGCCCTTTTCAAATCGAGGGTTATCGTCTGTAATTATCGTAAAATCACAAAACCTCGCCGATATTTCTCCCATAATTTTTCTTTTTTCTCTTTCCCTGTTTCCTCCGCAGCCGAAAACGCAATACAAATTCCCCTCGCATACTTTTTTCAGCGATGAAAGAGTTTTCAAAAGCCCGTCGGGCGTATGCGCGTAATCGACGAAAACCCTTCCGCCGTTTACAAGTCCCAGATAATTAAGTCTGCCGTCTACGGGTTTTATCTCAGAAATAAATTCAACCGAAAAAGAAAGAGGAACTCCGAGTTCCGTAGCGCAGGAAACAGCCGCCAAAATATTATAGACGTTAAACAAACCTATAAGCGGCAAATTGACTTTATACTTTTTTCCGTAAATACTGAGAATAAAATCGTTACCTGAAAGACTTTCCTTTATTTCATCGGCATAAAAATCACATTTTTTATCAATTCCGTATAAAACGAAGGGGCGTGAAATACCTTTTATTATTTCCCTTCCCGTCTTGTCGTCGGCGCATATTATCGCCTTGCCGTAATACCCGTCGTAAAATATGCTTTTTTTAACGTTGCTATACGCTTCGAAAGTTTTAAAATAATCGAGGTGATCTTCGGTGCAATTTGTAAATATCAAAAAATCAAAATAAATACCTTCCGTTCTTTTTTGATAAATAGCGTGCGCGGAGATTTCGACGACAAAAACCTCCGCTCCCTCTTTAATTGACAAATCAATAAGACGGTAGAGTTCAAAAAGTCCGGGCGTAGTCAATTCCCCGTCGTATTTTTTTCCGCAAATATAATTTCCTATCGTGCCGACGACGGCGACGTTTTTTCCATACGCTTCAAGCGTCTGTCTTATAAAATGACAAGTCGAAGTTTTTCCGTTTGTTCCGACCAAACCGACGGTTTTTATTTTACCTTTAAAATCCCCGTAAAAATTCTTGGCAATGACAGCCATAGCCTCATAACTATCTTTGACGACGATAACGCAAACTCCGCACTCTATCGGCTTTTCCGCAACAATCGCTACGGCTCCGCGTCTTATTGCTTCTACGGCATATTTCGCCCCGTCGTCATTATTGCCTTTTCTGCAAAAAAACAGACAATTTTTATCTATTTTTTCCGAATGGTCGGAAATGCTTTCTATTTCATTCGGAATAACTCCCGAAACGCTTATTATCTCTACTCCGTAAAACAATTTATCGCTCGTCATTTTACACCGCCGATTTTATATTTTTAACTTTTATTATCCCCTCAAAAACTTCTTTTACAAGAGGCGCCGCAACGGTAGATCCGTATAACCCCCCGACAGGCTCGTCTACAACGCACAAAGCCATGTATCTCGGTTTATCCGCAGGGAAAAATCCGATAAAACTCATTATATACTTTCCTACCGCTATAATGCCGTTTTCGTATTTTTGCGC
>CADBUU010000051.1 GCA_902797945.1 uncultured Eubacteriales bacterium | reverse complement strand
TTGAAAATGAGTCCGGCTGAATACCGAACTCAATCTCAAATAATTTAATTAAAAAATTTTGTCCAAACTTTGGGGTTCACTTCAAAAGTCGGGGTTTATTTTTTTATTCTTCCGTTTTATTTTCGTTTTTAAGAGAATTTCCGAGGAATGTTCCGAAACCGCTTGTTTTAGGTCTCGGTTGACGAGGCGTTTCGTCTCTTCTTCCGCTCTTTCTATATCCGTCTTTTCTTCCGTTATGTCCGCCTTCTCTGCCCTTTCTTCTTTCATCGAAAGGTCTGTCCGCGCCGGGCTTTAAATTGTTCGGAATAATTGCGACGTATCTGTTTGGTTCTTTTCCCTCAGACTGCGTTTTAACGTCGGGGCTTTCCGCAAGAGTAGAATGAAGAATTCTTCTCTCGTAAGGCGTCATGGGTTCCAAAGTTACCTTTCTGCCCGTTCTTACCGCTTTAGCGGCGAGTTTATTGGCAAGGGCGACGAGAGTTTCCTCTCTCTTTCCTCTGTATCCCTCGCAGTCGACTACGACTCTTCTGTATTCGCTTCTGCCGGTGTTTGCGATCGCTCCGGCAAGACATTGAAGAGAATCGAGAACTTCGCCTCTATAACCTATTAAAGCCGAAGAATTATCTGTTACGAGGTCAATAACTATCTTTTCGTCTTCTTCTTCGAGATTACATTTAGCGGTAACGTTCATAATATCGAATAAACCGTTAAGAAAATCTACCGCTCTCGACCCGTCGGATTTAATTTCAAAAATTTCAACTTTCGCTTTTTTAGCGTTAATTCCCAAAAATCCCCTCGTCGGCTCTTCCAAAACCCTTACTTCAACCTGCGCTTTATCGAGGTTCATTTCTTTAAGACCGTTATTTATCGCTTCTTCTACGGTCTTTCCATAATAATATGCCATTTTATACCTCCGTTTAATAACGTTTTTTTCCGTATTTTTGTTTTTCCGCTTTTTCAGCCATTTCTTTATCTATCTTATTTTTAAACGACCTTTCAACGAAGAAATTTATAATCAAAGTCGAAAGAGTAGATAAAACCGTGCTCGTTATCATATAAAGGGAGAACGAAGCCGAATAAATGAATGCGAAAATACCGAACATTATCGGCATCATCCAAGTCATCATTTTTTGAGTGGAAGCCGCCGTTCCGTTCGCGCCGTCTACCGACGACAACTGAGTTTGAGCTTTCTGAGTCTTATTCATAACTACGGTAGAACCAAGCATTGAGAGAATAGATAACGCAACCAAAATGAAGTAACCGTTACCCTTTCCAAAACCAACGAGTCTTTCGTCGGAAAGATTATAGGTAATTTCCTCATAAGCGTTTTCAGTCAAAGATCCTACGTTATTATTTATAGATTTCGAGAAAGAATCGTAAGTTTTAAGCGCGCTCGAAAAAGGACTGTCCACAACCCAAAGAGTTTTTACCCATGGAATAATTTTAGAATGAGAACTGCTGTTATAATATGCGTCGGCAGCGCTGTCTCTCGCCTGTTTTATTATGACGTTTTCTTTAAAATTAACTAAAACGCTTTCTATCGCTCTCGAACTTACGGTTTCCTCCGCTTTCGTTTCGAATTCGGTTTTTATATCTTCAAAATCTTCGAATATTTTTTCGTAATTTATTACTTTACCGCTTTCGCCGTCTTTAAAATATACTTTTACTTCTTCAGAAGTTTTCTCGTAAAATTCGGTAAGATTATTTATTACGTCGTTTTTAATCGTTCCGTCTTTTTCTAACGAATTTTTAGTTTCTTCGCTCAATAAACTTATTATCTTTTTATGAGTATCGGCGCTTACCTTAGAAATCAAAAGTTCGTTATCTGTATTATATTTACCGTCTTTAAAATATTTTTCCAAAGAATATTTAGAAAGAAATTTAGTATTATTCGCTATTTCTTCTATATTTTTTAAAGAATACTCTTCCGTATTCGTATTTACGGTATTAGAGTAACCGCTAAAATATTCAGAAGCGTTTTCTTTTTCTAAAACTTTATTTACGTTTATATAAAAAGTTTTTTCGTCGTTTTCGTCTTTAACTATTACGTTATCGTCTTCGAAAGATTCAACGGCTTCCGTATAAGCTCGTCCCATTTCGTTGAAAACTTCTTTTTCCGAATATCTCGAATAGGAATTGAAAGCGCCTAAGACGATAAAGAAAAATACGAGTGTTACAATAGTCGGTAAACACGCCGAAAAAGCAGAATAACCGTTCTTCTTATAAAGAGCAGTCATTTTCTGCTGATAAAGAGCCTGATTATTGGCATATTGCTTCTGTAACTTTTCAAGATCGCCCTTCATCATTTCCATTTTTAAAGAATTTTTCTTCATGGACGCTCTCGAAAAAATATCCAGAGGTAATGTAATAAGTTTAAGCGCTACCGTAAATAAAATTATTCCGAGACCTACGTCCCCGGCAAATCCTACTATCCATTCTATTATACGGCAAATCCACTCGTAACTTAGATCGGCAGCGCCGAAACCGTTTCCGAATGAATTTATACTTACGGCTGAAAGTAAATTTATAATTCCCATTTTGATCCTTTTATTTTAACGCAGATGAAAAACGGAGCGTTTTCGCTCCGATTAAAATAAGATCGGTTTATTTTTATCTCTTTTTAATATAACCATTTTTTAACGTTTATATTATCCGGGACGGGATCAAAACCGCCTTTATTTAAAGAATTACATCTCAGTATTCGCCATATTATCAAGAAAAAACTTACAATAAAATTATGTTTTTCCAACGCTTCTATGGCGTAAATACTGCAAGTAGGAGTAAAAATACAACCTGACCTTATTCCGGGCGACAGATATTTTTTATAAAATTTAAGAATTTTAATAAAAAATTTATTTATAAGCATCCGTCATTTTTTCCTTATTCATAAGGTATTTTATATCTGCGAGATATTCGTGAAAATCGTAATTTTCTTTAACTTTCGGTAAAAGAACTATATAGTAATTTCCATTAATATTTTCAAAAACTTCCCTTATCGCCGCTCTCAGTTTTCTCTTTATCTGATTTCTCACGACCGCTTTACCGTGCTTTTTACTGACTGAATAGCCTATCTTTAAACTATTCGCCTTTATATAAAGCATCATAAGAGATTTTCCGTAAACTCTCTTGCCGTTTTTGAAAACTCTGTCGAAATCTTCGCTTCTTTTAAGCCTGTGATCCAAAATTACCTTCTATTTTTAGTAAGTAAGTCTTTTACGACCTTTATTTCTTCTTCTCTTTAAAACGTTTCTTCCGCTTTTGGTCGACATTCTTTTTCTGAATCCGTGAACCTTATTTCTGGTTTTCTTTTTAGGTTGATAAGTTCTTTTCATAATATTGCTCCCTTTTATTTTTTAATGCTATTGCATTATACTTTTTTTATTTTATTTTGTCAAACTTTTAAAAGGTTAAATAATTAAATTTAACTTCTTTTTCAATAATTTATCTTTATCGGAAGTATAAGATAGAGATATTCGTCTCCCGAATAAGGTCTTATAACGCATGGAGAAATAGGTGAATTGAGATATATATTCACAAATTCATCCGTCGAAGCCCTCAATGCGTCGCATAGATATTTAGAATTAAATGCTATCGTAATATCTTTTCCTTCGAGATTTGAGATTATATTTTCATTTACGTTACCGCTTTCGGAGATTGCCGATACGTTTACGTAATTTTCCTTTATATCGAGTTTAACGAGATTTTTTGCTTCCTTAGCAACGACCGACGCTCTTTCCAGACTATTTAAAAACATAGGTCTTGAAATTCTTAACGTGGTTATAAAATCGCCGGGTATTACTTGGTTGTAATTTATAAACTCCCCTTCCAAAAGTCTCGTAGTCAATACCGTTCCGTCAACTTCTATAAGTAAAGTATTGTCCTCGGAAACGAAAGTTACCTCTTCTTCGTCTTTATCTAAAAGTCTTGTGATTTCGTTAAGCGCCCTTGCCGGAACTATTACTTTAAAATCTGAAGAAGAATTTCTTAAATTTTTCTTCGCTACCGCAAGTCTGAATCCGTCTAACGCAACGCAAGTTAACACGTTTCCCGAAACGTTTAAAAGACAGCCTTTAAGTATCGGTCTACTTTCGTCCGTAGAACAGCAAAAAGAAGTTTTTCCAATTATATCTTTAAAATCTTTTTGAGTAAGAGTAAACGCTTTTTCTCTGAAATCTTTTCTTATCGTCGGAAATTCGTCGGGATTTAAAGTTGAAAAGAAAACTTCGGATTTTCCGTAAACTATTTTTAGTCTTCCTTCGTTATCCATAAGATTGAGTTCTACTTGATCCTCATTTTCGAGTTTTTTTACGAATTCCGCAAATATCTTTCCCTGAACTACCGTTTCCCCTTCGTTGAAAGTATCTGACATAATTGTTTTTTCAATGGCAATTTCCATATCCGTCGCGGAAAGAGTTAAATCGTCTCCCTTAACTGATAATTTTATTCCTTCAAGTATTGGATTAGTCGTTCTTACGCTTATTGCCTTCGATACCTTCATTACTGCATTCGATAAATCGGTCCCGTTTACGATTACCTTCATTTTTATTCCTCTTATTTTTTATATTTAACTAAAAGTAGTAATAATAGTTTTGTGTTTAATTGTTGAAAAGTTAATTTTTCTTTTATTATAACTGAAAAATTATTTTTTTAATTGTTTATAAGTCGGTTTATAAAAAGGTGAATTTAATTTTTTTAGGTTATTAAATTCTTTATAAGTCGGTTTACAGTTTTTCTAAAAAAATAATTTATGAAAATAATTATAGATTATATAGTATATTATATATAATATTAAGAAAAAAAGCAAGAGTTTGTCCGATTAAAAGTTAAAATTTTTAATTATCAACCAAAATTATTTTTTTATCAACAAAAGGCGTTGATAAATTTTTTATTGTGTGTTAAAATACTCTTATGAAAGAATTATTTTCAATTTTCAACATAAATTTAACTCGGGAACAAATAGAAAAATTTAACGAATTTGCCTTAATATTAGAGGAAAATAATAAAATATTCAACCTTACTTCTATAAAAGAAGGAAAAGAAACTCTCATAAAGCATTTTTTAGACAGTTCAATAGGTGTGGATATTTTTAAACACAATTCCACAATTATAGAAATAGGCTCCGGAGGAGGGTTTCCTTCCGTCCCTCTAATGATTTTAAGAGATGATCTTAAATTTACCTTAGTGGAGGCGACCGAGAAAAAATGTAAATATCTCGAAAAGGTAAAATTATCTCTTGGTTTAAACTGTAAAATAATAAATGAAAGAGCGGAAGTTCTCGGAAAAAACGACCTATACCGCCACTTATTTGATTATTCGACTGCGAGAGCGGTTGCAAGATTAAACGTTTTATGCGAATATTGTTTACCATTTTTAAAGGTAGGCGGTAGTTTTATAGCGTATAAGGGAGAGAGCAACGAAGAAGTAAGTGAAGCGGAAAACGCCATTAAAATACTCGGCGGAAAGTTAGATTATGTAAAAAAATATACTCTTCCGGAAGGTTGCGGAAACAGATCGATAATTAAAATAGATAAAATCAATTTAACTCCCGTTGTCTATCCGAGAGGAAACGGAAAAGAAAGAAAAAAACCTTTATAAAAAATAAACCGACAAGTCGCGGTATAGAGCGATTATCGGTTTATTTTTTATACGCTTTTTCTATTAGTTCTTTAAGTTTATCTCTATCTATAAGTTCCACGTCGTTGGCATAGGCAAGTTCTTTAGCCGATTTAGTAAAATAATTATTTGTAATTACCGCAATTTTATTCAACCTGTAATATTTTTTCCCGGCTGTCGCTTCCTGGACCGCTTTGTTTCCCACGGGCTTATTATATCGTTTAGTTTGTATTCCGATTTTTAAAAATCTCTTTTGTATTATAACGTCTATTCCTTGATCTCCGCTCGTCTTAGTGGTAATTGCCTTATAGCCTAACTTAATATATAATTTGGTTATAAATTTTTCAAAACTTTTTCCGCTCATTCTGTCAATGATAAAAAACGTGCGATAGAGTTTATTTAAAATTAAAGTAAAAATTATAACCAAAAGAGAAAGAAGAAGTAAAATCAATAATATTATTTGTTGAACGTTCATTTGTATAGAATTAAATTTTTAAAAAATTCAGTAAAAGTCAGAGCAAAACGAGACAGAATAAAATAAATTTTTCCCGCAAAAAAAATTAGCCATTCTGTCTCATTGCGTTTAAATTAACGTCTAAATTTTAAAAAAAGGACGAAAATTTTTGATTTTTTTCGTCCTGATTTTTTATTTTAGAGAATTATCTTTTTCAATAAGTTCTAAAATATCGCAAATTCTGTCGAGGTCGTCTCTCGTATAATAGTCTATATATATTCTGCCCTTATGGTCGTTTCCTATCGCCGAAACTTTTGTTCCGAAATCGCGTTGCATTCTGACTATCATATCTTTAAGTTCGACGCTCATTTCTTCACGTTTTTTCTTTTGTTTTTCTTCGGGAGGATTGAAATAATCCCTTACTGATTTTTCGACGTCTCTAACGCTCCAACCGTCTGTGATAATTTTATTCGCTATTATTTCCTGTTCCGCTTGAGGAAGAGTTATCAAAGCTCTGGCATGTCCTGCCGAAAGTTTATTTTCGGAAATAAGTTGTATGACGTCGGGAGACAGAGATAAAAGTCTTAACGTATTTGCAACCGCAGAACGGCTTTTTCCTATTCTTTCGGATAATTCTTCTTGAGT
This sequence comes from uncultured Eubacteriales bacterium, assembly GCA_902797945.1. Taxonomy (GTDB): domain Bacteria; phylum Bacillota; class Clostridia; order Christensenellales; family Borkfalkiaceae; genus UBA10281. Next base: position 6,041 of record CADBUU010000051.1, on the reverse strand, counting down.
AAGATTATATTCGTCCATAAGTTGACGCATTGCCATTGCCGCTTCTATGGGGTTTAAATCTTCTCTTTGAAGGTTTTCTATTAAGGAAATTTCCTTAATTTCACGTTCGTCGTAAGATTTAATTACTGCCGGAATAGTCGTTTTACCCGCAATTTTACTTGCTCTGTAACGCCTTTCGCCGGCAATTATCATATAACGATTGCCTTCTTTGTTGACAACGATCGGCATTATTACGCCGTGTTTGGAAATAGAATCTGCAAGTTCGTTTAAAGCCGTTTGATCGAATACCTTTCTCGGTTGATTGGGGTTTGGATAAATATCGTCGATATTAAGTTCGGTAACGCCTTCTTTCTGAGCGTCGAGTATTTCTCCGTAGTCTTCTTCTGTTTCCGCAAATAAAGCGGAAAGTCCTTTTCCGAGACCTTTATTTACTTTCATTTCGTCTCCTCCCTTTCGATAAATTCTTCCGTTATTGCAAGATACGCTTTCGCTCCCGCGCATTTTGGATCGTGAAGCATTACCGGAACTCCGTGGCTCGGAGCTTCCGAAACTCTGATATTTCTCGGTATTACCGTTTCAAACACTTTTTTACCGAAAAACTTTCTTATTTCCGCGGAAATTTGTCTCGAAACCAAAGCCCTGTTGTCATACATAGTCAATACAACGCCGTCGACTTTAAGATTTTTATTTATTCTCGATACGAGTTTAACTGTATTTATAAGTTGTGAAAGACCTTCCAAAGCGTAATATTCCGATTGTATCGGAATTATGGCTCCGTCGGACGCCGCTAAGGCGTTTATTGTCAAAAGACCAAGAGACGGCGGACAATCGATAGTTATATAATCGTAGTCGTTTTTTATTTTTTCAACGGCTTCGCTTAATCTTTTATCTCTGTTTTTAAGTTGGACGAGTTCTACTTCCGCCCCTGCAAGATCTATGCTCGAAGGCAGAATATCGAGATTTTCTATTCCTGTTTTTAACAAGACGTCTTTAATTTCTTCGCCGTCTATCAATACGTTATAAATCGATTTTTCAAGTTGACTTTTATCAAAACCTAAACCCGTTGTAGCATTGCCTTGGGCGTCCATATCAATAAGAAGAACTTTTTTCCCGAGAGTTGCGAGGTAAGCTGACATATTTACGCAAGTAGTCGTCTTACCTACTCCTCCTTTTTGGTTTGAAAACGCAATAACTTTTCCCATTTTATTTCTCCCGAACGGTATTTTTATTTATTGTCCGTATCCGTTTTATCTTCTCCGCCGTTTGCCGTAGGCATTTGCGGAACGTCTTTGACTTCACTATCTTTTGGTTCTTGACTTTTTATTTCCTTTTCTCTTGTTTTAAAGGGATTTTCAAGTCGTTCGCTTTCTTTATTATCCATATATGACGAAATTTCCGCAACGTCTTTTCCTTGCATAATAAGGTCGACTTCGTCTTGATATATAGTTTCTTTTTCAATAAGAAGCCTTGCCATATTGTGAAGTAAATTTTTATTTGCCGATAGAAGTGAAATCGCTTTTTGGTGAGCTTCGTTGATTATTCTTTCTACTTCCTGGTCAATCGCCGTCGCTATTGTTTCGCTGTAAGGAGAGCGGGTTTGCATATCTCTTCCGATAAATACTTGATCGTTATTTCCATAGTTTACAAGCCCGATTTTTTCGCTCATTCCCCATTCGGAAACCATTTTCCTCGCCCTTTCGGTAACTACGCTTATATCGTTTGAAGCCCCTGTGGAAATATCTCCTATTATTAGTTCTTCGGCTACTCTTCCGCCTAAAGTCATTACTATATCGTCGAGAAGCCTACTCTTACTTAAATGAGAATTATCGCTGTCCGGTCTTGTCATAGTATAACCTGCCGCCATTCCCCTCGGAATTATCGAAACTTCCTGAACGGGATCGCAGTTCGGCAAAAGTTTAGCCAAAATTGCATGCCCCGATTCGTGATAGGCAGTAATTCTTTTATCCTCTTCGGTAACTACTCTGCTCTTTTTTTGCGGACCCATTATAACTTTATTTATAGCTTCGTAAAGGTCGATATTGGTTATTGCCTTTTCTTCTTTCCTTGCCGCAAGTATAGCCGCTTCGTTTAGTAAGTTTGCTATATCCGCTCCGGAAAATCCCGTAGTCATTCTCGCAAGAGTTTTAAAGTTAACGTCTGCGGCGAGAGGTTTATTTCTCGCATGAACTTTTAATATCGCTTCTCTGCCCTTTACGTCAGGCATATTGACGTATATCTGTCTGTCAAATCTACCGGGTCTTAACAATGCGGGATCGAGAATGTCTGCTCTGTTTGTCGCGGCAATTATTATTATACCGTCGTTTGCTTCGAAACCGTCCATCTGAACGAGCAACTGGTTAAGAGTTTGTTCTCTTTCGTCGTTTCCTCCGCCGAGCCCAGCCCCTCTTTGACGGCCAACGGCGTCGATTTCATCGATAAAAACTATACACGGCATACTCTTTTTTGCCATATTGAACAAATCTCTTACTCTGCTTGCTCCAACGCCGACAAACATTTCAACGAAATCTGAACCGCTTATCGAAAAGAAAGGAACGTTTGCTTCGCCTGCTACTGCTTTTGCAAATAATGTCTTACCTGTTCCCGGAGGTCCAACGAGGAGAACACCCTTCGGAATTCTTGCGCCAAGTGAAGAAAACTTCTTCGGGTTTTTCAGAAACTCTACGATTTCCTGTAATTCTTCTTTTTCTTCTTCTGCGCCTGCAACATCCGAGAATCTTATCTTGACAGATTGATTAACTCTTGCCTTTGTCTTTCCGAAATCAAGAGCCCCTTTACTTCCACCGCCGACTTGTCTCATCAAGAAAAACACTGCAAACAATGCGATTCCTATCATCAATATCGGCATTATCGTCTGTGAGAAGAAAGAACCGGAATTCGGATCTCCGCAATCAAAAACAATTCCGTTATTTTTCAAAGTCCTTATTTCATCTTCAAACATCGCTGACGGATATAAATAAGCTCTGTATTTTTCAACGTATGTGTTTCCGTTTGCAAGTTTTGTATATCCTTTTAGCGTGTAAGTGTCTATTGATATTTTTTCGATTTGATTACCTTGTATTCCTTTTTCATAACCTATTCCGTCCTCTGAATAAGTTACGCCTGCCAATTTAAAAAACTCGGTTGTTTCAAGTTTTTTTGGCGACATTAGTGTCCCGGCTATTGCAAATGCCGCAATAAATACGACCAAGACAATGCCGATTATAATCAACGTTTTTGTTGTTTTTTTCATTTTACCTCCTGCAATTTCAAATAAAACGATGAATTTTAATTGTTAACAAATTTTAACGTAAACTCTTAACAATTTCAATTATATTTTATCATATTATATAATAAAACTCAATTATTTTACTGCAAATTTAATTTTTTTACACAGTTTTCACTTAATTTATCGTTTCAATAAATATAGTATTTGCATTTATTGTCTTTTATTACATTTATTTATTAAATTATTGCTGTTTTACCTCTTTTTATATTTATTCTTTGTTTCACGTGGAACTTTTCCTTTGTTTTTGTTCCACGTGAAACTTTTATTTGATGTTTTTGCCGTGTTTCACGTGAAACATTAAACAACTTGTTATTTTTTACTGTATTGCTTGTTGATTGTATTTTTAACTTATGCTTTTAGTTAGAATAACTTATAAACAATTATATACGAAGTGAAAATAATGTGTTTCACGTGAAACCTTATTTTTATTAAAGGTTTAAAAATTCCTAAAACGCATACGAAAGCATTATATAAAGCATTAAACGTTAAAGAAAATATAATCGAAAAAGCTTAAAATAAAAAAATTAGGCAGGTGCGAAAAACCAATATCCAAAGACGCAAAAAAATTACTTGTGATTATCAATAAATCACAAGTAATTTTTTTAAAAACATCTTAATTTTAGAAACTAACAGATTGCGCTAAATTCTGGAGGAACTTAGAAATGTAATCCATTATATAAGCCGCAAATTTCATAATATAATTATGCGTCAATGAAGTTTCGGGTATAAAATCTGTCATAAAAGTATCTATGGCGCCAACAGAGTCTCTTAACAGCGAAAGGACAATAAACACTGCGACAATAATTAGCGCTGCCCATACAAACCCAAGCGCTACGCCTAAAACTTTATCGATAATGTTTATTCCCGGGATATCCGCAATCATTATCAAAAGTTTTTTAACAAGTTTGATTAAAAGTCCGACGACTATGGTTATTAAGATAAAAAGTATTACCGCAAATCCGATTTCGGTAAGAAATAAACCTTGAGTTTTTCCGGCGCTCTCTGCAAAACCTTGCAAGATAGGCCAATTTACGTTGATACTTCCACCGATATTGGCTATCATATCTTTAATAAATCCAATTCCAAGTAAAAATTGGTAAACAGGTCTGACAATAAAGAAAGCGATTACCAAAGCGGCTATTCCGCTTACTAACGACAAAACTTGTCTCATAAATCCTCTGAATAGGCCTATGAGACCGAATATCAATAGCACTGCGGCGCAAATAAGGTCAACAATTGCCATTTATAAATAATCCTCCATTTGTATAAATTAACTTAATTATATCATAGATAATTCTTTTTTGCAATAGTTTTAAATAAAATATTATTTGTCAATAATTATAGCCATGAATGAATATTGTTATAACGTAAATGAAAAAAATTGTGTTAATAATTTAAAAGATGGCATCTTCAGAGTTTTCGGCGGTAAAAAATTTATAGTTTGTTGTATAGGGACTGACGCTGTGATTGGCGATTGTTTAGGACCGATGGTGGGAAGCAGATTAAGGGAAAGACTTTGCGGAAAAACTTATGTTTTCGGAAGTGTTGAACGCCCGATAATCGCTAAAGACGTTAAGTTTATTTCCGAATTTTTAAAAATTTCTTTTCCTGACTGTGAAATTTTAGCGATAGACGCCGCATTCGGCTACGAAAAAGAAGTTGGAACAATAAAACTTACTGATAAGCCTTTAAAACCCGGTTTAGGAGTTAATAAGGACCTTCCGATGATCGGAACCCGTTCGATTATGGGTATTTTGGCTAAAAAGGGGGATGATTTTTTAAATTCCGTTCGGTTTTCCACCGTTTTGCCTTTTGTCAGCGTTATTTCACAAGCAATCGAAATGTATTTTGAAGAATCGGGCGTAATTATTGATGAAGCGCGTAAAATCGGAAGTTCTTCAAGTTTTATTGACGTTTTATCGGAAAATTTTCTCAAAGATGCGAAATAAGTTTTAACGATAAAAGGTGACGAGAAATACTAAAATGGCTTGAAAATCGACCTATAGGCACACTTCTTTATTTTTTAGCATAATAAATATTAAAATTTCGTGTTAAAAGACAATGATCGAACTATAAGCCCGCGTTTACAGTTATATATATGAAAGACACGGAGATTTTGCAACTTTTTTCTCAAAAAAAAGTTGCTATTATTTTTTTATGAAAAGTAATATTTTAATTTCTTTTTGAATAGAAATAATAAAAATAAATTTTACGATTGAAAATTACTTGCAATAATAAATTTTTTGTGATATAATACACAAGAAATTAAACGAGAGGGCGCTATAGCCAAGTGGTAAGGCCAGGGTCTGCAAAACCCTTACGCCCCGGTTCAAATCCGGGTGGCGCCTCCAAAAACGTCGACCGAAGAACGAGTCGAAAAAAAATAGAAACGAGTTATTCTCGTTTCTATTTTTTTACTATCTAAACGGTCGACTTATTTTTTACGGCGACAAGGGTAGAGTGAAATAACGTAGCGCTCCGCCGAGGCTGCGCTTACCGCAAAGCGGACAAATTATTTATATTTAAAGCAGTATAATGGTATTTTATTGATATATATTATATTTTATAAAAAACATATACATTTAAGGTGCAACAAAAAAATTGAGCCAAAATTAAATTTTGACTCATAAATTAATTAATTATTTAATTCTTCTTTTTTATTTTTAAAATTTTTTATTTTCTTTTTAATAAAGCTAATCAAAATTATAATTAAAACAGAAAATAAAATTTCTAAAGCTAAAACATAAAAAGTTCT
>CADBUU010000050.1 GCA_902797945.1 uncultured Eubacteriales bacterium | reverse complement strand
TTTCCGGTCGAGCCGTCGAGGGAAAGCGCGTCGCCTTCTCTGAAAGTCTTGCCGGCAAGTTCGAAGTATTTTTCTTCTTCATGCATCTTTATATCGCCGCAACCGGAAACACAGCAGGTTCCCATTCCTCTTGCAACGACGGCGGCGTGCGAAGTCTGTCCGCCTCTTACGGTCAAAATACCTTGAGCGTATTTCATTCCTTCGATATCTTCGGGAGATGTTTCAAGTCTTACGAGAATGACTTTCTTGCCTGCTTTGCCTTGAGCAACGGCGTCTTCCGAAGTAAATACGATAGTTCCTGCCGCAGCTCCCGGAGAAGCCGCAATACCCTTTCCGACTACGTTGTTCTTATCCGCTTCTTTAAGCGCGGCAACGTCGAAAGTGGGGTGCAAAAGCATATCGAGAGTCTTGGCGTCGATTTGAAGAAGCGCTTCTTTTTCATCGATCATTCCTTCGTCTATAAGGTCGCAAGCGATTCTGATAGCCGCGGCGGCGGTTCTCTTACCGTTTCTCGTTTGAAGCATATAGAGTTTACCTTGTTCGATGGTAAATTCCATATCCTGCATATCTCTGTAATGATTTTCCAAAGTCTTGCAAACGCCGAGGAATTGATCGTAAACGGCGGGAAGAACTTCTTTCATCTGCGAAATTGGCATCGGTGTTCTTACGCCGGCAACGACGTCTTCGCCCTGAGCGTTCATAAGGAATTCACCCATAAGTCCGGGTTCGCCGGTAGCGGGATTACGGGTAAACGCAACGCCTGTTCCGCAATCGTCGCCCATGTTACCGAACGCCATCATCTGAACGTTGACGGCTGTTCCCCAACTGTAAGGAATGTCGTGATCCATTCTGTAAATATTTGCTCTTGGGTTGTCCCAACTTCTAAATACCGCTTTTATAGCGCCGAAAAGTTGTTCTTTCGGATCGCTGGGGAAGTCGGTTCCGAGCTGTTTTTTATATTCAGCCTTGAACTGATTTGCGAGTTCGTGAAGGTCGTCGGCAGTAAGCTCTACGTCGTAGGTAACTCCCTTTCTTTCCTTCATTTCGTCGATAAGTTTTTCGAAATATTTCTTTCCGACTTCCATAACGACGTCGGAATACATTTGAATAAATCTTCTGTAACAGTCCCAAGCCCATCTGGGGTTGTTGGATTTTCTGATAAGAACTTCAACGACGTCTTCGTTTAAGCCGAGGTTCAAAATGGTATCCATCATACCGGGCATAGACGCTCTTGCGCCCGAACGGACGGAAACGAGAAGGGGATTTTCGGTATCTCCGAATTTCTTACCCGTAATCTTTTCCATCTTTTCGATGTATTCCATTATTTCAGCCTGAATATCGGGGTTGATTTGTCTACCGTCTTCATAATACTTCGTGCAAGCTTCGGTGGTTATGGTAAATCCCTGAGGAACGGGAAGACCGATATTGGTCATTTCCGCAAGGTTTGCGCCTTTACCGCCGAGAAGTTCACGCATTTTAGCGTTTCCTTCGGTAAAGAGATAGACGTACTTTTTCTTTTCCATTTAAAAAGTTCCTCCTAAAAAAACATCCTAAAAAGATATTTTAATTTTTTTCTAAATTATATTGTATTACATTTTTTATTTTTTTTCAACTAAAATTACAGTCTTAAATAAAAAATAATGTAAATTTTATGAAATTTGCCTACAAAAATCAAAGATTAATATAAAAATCGCAAACATCATAGAAAAGCCCCGAACAAGTCGGGGCTTCGTATGCTTTAAACGCTATCGCATTAAAAACCTATCTATAAGTCGATTTTATTCCCACTCTATAGTTCCGAGCGGCTTCGGAGTAAGGTCGTAGACGACTCTGTTGACGCCTTTTACTTCGTGAGTTATTCTCTCGACTATCTTTTTTAAAAGCGTATATGGAATCTCTTCAACCGTAGCGCTCATCGCGTCGACGGTATTTACCGCTCTTATGATAACAGGGTTGGCGTAAGTGCGTTCTCCGTTGCAAACTCCCGTAGACTTAAAATCGGGAACTATTGTGAAATACTGCCATACTTTGCCTTGAAGTCCGGCGTTTTTGAATTCTTCTCTTAAAATAGCGTCCGATTCTCTTACCGCTTCGAGTCTGTCTCTTGTAATGGCTCCGAGACATCTTACTCCGAGTCCGGGACCGGGGAATGGTTGACGATAAACCATTTCGTCGGGAAGGCCCAATGCTTTGCCAACGACTCTCACCTCGTCTTTAAACAAAAGTTTTACTGGCTCAACGAGTTCGAATTTAAGGTCTTCCGGAAGTCCTCCGACGTTATGGTGAGCCTTAACTCCCTTTTCGCTTTCCAAAATGTCGGGATAAATAGTTCCCTGAGCCAAAAATTCAACGCCTTCGAGTTTTCTCGCTTCTTCTTCAAAAACCCTTATAAATTCGGCGCCGATTACTTTTCTCTTCGTTTCCGGATCGCTGACGCCCGCAAGCTTATCCAAAAATCTGTCTACGGCGTCGACGTAAACGAGGTTGGCATTCATTTGGTTGCGGAACACTTCTATTACCTGTTCGGGTTCTCCTTTACGGAGAAGTCCGTGATTGACGTGCACGCAAACGAGTTGTTTGCCTATAGCCTTGATAAGAAGGGCGGCGCAAACAGACGAGTCGACTCCACCCGAAAGGGCAAGAAGGACTTTTTTGTCGCCGACTTGCGCTCTTATTTCCTTTACCTGTTCGTCGATAAAAGATTTGGCTTGCGCTTCGGTTTTGATACGTTCCATAGTTTCCGGACGAATATTTCCGTTCATAAAAAAACTCCTTTGTATTTTTTCGTTTTTATTCTATCACTTCGTAAAGTCCTTGTCAATTATTTAAAAACAAAAAACCGTAAACGAAAAAAAACGACCGTCAAGTCGTCTTTTCCGTAAAAAATTTTATGCTTTTAAGTTCTATTCCGACGTTTCCGCGAAGGTAATAATCGAAAAATTTAATCCCGTTTATACCGTCTTTTTTATCCGAAGTTGCCATATCTTTATTCGCCGTTCTTCTGAGATAGGAATAAGTGCTATATGAATATTCCCTGTCTCCCTCTCTCGCGCAGTTGTCACAAACGTTGAAGCCGTCTTTTATATTGAATCTCACCCTGCCCGATATTTCGCCGCCGCATCTTCCGCAAGAAGAAAAATCGACGCCGAAACCCTCGTCGGACAAAACCTCGCAAAAAAAAGATACCAAACGATCTATTTCATCTTTATTTTCATAACAAATATCTTTTAAAAAGGAAAGTAAAGCGGAAAACAATCTTCTGCCGTCCATATTTTCCTGCGAAAAGTAGTTGACGAGTTCTAAAGCGACGCTTGCGGCGTAATACTTAGATATATTTTCTCTCAAAGGGAAAAAAGTATCGGTTATCTCGGCTTCGGTAAGAGTTATTCTGCCTAAACGCTCGTAAAAAACGCAATCAGAAAGACAAAACGGCTCCGAAACGGCTTTCATCTTTGCGTTTGCTTTTCTTACTCCCTTGGCGCTTACTGAAATTTTGCCCTTTTCGGGCGTTATAAGAGTCAAAATACGGTCGTTATCTTTATAATTTACAGCGCGTAAAGTTATCGCCCGTAATTTCAATTCCATATTTCGCCCCTTTGACGCCGAACGGTCGTCAATTCTTTCCTTTGAGTTTTTTATACAACATATAATATCCCGCCTTCCCCGTTTTTTCAAACAGTTCCCATGCGGTCTTTTCAGGATTCTTCATAAAAAGAGTATGTCCCGAAATTTTAAAATTATTTATCTTCCGAATAACCGTATTGTTTTAATAAATCCGCGCGGTCTCTCCAATTCTCCTTAACTTTAACGAAAGTCGTTAAAAAGACTTTTGCGTCAAGAAATTTTTCCATTGCCTGCCTTGCGAAAGTATTTACTTCCTTTAACGCTCTGCCCTGTTTTCCTATGATAATCGCCTTATGGTTGGGCTTTTCGCATACTACGTCTATATCGACAACGTAAACTCCGTCCTCTCTTTGGTGAAAATCGTTGACGGTAACGGCAACCCCGTGAGGTATTTCCTTGTCGAATTTGAGGAGAATTTTTTCTCTCATTATCTCCCCGATCATAAACCTTTCGGACTTATCCGATACGGCGTTCGGATCAAAGACGTATCCCCCCTCCGGGAGATAAGAAAGCAAGAGCTGTTTGAGTTCCGAAACGTTTTTCCCCTTTCTCGCCGAGACGGGAATTATTTCGTCCGCTTTAACCCTTTCCGACAGTTGAACGAGGATTTCGGGTATTCTTTCTTTCGGCATTATGTCCGTTTTGGTAAGAGCAACTATATATGGAACTGAAGCCTCGGAAAATTTCTCCGCTTCTTTAAGATCCTCTTCTTTAAGCCCGTCGTGTCCGTCTATGACGAACAAGACGACGTCGGTTTGTTCCGCCGTATCCCTTGCCGTTTTTTGCATTCTACCGTTTAAAAGAGAGGACGCTTTATATATTCCGGGCGTATCTTCGAATACCATCTGGTAATCGTCGGTAGTTAAAACGCCGTATATTCTGTCTCTCGTCGTCTGCGGTTTTGGGGAAACGATAGAAACTTTTTCCCCGACCAAAACGTTTACGAGAGTCGATTTGCCTGCGTTTGCCCTGCCTACTACCGCTATCGTTCCGCTCTTCATGCTTCTTCCCTCGTAATTTTTATTTCTTTCATAATCTCGTCGGCAATACCGCTCATTTCCTCTTCGTCGTCTTTTTCGATATGATCGAAGCCGAAACAATGCAAAATTCCGTGCAAGACGAGATAGGTAACTTCCCTCTTTAACGAATGTCCGTATTCCTTAGCCTGTTCTTCCGCCCTTTTTAAACACACGCAAAGCGAACCGATAAGAATATTTCCGTCTTCGTCCAAATCGTCGGAATACTCGTCGGCGAAAAGGATTTTCCCCTTTATTTTGTCGAGATAGGGAAAGGACAAAACGTCCGTAACCCTGTCTATAGAGCGAAAATCGGCGTTTAATCTCCTTATTTCCTCTTCGCTGACAAAGCTCAGTTCTACGGAAATATCCGCTACCTGCGACAGCCTTTTCATTACGGCGGCGCAAAGTTCGTCGAAGTTAAAAGGAAGGTCGTCATCCGTTAATATTTTCAGTTTCCCGAAAGGCTTATCTTTTTGTTTGTCAATCATTTTTTTCCTCGTCGCTTTTTATCCTTCCGATTCTGAGTTTGGGATATTCTACTCTGTCGTGATATACTCCCGCGAGAGCGTTAGTTATAGTCGCCCTTATTATATCTATATCTTTCATGGTTATTTCGCATTCGGAGAACTGATCGAAGTTCATTCTCTCTTCGATGATCTCTTTGACCGCCTTGTCTACGTTTTTATGCGAACGGTCCGCAAGCGTTCTCACTTTCGCTTCCGCTCCGTCGGCTATCATTATTATCGCGGCAATTTTCGTCTGCGGTTTAGGTCCGGCGTAAGAGAAATGCGAAATATCGAGTTCGCCGTCCGTAAATTTCAAGGCTTTATCGTAGAAATATCTTATAAGCAAAGTTCCGTGGTGCTGTATAGCGACGTCGGCAAGAATCTGCGGAAGATGATATTTCTTTATAAGGTCATACCCGTCTTTTGCGTGAGATCTTATTATATCCGTCGAAAGTTCCGGCGTTAATTCGTCGTGAGGATTAGTTCCGCCCTTTTGGTTTTCGGTGAAAAACTCGGGGTGATTCAATTTTCCTATATCGTGATAGTAAGCGCACGCTCTTGCAAGAAGCGCATTTTCGCCTATTGCGTTTGCGCACGATTCGGCAAGAGTGGAAACAACCAGAGAATGATTAAAAGTTCCCGGCGCTCGGGATATAAGTAATTTTATAAGAGTCGATTTATGATCGGTAAGTTCGGCAAGTCTGTAATCGGTAACGACGGCGAACACTTTCTCGAAAAACGGAAGAAAGACCATCATCAATACGACGGATAACATTCCCGAAGTAAAACCGTAAGTAAGATAAGTAACGGGAGTGTTGACAAAATTTTCAAATTCAAGCGCAATACTGCATATAGTTACGGGGAAAGCGATAACGAATCCCATAAGAAATACTTTAAGACGGGAACGCACCCCGTAAACGAGATAAATAGCGAGCAAACTCGTCGTATATCCTATTACCAATGCCGAATAATTTTCAGTTATTCCCACAAAAGAGCCGGCGAGAAAACTGTCGAGCATAAACATAAGAAGGCAAATGACCGTGTTCATAAATATCGCCGTTCTTCTGTTTATTAAAAGCAAAACGAGAAGGGAGCAAAGCGCAAAAGGACGAGCGTAAAAATGAAGGTATCTTCCTATTACGAACATAAGAAGAATACAGATCTCGACTATTACGAACGTCAGATTGACGTTGCCCGATTTTAACAAAAAGTCCCTGTATTCGTTATAAAAATACAGATACGTCCCTGCCGAAATAAAGCTTACCGCTATCAGAACGTAGAGAGTTTTTTCCCATTTCCCGCCGTAAAAAACTTTATTCATAGTTTCGGTCGGATCTCCATTCGTCGAAACGAACGCCGCAAGCCCGAAAAGAAGAAATATAACGAGCGTATGCACGACGAAAAGAGAAATCGTCCTTGCGTAATCTTTTCCTTTCCATTCAATGGTTTTCTTCGATTGATAAAACATAATTTCCTTAAGTGAATTATTTATTATTTTCCTCTTTTAAAGAGCGTTCGCGCTCTTCGAAATCGGAGTATGCCTTTATTATTTCCATAACGAGCGGATGTCTTACAACGTCTTTGGCGGTAAGGAACACACTCTCTATGCCTTTAACTTTTCCGAGAATTCTGACTGCGTGAGAAAGTCCGCTCCTCTTTCCGTCGGGAAGGTCGGTCTGAGTAAGATCACCCGTTATAACCGCCTTGCTTCCCTCACCCAATCTCGTGAGAAACATTTTCATCTGTTCCCTCGTGGTATTCTGAGCCTCGTCTAAAATTATAAAAGCGTCGTTTAAGGTTCTTCCTCTCATATAAGCGAGCGGCGCTATTTCAATCGCCCCTCTCTCTATCAGTTTACCGTAATTTTCAAGCCCGAGCATTTCCTGCAATGCGTCGTAAAGAGGTCTTAGATAGGGATCTACTTTATTTTGAAGGTCGCCCGGTAAAAAGCCGAGTTTTTCGCCTGCCTCTACCGCAGGACGGGTAAGAATTATCTTTTCGACCTCTTTGCTTTTAAACGCCGAAACAGCCATTGCGACGGCAAGATAGGTCTTTCCCGTGCCGGCAGGTCCGACGCCGAAAACTACGGTATTATTTTTTATTGCGTCGACGTAATTTTTCTGCCCGACCGTCTTGCATTTTATCTGTTTTCCCTTCGAAGTTATCGCAATAACGCCGGACATTACCTTTTCAATACCTTCGGCGTTACCCTCTTTCGCAAGTTCTATGCAGTAAATTATACGGGACTTGTCCAGCGGTTCTTTCAGTCTTACGACCGAAAGAAGTTTATTTAAAACGGTTTCCGCCAAAGAAACCCTCTCCTCTTCTCCCGTAATGCGTATCTTCGTTCCGTCGACGAAAGCGCTTACTCCCGTTTCTCTGACTATTATATTCAAATTTTCGTCGAAAACTCCCAAAAGTTTTGCGAGATAATCGAGATTACCGACCTCTACCACAGCCGTAAAATCAGCCAAAACAACCTCCGATACGAACGTTATAATATTTTAATAAGTATAAACGGGTTTTTTACCCTTGACAACGCAAGCCGTCTTTCCGTCGATTTCTTCAAAAGTTACGCTATCCACGAAAAAACCGTCGCCGAATTCCGTAATGGCGAGCGTCCTCGCCCTGCTCGATATTTTGCTTTCTTCTCCTACGCCGAAATAGACGTATTCGACGGGATTTAAAATCATAGCTTCTCCCAAAGCGTAAGTTACGCCCTCTTTCTCGCCGTGAACGTAACGGCCGTCGATGAGAACGTCTCCCTTTTTAACTTCGTCGCCCTCTTTAACGAGAGGCATTCCGCTAAGACAGACGATTTTCCCGACGATTCCGTCCGCAGGCGACAATATCCTTTCCTGTTTTATATCCAACGGAATAGGTTTAGGAGAAGCGAGGCGAACGTCCACCACGAGCCAATGTCCCGACCTTGAAACGGATGCGAATTTCACTCGCTCGGACGACAAAGTTATCTTTGACTCCGCTTCTTTTGCTTTTTTGTCATCGAGCGTGCCGAACACGAAGGCGTTTTCTTCTTTCAAAACGCTTTCGACGACCGGCGCGAGTTCTTCGCCCTCGCCTCCGTATCTCACTCCGACTATTATCCCGTCGAAAAAAAACGAAAACGCAAAGAACGCTAAAATACCGACGGCGACGCCCCACTTTTCGACTATGAATTTCAAGGGCGCGCCGAAGCCTTTATAGCCCGTCCTCTTTACATTATAACACAATCTTGAGCAAATTGCAAAAAATTTTCCGCAATCTTTATAATCTAAGGTTATTTTAACCCCTTTTTTCTCAAATTTTAAGTCGTATACGCATATTTTTTTATCGTGAAGAGCGTCTAAAAGGTAGCAAATTTTCTCTCCGCTCACCATAAAAGAGCATTTCAGTCCTATCACAGTCTTTCCACCGAACTTATTTCGCCCTTCAAAACCACTTCGTTTTCTATGTATTTTCTTATTTCGAGCGATTTTCCCTTTACTCTTATTTTAAATTTTCCCGACTTCATAATAACCTCTTCCGCCTTATAACTTTCGACGGTAACGCCCTCGAATCTTCCGCCGTAATTTCCTCGCACTTCGAACGAAAATCTCGCAGGCGAAATTTCCCCGTCGAAGCCGAGAGTTCTCATAAAATCGACGAAAAAAGCCATATCAACATTTTACGGGCTTACTTTTGCCCGTAGAATCATCTTCTCTTTTTTTGAATTTGTCTCTCGTCGCCATTCCTCCGCGTATATGCCTTTCACTTAAATTTATGCATAAGATTTTTCTTACCTTTTCGTAACTTTCGACGTCGAGTTCTTTCAGTCTTTTCGTTAAATCGTAATGAACGGTAGATTTGCTTACCCCGAACTTTTCGGAAGTCTTTCTGACCGTCGCTTTTTTCTTCAAAATATATTCCGCCTCTTTTAAAACCCTCGTTTCAATATCGTAATACAAAAATTTTTCCTCCGACTACTTCAATTTATGCGAAGAAATCGGGTTTAATTACATACTTTTCTGTCAATAAACGAAATATGAAAAATATTATTGAAATTTTAAACGAAGTCATTTCCAAAATTCCGAAAGAAGTAAAACTCGGACTCTTTATTTTCCCGCTTGCGCTATGCGCGGTTTATCTTGTCCTATTGCTCGTCTGTCTTTTTTCAAAGAAAGCGAGATTCTCCGACAAGACGTTCTCCCTTTATTTATGCCTTCTGTCCGTCTGCCTTTATCCGTTTGCCGAGATAAAACGACTCGATAAGAACTGGTTTTTCTTATTCGCCGCCGCATCTATATTTTTATCGGGCTTACTCTATTTGACAAGCAAGGGTAAAAGCCGGCTTACCGCAAGAGAAAAACGACTTATAGGCAGGCTTTCGGCAAATATCGGAGCCGATGACCGCCGCCCGTCGGCGATAAAAAGAACGGAATATCTTCGTCCCGACGACGCCTTCTCGTCGTCGGAAGAAATAGACCCCAATCTCAGCGGAATTAAAAAGGCGATAATCTCTCTGAAAAGAAGAGAACTCAGCGAACAAGAAAAAAAGGAAATAGAAAAAATCGAAATCGACGTCGAAAAATTTTCTTTTCGCAAGCCCACTCCATACGAACGGGCGATTTTCTCGGACGAAATGATGAAAATAGTTAAATTGTGTTCTAAATATTGTATCTAAAAAGCGAAAAATCGACTTATAGCCGACCTTTCGCTCTTTAAAAATCCCATTTCGGAATAAAACTTTCATCAGCGGACCTTAGTTCCTGAATAAAATAATTTTTAATCCCTGCGCTTAATAGGGCGTCGAACGCCCTGTCGTATTCTCCTTTCGTTATCTTTCTGTTCAGTTCCTTGTGATCCTTGCTCTCAACGAACGGGGTATATTGAGCCATAAGGGAGAAATACGCCTTATCCCCTATCCTCTCCGAGAACCATTCTATTATATTTCTCGTGTCGTTAAGACAAGAGGGCATCACGAGATGTCTGATGATAACCCCCGATTTCATCTGACCGTCGGCGGAAAATACAAGCGGCTTTTCGTTTACCATAAACTCTATCGCCTTGCTTGCGACTTCGAAATAATTGCTTTTCCCCGTATATCTTTCGGAAATCGAAGGTGAAAAAAATTTCATATCGGCGAGGTAAACGTCAGTAAATCCGCGTGAAATTTCAAGAGTTTTTTGGCTTTCGAACGAATGTGTATTGTAAACCACGGGAATTTCGGGTTTATAAATTTCAAAAGCCTTGGCGATATTCGAAACGAAATGAGTGGGGGTTACGAGATTTATATTGCAAGCCCCTGCGTTTTCGAGTTCCTTAAAAATTGCGGCGAGTTCTTCGGGAGACACGACCTTACCCGTCTGAGAACGGGATAAAGCGTAATTCTGGCAAAACTCGCACTTTAACGAACAGCCGCAAAAAAATACCGTTCCCGATCCATTTCCTCCGCATATAGGCGGCTCTTCAAACGTATGAAGATAATATTTGGCTATCCGTATATCCTCTTTTTCTCCGCAATAACCGCATTCTTTTTTTCTATCCGCGCCGCATTTTATCGGGCATAAAAAACATCTCATAATTATATTTTACCACGATACAAAATATTTGACAATCGTTTGATAATGTTGTAAAATAATAAAAGACGAAACGGAGGAAACTTATGAAGAAATTTTTTACGAGCGAAAGCGTTACGGAAGGGCATCCAGATAAAATCTGCGATCAGATATCCGACGCGGTTTTAGACGCCATATTAGAAAAAGACCCCTATGCGAGAGTCGCTTGCGAAACGAGCGTCACGACGGGACTCGTTCTCGTAATGGGTGAAATATCTACGGACTGTTACGTCGACATTCAGTCTATCGCAAGAAAAACCATAAAAGAAATAGGCTACGACAGAGCTAAATACGGATTTGACGCCGACACATGCGCCGTATTGACTACGATTCACGAACAAAGCCCCGATATTGCCCTCGGAGTGAACGATTCCGTAGAATACAGACTTTCGGGAGAAGAAGCCGATAGATTCGGAGCGGGCGATCAGGGAATGATGTTCGGTTACGCAACGGACGAAACGCCGGAATATATGCCTGCCGCCATAACTTTTGCCCATAAACTGACGATGAAACTTACCGAAGTAAGGAAATCGGGACTTCTCGATTATCTCCGTCCCGACGGAAAAAGTCAGGTAACCGTCGAATACGACGACGGACAATTAAAGAGAATAGACACGGTCGTAGTATCTACTCAACATTCCGAAAAAGTTTCCACGGATAAGTTAAGAAAAGACGTTTTGGAAAAGGTCATTTTGTCTACCCTTCCCAAAGAACTGTTAGATGAAAACACCAAGTATTTTATCAATCCGACGGGAAGATTCGAAATCGGCGGACCTCACGGCGACAGCGGTCTTACGGGCAGAAAGATAATAGTCGATACATACGGAGGAAGTTGTTCTCACGGAGGCGGAGCGTTTTCGGGAAAAGACCCGACCAAAGTGGACAGAAGCGCCGCGTATATGGCGAGATATATATGTAAAAATATAGTTGCGGCGGGACTTGCGAAGGAATGTGAACTCGAAGTCGCCTATGCGATAGGAGTGGCTAAGCCGGTTTCTCTTTTCGTCAACACTTTCGGCACGGGAAAACTTTCCGACGAAGAAATTGCCGAGATGATCGGTAAGGAATTCGACCTTCGCCCCTATTCGATAATAAAAACGCTCGACCTTCGCCGTCCTATATATAAAAATACTGCGGCATACGGACATTTCGGCAGATCGGAATTTCCGTGGGAAAAACTCGACAAGGTCGACGATTTAAAAAAATATCTTTAAAACACAAAACGCTTTTTGCTCTTGCGACGCAAAAAGCGTTTTTAAATAAAAAAAACAGTCCCGACAAAAATTCGAGACTGCTTGTCCGTTAAAAACAGATTATTTATTGAACGTATCTTTATAAGCCTTGCTGAATTTAGCGGTGGGGGCTTTGCAAGCGGTTATGGTAACCTTTTCGCCCGTTCTGGGATTTACGCCTTCGCGAGCCGCTTTTTCTTTTACTTCAAAAGTAGCGAATCCCGAAATGTGGACGTATTCGCCTTTTTTAAGCGAATCGGTCAAAGTATCTACAACTGCGTTAAAATACTTTTCAGCGTCCTTAATGGTTATGCCGAGATTGTCGGCGTAGGCTCTTACAAATTCATTCTTATTCATTTTGGTTTACCTCCATAGGTTTATACATAGATTATAACACAAATTTCAAATATTTCAACCGTTTTTACAAAATTTCTCGTATTTTTATGAATTTTTTTTATTTACTTGACAAAAAAAAGGCGTTGTATTAAACTTTAAATGTATAAAAAATCGATTTGGACGTATTCAAGGGGAAATACTTACAATGCAAAACGAAAAACATATAGAAAAGTTAAGTTCGAAATATTCGTTTGTCAGAGTTTCAGCATATAATAAACTTCTTAAATCGCATGAATTTAAACAAAATACCGTAAACGACAACTTTAACGTCAACTATCACGTCAGGACGATATATTCTTGTTACGGAAGAACCCCCGCTCTCGCCGTTTACAGCGCGTTAAAACAAGGCGCGCCGATGCTTGCGATTGTCGACCATTCTTCCCTTTCGGCAACTTCCGAACTTAAAAAGACGGCTGAAAAATCGGGAATAGCGTATTATAGCGGCGCGGAAGTTACTTTGTTTTCGGAAAGTTTTTCGCAAAAACCATTCGCCGCCGTTGCGCTCGGCATTCCGCGAGCAAACGTAAAGGCATTCAACGAAGAACTTGCTTCTTACAGACAAATGAAATCGGCGTATATGAGCAAACTTTCCGCAAAAGTCAACGATATTTTCAAAAAATACGGAATAAAGACGGAAATGCCCTCTAAAATACCTTTTGGCGGAACGAAAGCGACTATGACGAAGAGAAGATTTTTCTATATTCTCGCCGAACAGATCGTAAAGCAATATGACGACGGACAAAAAGTCGTGGACTTTCTTACCAACCGTTTAAAAATCGAACTCGAACGGGAAACGATAAGCAAACTCGACGATTTCGCCAACCCTCTTTACGTTCCCGATCTTGCGGACGTTCTTCTCAATAACCTTAAAATAAAAACGGAAGACGAGAAATGCCATACCGTAAAACAATTTCTCGCTCTGTGCCGAAAATATTCGGCGATCCCCGCCGTCGTATACGACGGAACGGAAATACCCCAATTCGTCGATAAAACAGAAAAAGCGGGATTTTTATCCATTGTAACGAGAAAGCCGGAATCGGCGGAAGAATTGTATAACGCTTCCGTCGAAAAGGGAATTCTTCCGCTTTTCGGAAAAGTCATAAGCACGCCGAGGGACAAATTCGACTTCGAATTCGACAACAACCAACTCGCTTTAAAATACAACGAATGCGCATTTGCCGTAGTCGGACACGAAATTGCGACGGCGATAAATATTTCCGACGGAATTTTCTCGGAAGAACAGATAAGTAAAAGCCCCGATATTTTGGACAGAATTAAACTTTTTTCACGAATCGGAGCAAAGGGAACACTTTTAAATGAGTGATTTTTATCCTACCAAAGGCAACGAATATTTCTATATATTCGGAAATGCAAAAATAAATACGACGGTTAAATTTCTCTTCGGCGATTTTGCCGAAGAGATTAAAAATATCGGAGCAAACACGGTCAATCTTCTGATTGCCGAAAGCGAATTTGCAACGAGAGGCGTTAAACTCAGAAATTCGCTCCTTTCAATGAATATCTCCTGTCATATAATTCCCATTCGCGAAGATCTCCTCTCTCTCGAACGTTATTTCGCGCTTTGCGGAGAAAAAAAAGAACTGTTGGCGTGCGTAGGTTCGCCGAAATTTTTGGATCTTGCAAAAAAAATATCCAAAATAACGGGAGAAAAATGTTTGCTCGTTCCAACCGATTGCAGGACGAGAACGTTGCTGAAAACAGGCGACGAGCAAAAACTCCCCGACTTCGTTCTTTTAAACGGAGAATTCTACAATTCTCCGAAAAAGAGATACGCCGCCGAATCGTTCGGGGAAATAATTTCTTCCTCTCTCGATATTTTAGACTACAAAACAGCGTCTCTTTGCGGAAAAATCAAATTCGATCCGTCGAGCGCAACTCTTTTGAGCGAGGCGGTAAACCACGCCGTCAATATAAAAAAATTTCTCTCTCCGACGGAAGGTCTGTGTTTTGCCGGAATAAAAATATCTCTTGCGCAAAACAACTCGGAAATTTTACGTTTTTCTTCGTCCGACAAAGTTGCGAATTATCTCTCGTATAAAGGCGAAAGCGGATACGGAGAGAGAAAATACCGAGCCTTTCTTTCGCTGTTACCATTATATAAATTATATCTTTTAAGCGACGTTTCGAGTTTCGGAGTTCTCCCCGACTATTTAAAGGCTTTAAAAGAAGCGAGCGAATGGACGGGTGAGAAAGAATACGTTATCGCCGAAAAATTCGTAAAGACGGACATTAAATCGTCGGAAACGAGAAAACGAATAAAATCGGTGGTAAAAAGTTCGTTTATCAAAGAAATAGAAAAACTCGAAAAAAATCTCGACTATTTCGAACAGACCTATTCGTTTTTATACGGTGGAAGAAAAAAACTTTCCGACTATTCCCCGTCCGACATTAAAAAAGCGCTAAAATCTGCTTCTTTTTCCACGGAAGGCAATCTCCTCGCCTTTATGAAAGACGACGGTTTTTCCGAATTTATTTAATTTTATTTTTTAGGTATAATATCCTTTTTTAAGGTCAATAATCTCTTCTGTAAATTACAGCGGAGATTTTTTTATGCCGAAAAAGATAGCGATCCTCTTTCTTTCCGTAGCGATTTATTCGGGAATAAACATCGGCGTCGGAAGCAATCTCGATGTCGACGGATATGACCGCAAAGGCTATTTTTTAAGTCCGAATTCAAACTGTCTTATCGTAGACCTTAGCGAAAACACTATATACCCGAAAAGACTTTTAAAAGGAGAAAGCGTCTGTCTCTCTTTATCGGAGGCGAATTCGTTTCTTGCATCAAAAAATGCGGACTTGCAATTTTGCGAAGTCATCGGCGAATGCGTTTGCGAATACTACTATTGCGATAAAATTCCCGTCTATATAACCGTTAACGAATATAGAGTCAATGCGCATATAGCTAAAAGAGGAGAAGAAATCACTCTCGGAGTTCCGTTTATTTTCGGAAGTTACTAAATCTCGGACGAGTAATATTTTAAGGAGATTTTATTATGTCAAACAAAAAACGCAACCCTTTACTTATTTTCATCAGGCAAAACGTTTACTATTTAATAGTAGGCGTGGCGCTCCTCGTAACGGCGATAATAATAACCGCCGTTTTGCTCACCCGTAACTCTTCGCAAATCAGCGACGTCGCGGAAAAGCCCGTTGAACAAAGTCAACCGTCGGATACGGTCGAACAATCCGGCAAAGATTCTAAAACCGACGAAAAAGACGATAAGACTTCGCCAACGAACGGCAAAACCGACGAGGACGAAAACGGAAAGACCGACGATAGCGAAACGGGTAAAAAAGACGATCAGTCGGGAGAAAAGACGAACGACGAAGATCACACTCAAACCGACGCGAGAATAATTTTTACAATGCCCGTAAAAGACGGAACGATAACCAAGAGTTTTACTTCTTCAACAGTCGTATTTAACCAGACTCTCGGAGTTTACACCGGTCACATGGGAATAGACTTCGGCACTGCGGCGGGAGCAGACGTTTACTGCGCTTACGACGGCGAAATCGAAAGCGTTACGACTTCTTACCTTCAAGGAACGACTATAACCGTATCGCACGGTAACGGACTAAAAACCATTTATAATTCTATCGACGCCGAGGACGAGCTTGCCGAAGGCGTAAAAGTTAAAGCGGGACAAAAAATCGGAGAGGTTTCCGACAACAACCGTCAGGAATATAAAGACGGTCCGCACCTTCATTTCGAGGTTTCCTTAAACGGCAAAAAAGTCGATCCCGAAACCTACCTTATGATAGCTGAAAAATAAAGCCGACGCTGTCATAAACCAAGACGACCTTCCGTAAAATATACGGGAGGTCTTTCTGCTTTGAAAAGAAAAATAATTTTTTTTATTATATTTAACTTGGCGGCAAGTTGTTTCAGCCTTACCGCCTGTAACGATAGACAAAATCCGAATACTTGTCGCATTTCAATTCTATACGACGGAAAAAACGAAATAAGCGGAAATGCGGAATACACTTTTTACAATGAAGAATTTTTTCCCGGTAGCGACGCCAAAGGGCAAATTTATCCGAGAACGCTTGAATTTTTTCTTCCTGCCAACGCTTATCGATTTAACGCATTGTATCCGCCTGCCGACAAAGACGACCAATACGCATATCCGAACGGTTTTTCCGAGGGGAATATTCGTATAGAAAGCGTTAAAGTCAACGGGCAAAATGCCGAAAACAGTCTTATAGGCGAAGATAATACGACTTTATGCGTTTCAATGGAAAACTATTATCCTCAAAAATCCGTTGTCGAAATCGAATTTAAAACGACAATTCCCGACAGCCTGTTAAGATTAGGTAAAAACGACGATAAAGTAAATCTCGGAGACTATTACCCTCTCGTTTCAGTAAAGGGAAAAGACGGATACGAAAGAACGACTTACAGCAAATTCGGCGATCCTTATTACACGGATATTTTCGACTACGAGGCGAGCGTTACACTCCCGTCGGAATACGTTGTCGCCTCTTCGGGAAAACCGAGTTCGACTGTGGTCGACGGCGAAAATACAACGTATTCCTATACGATAAATAATTGCAGACACTTTGCGTTCGTATTCGGCAAAAACTTCGTCGTCGACGAAAAAAACACCGAAAACGGACTTATAAGCCTATATTCCGATAAAGAAGAGAAAGAAACGCTCGACCTTGTAGCCGACGCGATAAGGTTTTTTTCCGAAACTTTCGGCGATTACCCATACGAAACTTTTTCGGCTGTCATAACGGGATTTAAGGAAGGGGGAATGGAATATTCGGGGTTATGTTTTATATCGGACTCTTTGGACGAAGAATATAAAAAAATAGCCTTAGTCCACGAAATTGCCCACGAATGGTGGTATTCCGCCGTCGGAAACGATCAAATTAACGCCGCATATCTCGACGAAGGGCTTTGCGAATATTCGACTTACCTATATTTTTCCTCGAAAGGTTCCAACGAAATAGCGGAAAATATAATTTCCTCTGCGAAGTCGGCGTATAAGTCGTATTTCGATATAAATTCCGTTCTGTCGGGAAACGCCGACACTTCGATGAATAGGAGTCTTAACTCGTTTTCAAGCGACTACGAATACGTAAACGTTGCATATAACAAATCCCTTCTCGCCTTTTACGAATATGAAAATGCCGTAGGAAGGGCAAAAACAGTCAAAGGATTAAAAAAGTATTACCGCGACAATAAATTTTCTTTCGCGACTCTCGACTCTTTGACCGACGCTTTGGGACTTAAAGACTTTTTCCTTTCCTACGTCGAAGGCTCGGTCCTAATATAACTTTAAACAGTGTTTTAAAGACTTCCGTTTTCCGACTGAAAAACGGAAGTCTTTTCGTTTTTTTAGTAAAATTTAGAAAGCCTAAATAAAAATTAGGTTAAAAAAGCAAAATATTCCTTTTATTATAATTGACAAATACTTTGTTTAATGGTAAAATTTTATAGATATTAAATTTATTACTTTAATTTTAATGCGAGCGCATAAGCGTTTGCGTTTTAAGGAGCAGAAAATGAAAAAAATATTGATCGCTCTTGCGACTGCGTTGCTTTGCGGCGTTTTCGCATTCGGATTGACCTCTTGTCAAACAAACCAAACGTCGGATAGCGAAGTCAAACCCATAGAGTTCACTTACTCTTACGACGCCGAAAACGAATATTACGTCCTTACGGGCGTTACTCTTTCCGAAGAAGCTCAGGCTCTCGTAACCAAAAAAGATTACGCCGAACTCGCAAAACTTTTCTCGACTGCGAACGAAAAAACGGGCTACGTACCTTACGCCGAAGGTCTTACTGCGGAAACCGTAAGAGAATTTACTATTCCTTCTTCGTTTAATGACGTTGCAGTAAAAGAAATCGCTTCGGAAGCGATAGTCAACCAAAACTTCATTAAAAAACTCGTCGTAACGGAAACGGTTGAAAAGATAAACGGAGGGGCGTTCGCAGGTCTTACTTCTCTCGAAGAAATCGTTCTTCCTTTCGTCGGAGAAAAAGTCGGAGCTTTCAATTCCAACAAGTCGTTCGGCTATATTTTCGGAACCACTTCCGCTACCGGTCTTACCGCGGTAACGCAGACTTATAACGAAGGAACTTCTTCAACGGCGACTTTCCAGATCCCCGAAACGCTTAAAACGGTAACTGTAACCGGCAACAACGTCTATAATCTCGTCGAAAAGAAATACGATATCGTCGACGGAAAATACGTTCCCGACGATAACGGTCAATACACTTTACTTGCCGATGAGGGAAGTTACGCTATTCCCGCTTACGCTTTCTATAATTGCTCGATGATAACTTCAGTAAATCTTACCGGAAACGTTCCCGCAATTTTAGATTATACTTTCTACGGATGCTCGGGACTTAAAGAATATGCTTTCAACAACGAAACCGTAAAAGTCGGCGCCTACGCATTCAACGGCTGTTCTTCGCTTAAAACCGTCAATTTCAATAAGGTCGACGAAATAGGAGAACGCGCGTTTGTCGGTTGCAATTCTCTCGGTAAAGAATACGCCGACGATAAAAACGAAGTAGTCATCAATGCTACATCGATTGCAAACGACGCTTTCCACGGCTGTTCGGGATTTAAAAAAGTAGTATTTACCAAAGGCGTAACCGTTGGCAAAATGGCGTTCCACGAATGTTCCGCTCTTACTGAAGTTGAATTCCAAGAAGTTTCCGAAATCGGCGAATCGGCTTTCGCCGGCTGTGAAAACCTTGAAACGGTAACCACGCAACCAGGAACGACGGTCGGGGAATACGCCTTCTACAACACTAAAATCACCGACTAAAATAAACTTAAAATTAAAAGTCGCGAATTAATTTTGATATGCGCCCCAAAAGTTTGTCTAACTTTTGGGGCGCATATTTTTATGGAAAGGAAGAAAAAATTCAACACAAAGTAGTCGCTTGAATTCAAAATATCTGTTCTAATGGTATGTGTGAAAATCATTTAGGGTATAGAGAAACGGCAAGGAAATAACCTGACGAAAAATAACTTACACACTTTACTTGACATTCTCTATATTATTTCTAATCTCTTTCTTCACTTTTCCTAAATCACTACACGTCAGCAAGGGAATTAAGTCGTTGATTTCCTCTATGCTTTTATCCCACCATTTGAAACAGAG
>CADBUU010000049.1 GCA_902797945.1 uncultured Eubacteriales bacterium | reverse complement strand
TTTTTCCATACTTTCAACGAGCTTTACGGACAAAATAAGCAAATAGTCCTCTCTGCCGATTGCCACCCGAAAGACATCGAACTTCTTTCCGAAAGGCTTATAACTCGTTTCGAAGGCGGTCTGATGGCGCAAGTTCTTCCGCCCGACATCGAAACAAAAATCGCAATTTTACAGAAAAAAGCCGAAGCGAGAAAGTCTATTCTTTCGCTCGACGTTGCGTTATACCTTGCCGAAAGGTCGGGAAACGACGTTCGTTCGCTCGAAGGATTATTGAATAAAGTTTTATTCGCGTCTATGCTTAAAGAAAGCCCCGTTACGGTCGACCTTGCAAGAGAGGCGATAAAAGAGAGTTCGTCCGACGAAAACCCCGACGAAGCGATATTGCCCGACGACGTCATTTCCGCCGTTTGCTCTTTTTATAAGATTCAACGAAGCGACCTCATCGGTAAAAGAAAGAACAAGGAACTCGTCGAACCGAGGCAGATTTGCGCCTATCTTATGACGGAAATGCTTTCGATTCCCCTCGTTTCGATAGGACAGGCGCTCGGAGGAAGAGACCATACGACGGTAATACACTCGCGAGATAAAATCGCAGAACTCATAAAAGAAAACTCTCGCATAGACAGAGAAGTAAAGGACCTTAGAAATTTAATTTTAAAAAGATGAACACTCAATATTTTGAAGAGAGTTTCGAAGCGGTCGTAATAGGAGCCGGACACGCAGGCTGCGAAGCGGCGCTCGCCTTGGCGAGAAAGGGACACAAAACCGCAATACTCTCGGTAAATCTCGAAAACATAGCGTTTATGGCTTGCAATCCCTCCATCGGCGGAACGGCGAAAGGACATCTCGTTCGGGAAATCGACGCCCTCGGCGGCGAAATGGGAATAAATGCGGACAAAACGATGACGCAAATAAAAATGCTCAATCGAGGAAAAGGCTCTGCCGTTCAGTCTTTAAGGGCGCAATCGGATAAATTCCGCTATCACTCCCTTATGAAAAAAACTCTCGAAAACACGCCAAATCTTTCGGTCGTTCAATGCGAAGCGATAGAAATAATAATCGAAGACGGAAAAGTAGTAGGCGTTAAAAACGCATACGGCGGAGTTTTCAGATGCTCCGTAATCGTCGTTGCGACGGGAGTATATTTAAACGGCAAAGTTATCGCGGGGGAATGGGAAAGGTCGTCCGGTCCGTCCGGATTTTCACCGGCAAACGAGTTGACTTCAAGTCTTATGTCTCTCGGCTTTGAAATTATGCGATTCAAAACGGGAACTCCGGCAAGACTCGATCGCAGATCGATCGACTTTTCCGAACTCGAAAGACAGGACGGGGAAACCAACGTCTACCCCTTCTCTTTTATGACGGACGGAATACCCGAAAAACAAGAGCCTTGCTACATAACGTATACAAATCAAAAAACGCACGAAATAATACTCGGCAATCTCGACCGCTCCCCGCTATACAACGGAGCGATAACTTCTACTGGCCCGAGATACTGCCCGTCGATAGAAACGAAAGTCGTTCGGTTTTCGGATAAAGACAGACATCAGATATTCCTAGAACCCGAAGGGGACGACACCAACGAAATTTACGTTCAGGGAATGTCGACTTCTATGCCTCACGATATACAAATAGCGATGTATAGGTCGATTAAAGGACTTGAAAACTGTAAATTCACGAGATACGCCTACGCAATAGAATACGACTGCATAAACAGTCTCGATTTAAAACCCTCGCTCGAATTTAAAAAAATACCGGGGATATTCACAGCAGGTCAGATAAACGGAACGAGCGGTTACGAAGAAGCGGCGGCGCAAGGACTTATCGCCGGAATAAACGCCGCATTATTTCTCGAAAACAAGCCCCCGTTTATTTTAAGCCGGGACGAAGCGTATATCGGCGTTCTTATCGACGACCTCGTAACGAAAGGAACTAACGAACCTTACAGAATGATGACGTCGAGAGCGGAATACCGCTTGTTTTTAAGACAGGATAACGCCGACAGCCGTCTTACCGAAAAGGGGCGCGAAATAGGGTTGGTTACGGACGAGAGATATGAAAAATTTCTGCAAAGAAAAGAAATGATAGAGCGACTGACCGAAAAAGTCAACGTTTCCATACCTCCCAAAGACTGCGAAGAATTCGTCCTCTCATACGGGGGCAACCAATTACATTCGGGGCTGAGCGTTGCGGATATGATAAAGAGAAACATTCCGCTCGTCGATATTATGGAAAAATTCGGTTTGTTCAAAGAATACCCTTTCGATATTCTCGAAAGAGTCGAAACCGATATAAAATACGAAGGCTATTTAAAGAAAAATTACGAGCAGATAGAAAAGGCGAGAAAACTCGAAGAGAAAAAACTTCCCGAGGATATAGATTACTACGCCATTAAAGGATTACGGGCGGAAGCGCAGGAAAAACTCGACCGTATCAGACCTCTTAACCTCGGTCAGGCAGGCAGAATTTCCGGAGTAAACCCTGCCGACGTATCCGTCCTTATGGTGTATTTAAAGAGATAGAAATGGAAAAAGAAGAGAAAAAGCCAATTAAAGAAGAGGATAAAAAAACTCCTCTGAAAAAAGTTAAAAGGACAAAAGAAAGCGATTTTAAACGCAAGTATTTCGAATTTTACGACGATATAAAAATAAGCGACAGGCAGGACTGGTGATAATATGGCGCTTACTCTTTGGTCAAAAATAAAGGAAGCGCTCGTTTCCGTTTTGCCCGTCTCGGCTATCGTTCTGTTTATATCTATAACCGGAATAGTTCCGCTCGGACAGAGCGAAACTGCAATTTTTGCATTGTCCTCCGTCGCGCTTATAATCGGAATAGCGCTTTTCAATCTCGGCGCAGACCTCGCTATGACGCCTATGGGTTCTTACGTCGGAGAGGGACTTACGAAGTCGAAGAAAATTCTCCTTCTCGTTTCGGTATGCTTTATTATGGGAACGCTTATAACTGTCGCCGAGCCCGACTTATCAGTTTTAGCCGAGCAAATAAGCGACGTTTTAAACGGCGACGTTTTAATTGTTTCGGTAGGTTTAGGAGTCGGTCTGTTTTTAGTCGTCGCTATAATTAAAACGGTTTTACAAAAAGAACTTAATTCGATACTCACTTTCGCTTACGCAATGATGTTCGCCGTTTGCGCGATACTCATAGAAAACGGGAAAAGCAATTTTCTTCCCCTTTCTTTCGATTCGGGGGGAGTTACTACGGGACCTATAACCGTTCCGTTTATAATGGCGCTCGGCGCCGGCGTCGCAAAAACGATAGGCGGTAAAAAACAGAGGGAAAACAGTTTCGGTATTATCGCCCTTTGCTCCGTCGGTCCCATTCTTGCGGTAATGATTTTATCTCTCGCCGCAAAAGGCGACCTTGCGTTTCCCGCTCCGGATTACTCGTTCTACCTCAACGATCTTCCTTTCCTTACCGGAGAAAACGCCCTCGACGTATTGAAGTCTTTACTGTTTATCGTCGTATTTTTCTTTGTTTTGCAATTTACTACGCTGAAACTTCCAAAAGGAAAAATTTTCCAGATACTTATCGGAATAGCGTTTACTTTCGTCGGACTCGTAGTATTCCTTACCGCCGTTACGTTCGGGTTTATGCCGATAGGATATAAACTCGGTTTAGCGCTCGTTGAAAAAAGCAGAATTTTTCTTATAATTTTTTCGTTTGCGATAGGAATGGTCGTCGTATTGGCAGAGCCTGCCGTCCACGTCCTTACGAAACAAGTCGACGACGTTACTTCCGGAGGAGTTTCCAAAATACAGATGCTCGTCGCTCTCTCTATCGGCGTCGGAATATCGATAGGTCTTTCGATAATAAGAATACTTTTCGGATTTTCCATACTGTATTATCTCATTCCGGGCTACCTCATCTCGATTGGTCTATCTTTTTTCGTTCCGCATTTATATACTGCGATAGCCTTCGATTCGGGCGGAGTTGCGTCGGGACCTTTGACTTCGAGTTTTATTTTACCTATGGCTATCGGCGCATGCGTTGCGTTAAACGGCGAAGCCGAAATACTCAGTCTTGCATTCGGTATCGTCGCAATGGTCGCGATGACGCCGCTTATAACCATTCAAACGCTCGGTTTTAAGGCGATAATATCGCAGAAAAGAAAAGACTCCGTCGCAATGAAGAGGATAATTACCTCCGATGATGATCAGATAATATATTTTTAAGGGGGCTTAAAATGGACGAAGAAAAACAGAAAAAACCTCGCCAACGCCAAAAAAATAAAGGCGTTTCCACTTCCCCGATCAAACTTGAACTTCTTATAACCGTAGTAGAAAAGAAAAAAGCCGACTTTTATGCCGACCTTATACAATCGTATAATTGCAATATGCAGATAAAAGTCCTTGCAAGAGGGGCGGCAGGTTTGGAAATGCTCGACTATCTCGGGCTGACGGCGACCGAAAAAATAGTATTATTCAGCCCCATAAGAAAGGACAAGCGAAACGAAATAATGGACGCGCTCGAAGAAAAATTCAAAAGCATTAAACGAGGAAAAGGTATTGCGGTCTGCGTTCCGTTGTCAAGCGTTATAGGAAAACAAGTTTTCGGATTTTTAGCCGACGACGAAAGACTTATCAAGGAGTAAAAAATGGAAGACGTAAAATATGAAACCATATTCTGCATAATAAACGCCGGATTTGCCGAAACGGTAATGGACGCGGCGAGAGAAGCGGGAGCAAAAGGCGGAACCGTAATGAGCGGACACGGCACCGCAAACAAGGAAGCCGAGCAAATTCATAAAATAACCGTTCAGTCCGAAAAGGAAATAGTAATGATCGTCGTGGAAGCAAAAATAAAAGACGAAGTTTTAAAAGCGATAAACAAAACGGCAGGGCTTAATTCTCCCGGAAAAGGAGTTATTTTCTCTCTTCCCGTTTCGAGAGCCGTCGGGCTTGCCGGAAATCAAGCGGAAGAAAAAACACAAGAATAAATCAGGCGTCGCCTTTCGGCGACGCCATTTATTTTACTTATTATAAATAATTTTTTCGCTGTTGAAAATTTTAGCGAGAATATACACGCCTAACGCAATAAACGCAATATCCGACAAAACGGTTATCAGGAAAAACAGAGGATCGAAGGAAAGCGAGAACAGCCCCGAAAGGCATTGCGAAGAATTATATACGGGAATAAGATACGCCCAAAATCTTTGATTCGCTCCGCCTCCGCCTATCATCGAAGATATGCCGACGAGCATTACGGCGAACATTACGGGAAGAGCAAGTTGAGAAGCCTCTTTCACGCTTTTAGCAAGAGCCGAGATTATAGACAAAACGACGGTAAACAAAACGACCGTTACGATTATAACGCCCAAAACTCCGAAATAGGTCCCTGCTCCATACATTCCCATATTTATATTGTCCGTTCCGCCCAAAAGTTTAGGAAGCGAGGCTATAACTCCGATAAACGAAACGAAAGAAGATAAAATCGCCGTTATGGAAAGCGCAAGTATTTTTCCTAAAGCGAGCGAACTTCTCTTTATCGGCGTTACCAAAAGAGTAGCGATAGTTCCCCTTTCCTTTTCTCCGGCAATAGATTCGGTCGCAACCGCCATCGCGCCCGTAAACAGAAAAATCATAAGTATAAAGGGGAGCATCATCGTGATCAACATCGCCGAAGTTTCTTCTTTGGTCGCAAGGTCGTAACTTTCCTCTCCTCCGTTCAGAACGAATTTGGTCTTAATTTCTACCGAACGGGAATAAATCAATCCGTATACGGCGTTATACACCGTTTGCGACGGCGTATTTACCGTATTATACCATATTTCAACCGACGGCGTCAGTCCGTCGGCAAGTTTTTGTTCGAAGCCTTCTTCGAACACGACTAAAAGGTCCGAAGTTTTTTCTTTTACTTCCTCTTTCGCCTTTTCTTTATCTCTCTTTTCATTTATTTCGTAATTAAGTCCCGTAAGTTTTAAATCTTCCGAGAAAAAGGAGGGGGCGTTTATTTGCGAGATAATATATTTTTTATCCTTATCCTCGCCGAACATGTTGCTGAAAAACGAGCCCATAAATGAATATATTACGAAAATCATTATCCCCGGCAACAGCAGCGAAGCGAGCAGTCTTTTATCCGTGAAAAAGCGTTTGAGTTCTTTCTTCATTACGGTAAATATCTTACTCATCGTTACCCGCCTCCTTTGAATAAATATCGAAGAACACCTCTTCCAAAGATTTTTCGGCGGTAATTTGCTTTAAATTCCCCTCTAAGGTCATCTTTCCGTTTATGACGATGCCTACTCTGTCGCATATTTTTTCGACGAGAGAAAAAATATGGGTGGAAATAACTATCGTTTTCCCTTGATTTTTAAGTTCGACGAGAAAATCCGTTACGGTTTTTGCCGTTATTACGTCAAGCCCGTTCGTCGGCTCGT
Organism: uncultured Eubacteriales bacterium; assembly: GCA_902797945.1. GTDB lineage: Bacteria > Bacillota > Clostridia > Christensenellales > Borkfalkiaceae > UBA10281. Next base: position 6,750 of record CADBUU010000049.1, on the reverse strand, counting down.
CGAAAATGATAAAGTCGGGGTTGTGAACTATCGAAATCACGAGCGAAACTTTTTGCTTCATTCCCGTCGACAGCTCGCCGACTTTAACGTGAGCGAATTTTTCTATTCCGAAGCGTGAAAAAAGTTTGGCTTTTCTATCCGAAGCGAACTCTTTCGGAACGTCGTGGAGAGCGCTGAAATAATCGTAAAGGTAGTCGGACGTAAAGAAATCTTCGAGTTTGAGTTCCCCCGTCAGAAATCCTATTTTTTTTCTTACTCCGTCGGGGTTTTTTCTCACGCTTTCTCCGTCGACCGTAACGTCGCCCTCGTCGGCTTTAATAAGAGTGGAAATAATACGCAGCGTCGTAGTTTTTCCCGCTCCGTTCGGACCTAAAAGCCCGAATATCTCTCCCCTATACGCCGAAAACGACAACCCGTCGACGGCAACTTTGTATTTGTCCTTGGTCTTTTCGCTTTGTTGCTGTTTTCTCGACAACTTAAAGGTCTTTTTAAGATTTTCAACCCTTAATACTTCTTCCATATTCTCTCCGTAATTTTTATTTATAAATTAAAACGTTAAAAAAAGTTTTACCTTTTTTTGATTTTCCGTCATCTCCGTTAAACACGAGTTTGCCGTATCCTCTCGCAGTTACGACATCTCCTTCTTTTAAAAATTTCGCGCCGTTTATCGTCTGTTTCCCGTTGACGGCGACGAAACCTTTTTCGCAAAGAGAACTTCCCGTCTCTCTCGATAAATCGTATGCACGACACAATATAGCGTCCAATCGACAGGAATTAGCCGATATCTTCTTTTCCGTCGTTTTAGGTCTGAAATCTTCGGGAATTTCTTCGACTTCCTCGACTTTTACCGAGGTTTTCCCGACTCTTACGAGTTCTCTTTTTATAAGGTCGGAAACCTTTTCGTCCGCAACGATATAAGCGCCCTCTTCGTTTATGAATATATCCCCTATCCTTTCCCTCTCTATCCCAAGGTTTAAAATCGAGCCGAGATAATCTCTGTGACTAAGTTCCGAAGAGAACTTTACCCCCTCGGTTTTTACAAATAACAGGCTTATAGGCGGTTTTTCGTAATATCCGAGGCTTTCCTCGCTGCCGAAAACGGCAATCTTCCGTTCGGCAAAATCGGCTCCGCCGTAAAAACTTACCGACTTAAATCTACCGCTCGCCTCGCTTTGCTCGGTAGGCGTTAAAAAAGGCGAATAGACGTAAACGCCGCGAGAGTAACTTCTGCTTTCAAGTTCGTCCATTCGCTTTAAAAAGACTTCGTTTTCCATTTATTTCCTCTTTTCCTCGGCGTCGGTCTCTCCGTAAGAAATAAATTTGTTTGCGGAAATGAGTTGCGACGAAAAATCGTCGAACAGTTTTTCGTCGATTATTATCCTATAAGAACTTCCGTCCTTAAAGGTAATGCCAAGTTTATTGTATCTGACGTTTTTTACGACCGCCTCTATCTCGGAGACCTGAAAAACCTCTTTGATAAAACCGAAATTAACGGTAAGCGTCTTTTCATTTACGGTATAATTGGAAGAAAATACCGCCGCCGTTATCTCGGCGCCGAAAGCGATCGGCAAAATAATGCAAAGACCTATCGAAATATAATTATACACCGTGGTCTGTATGGGACTTTGCAAAGAATTTACGAGCCTTATCACGTTCCAGACGAGGAGCGTCCCGGCAACGATATAGAAAAGGACGAATACTATAATAATTAAAAAAGAAAATTTATACTTGTATTTCATACTAAAATTATATCATTACTTATTTATGTTGTCAACTTTAATTGCCAAAGACGGGTAAAAGTGTTAAAATATATCGGAAATAATTCGACAGGAAGGTTAAAATGAGTATTCTCGAAATAAAGGGGTTGACGCACCGCTACGACGACAAAGATTTATTTGTAAAGTCAAATCTTACCGTAAATAACGGGGAGCATATCGGAGTCGTCGGCTTGAACGGGGCGGGAAAATCGACTTTCATAAATATTGTCGCCGGGAAACTCGTTCAAGACGAAGGCGAGGTATTGCGCCAACAGAATTTAAGGATAGGCTATCTCGACCAGCACGCAACTTTGGACAGATCTCTTACGGTAATGGAATATTTAAGGCAGGCTTTTACCTATCTCGACGAAATAAACGCCCGCCTCGAAAAACTATACGAGGATATGGGAAGCGCCGAAGGCGACGACCTCGACAGACTCATAAACAAATCTTCCCGCCTTCAAGACCTTTTAAACGACGCTGAATATTACGACCTCGAAGCGCAGATAAAAAAAGTCGCTAACGGACTCGGGGTAAACAAATTCGGATACGATGCGGTGATAGGCAATCTTTCGGGAGGAGAAAGGGCAAAACTTATGCTTTCCAAACTTCTTCTCGAACAGCACGACTTGACGCTTTTGGACGAGCCGACCAACTTCCTCGACGTCGAACACGTCGAATGGCTTATAAAATATCTCAACTCTTACAATAAAACCTTTCTCGTAATATCTCACGACACGATATTTTTAAATCAAGTCGCAAAAGTCATCGTAAGCATAGAAAACGGAACTATACGCAGGTTTTCGGGAAATTACGACCAATATCTTACCCAGAGAGAGATACTCAACAAACAATACGAGGACGAATACAACCGTCAACAGGCGGAAATAAAAAAATTGCAGGATTACATCGACAGAAACAAGGCTCGCGCCTCGACTGCCGGAATGGCGAATTCACGAAAGAAAATGCTCGACCGCATCGAAGTTATGGCTAAACCGCAAACGGTATACGACTGTTCTTTTTCTTTCCCATATATCGAACTCAACACCAAAGACCTTTTAGTCGTGGAAGGACTTAAAATAGGCTATGACCGCCAACTTATTCCCGACGTTTCTTTTCATTTGAAATCGAATACAAAACTATGGATAAGAGGAACGAACGGCGTCGGCAAGACGACTCTTATAAAAACGTTGCTTCATCGTATTCCCGCTCTCGGCGGTTCTTTTCGTTTTCATATTGCGGCGAAACCGGGATATATCGAACAGGACTTATATTTCGAAAACAAACAGGATTCTGCGTATAACGTCTATAACAGCGCTTATCCCCGTTTAAGCCAAAAAGAAGTCCGTTCCGCCCTTGCGAAAGTCGGTCTTTTAGGCGACCTCGCCGTAAAACCGGTGGGAAATCTTTCGGGTGGAGAAATGATGAGATTAAAACTTGCCGTTACCTGCAATTCCCCGTCGAACATTTTAATACTCGACGAGCCGACGAATCACCTCGACGTAAAAGCCAAAGCGGCTCTAAAAAAAGCCATTGCTGACTATGAAGGAGCGTTAATTCTCGTCACTCACGAACCCGACTTTGCCGAAGGAATTTGCGACGAAGTGTTCGACGCAAAAAGCAAATAATTCTTATGATAAAAATACTTGATTTTACAAAGAAAAACGCCGTTCTCCTTATCGCTGTCACGGTGGCGATAGCGACTTCTTTTATAGTTCCGCCCGACGGCGAATATCTTAAATATTTCGACTTGTCGACTATTTTTTGTCTTTTGGGAACGCTTGCGGTGGTATGCGCCCTTTCCGACGCTCATTTTTTCGAGATTATCGCGAGGAAAATAGTTTCCGGGCTGAAAGACTCGAGAAAAATAGTATTCGCGCTCGTTTTTATAACCTATTTCGGCTCTATGATAATGGCGAACGATATGGCGCTCATAACCTTTTTACCTCTCGGCTATTTCGCCCTAACTCAGTCGGGGAAACAAAAATATATGGCGTATACTTTCGTTATGCAAAACGTCGCCGCCAACCTCGGAGGAATGCTTACGCCGTTCGGAAATCCGCAAAACCTCTATCTCTATTCTTATTTTTCGATTCCGACGGGAGAATTTTTTCTCATTATGTTGCCGCCGTTTATCACAGCGCTTTTACTTATTGCGGCGTGCTGTTTTTTCGTCAAAAAAGAAAATGCGGAAATAATAGACGACTCGTCCTATTCGATTTCACCTTTAAAACTTACCGTCTATCTCATTTTATTCGCTTGCTCGGTATTGTCCGTAATGAGAGTATACCCGTATTATATCGGCGTTTCGATCACTTTGGTCGGCGTTGCGATAATGGATATAAAAGCGTATAAAAGCGTAAACTACGGACTTATTCTGACTTTTTGCGCCTTTTTCGTTTTCAGCGGAAATGCTTCGAGAATACCTCTCGTTCACGAGATAATAGGCAACCTTCTCGAAAAGAACACCCTTCTATTTTCAATTCTTTCCTGCCAGATAATATCAAACGTGCCGACGGCAACTCTCCTTTGCCGTTTTACGGGTAATTATAAAGCCCTTCTCGCCGGCGTGAATATCGGGGGACTCGGAACGCCCGTCGCAAGCCTTGCGAGCCTTATAACTTTGGGAGAATATAAGAGAAGAGGAAACGGTATAAAAAAATACGTCGGTTTATTTTTGGCGATAAATTTTTCTTTTTTGCTCGTTTTGACCGTCGTAGAAACGATTTTCGGCGTTTAACGGCGGAAAATTTATCTATTTTAAAAAAAGTTTAAAAAAAAATTGACTTAAATGAATAATTTGATTATAATATATAAGGTTAAAACCAAAACGAATAAGTTAATAATAATTTCGGAGGAAATAAATTATGGCAAATGTAGTTAAAGTCGGTATCAACGGTTTCGGCCGTATCGGCAGACTTGCTTTCAGACAGATGTTTGACGCTGAAGGCTATGAAGTAGTCGCAATCAACGACCTCACTGACGCGAAAATGCTCGCTCACCTTTTAAAGTACGATTCCGCTCAGGGCAGATATAAATATGCGGACGAAGTAAGTTACGAAACTTACGAAGACGCCGCTGAAAAGGCTCCTAAGGGCGCTGTCGTGGTAAAGGGAAAGAAAATTTCCATTTACGCTGAAAAAGACGCTAAAAACATTCCTTGGGGAGAACTCGGAGTAGACGTAGTTTTGGAATGCACCGGATTCTACTGCTCCAAAGAAAAATCTCAGGCTCACATCGACGCCGGCGCTAAGAAAGTCGTTATTTCCGCTCCTGCCGGAAACGACCTCAAAACCATCGTTTACAGCGTAAACGAAAAGACTTTGACCGCCGACGACAAGATCATATCCGCCGCTTCCTGCACGACTAACTGTCTTGCTCCTATGGCTAACACTCTTAACAAACTCGCTGAAATCAAGAGCGGTATCATGACTACCGTTCACGCTTTCACGGGCGATCAGATGGTTCTCGACGGACCTCACCGTAAAGGCGATTTAAGAAGAGCGAGAGCGGCTGCGGTCAACATCGTTCCCAACTCCACCGGAGCGGCAAAGGCTATCGGTCTCGTTATTCCCGAACTCAACGGTAAACTTATCGGCTCGGCTCAAAGAGTTCCCGTTCCCACCGGTTCGACCACTATTTTGGTTGCGGTAGTTAAGGGCAACGTAAGCAAAGAAGACATCAACGCCGCTATGAAAGCCGCTTCGTCCCCTTCGTTCGGCTATACCGAAGAACAACTCGTTTCTTCCGACATCATCGGAATTACTTACGGTTCTCTCTTCGACGCTACTCAGACTATGGTCAAATATATGCCCGAAACCGATGAGACTCAAGTTCAGGTTGTCGCTTGGTATGATAACGAAAACTCTTATACTTCGCAAATGGTCAGAACTATTAAATATTTCGCTAATATTTGATTATAATAAAAAATTAAACCCCGTTCGGTTTAGCGCGCGGTCCATAGAGGTTTTATAAAAAACTAAAATTCACCGTTCATTGCGCTCCCCGACGGGCGACAAAAAGGATTTGGATTGATTTCCAAGTCCTTTTTTGTTTGGAAGGGAGAACATCGGTATTTTGACTTGCAGTCAAAGTTATCGTATCTTTGCCATAACGTACCCTGTGGGTAAATATAACTTTGCGTAGCAAAATATAACTGCGAAAGCAATATAACTTGCCGATAGGCAAATATAACTGCGAAAGCAATATAACTTGCCGATAGGCAAATATAACTAGTGCGTCAGTAATAATCACTATTACTGACGCACTAAGTCCGAACGGGTTTTTCTTTTATAAAAGTGAATTTTATTTTAAAGCGTCGAATTCGAATTTTACGGAAACAAAGAAGAGAACTACGGCAATAAGTCCAACGGCGTAAACGACGTAAGCGCCTATCGGGTTGATCTTACCTGCAACCACTCCGAAAATAAAAATTCCGTAGAGTATCGCGACGGTCAATATTATTTTTAATACCAATGAAAAGATAACCGTCCCTTTCTTGCTCTTTTTCCCCGAACTTGCCTGAGTTATATAAATAATTCCCCTTACGCTGTGCCATACTCCTCCGACAACTCCCGCCGGGAATAAAAATATAAACGACAACGGAATAAAAAATAAAACAAGGAATATTAATACCACTGCCTCGCCCGAATCTTCGGTCTGATGTTGAATCGTAAATACGGTAAGAACGATAAATGCGAAACATAAAATACCGCTTATCAAATTAAGTATGCCGGCAACTATCGCCGCTTTGTTTTTTTCCATACTAAATTCCCCCTTAGTATTATGTTACAGAGTTACGTTTATATGAACTTTTTTACCTTTATGAAGGACGAAACTTCCCTTCTTTTTCATATCTTCGGTTACGGATAAGTCGTTTACGGTTATTTTCGTTTCGTCTATCGAAACTCCGCCACCCTCTATAAGTCTTCTCGCTTCGCCTTTCGACTTGGCAACTCCGGCTTGAACCATAATATCGAGAATATTGTCAAGC
>CADBUU010000048.1 GCA_902797945.1 uncultured Eubacteriales bacterium | reverse complement strand
TTTGACCTCGCTTTATTTTTCGACTAACGGAAATATAAGGGGATTATTTGCTTTCTTTCCACTGTCGGCGGCGTCCTTTTTGTTGAACGCATTGCCCGTGGTGTTTACGGGAGACGGGCATACGCTTTGTCTGCTTAAAGACGAACGGAACACGAAAAATGCGGAAAAGTATTTCGGTATTTCGTATAATCTCTATAAGGGCGAAAGTTTTTCGGAAATGGACGGAGAACTTTTCGAAGAATGTTCATCGGGACTATTCGCTCCCGAAATATCCGTCGCTCGGCTTATGAGAGCGGAAGAAATAGGGGACGAAGAGGAGATACGGAAGATAATTTCAGAGGCGGAAAACGACGGCTCGGCAATTTATTTCGCAAGGGAAATTTTTTGTTCGCTCTGTCTTATAGGGGATAGAGAAAAAGCCTCTTCATATCGAGAATTTGCACTCGTGAACGGCGACGACGCCGACGAGATGAGAACGCTTGTTCTAAATGCTTTTTTAAATAACGACGAGGACTATTTATCGGTTTCGCTGAAAACGGCTTACGCCCTTGCGGACGATTGTTATTTAAAGGGAGAAAGAAAATTCAACCGAAACATACTCGATCGTATAAAAATCGGCTGAAAAATAAAAAAATTTTTATAAAAACGGCGCGCGACGCCGTTTTTTTTGTAAAATCGCTTTACTTAATTTAGATAATAGTTTATAATAAGTTATATATCTATTATTATATATAGTAAATAATATACAGGGAGAGAAAAATGGACGTTGAAAACAAGGTCGCTTCATCTTACGGCGCCGATCAAATACAAGTTCTCGAAGGACTTGAACACATCAGAAAAAGACCGGGAATGTATATCGCCTCGACCGACGCGAGAGGACTTCATCATCTCGTAAAGGAAATCGTGGATAATTCTGTCGACGAAGCGCTTGCCGGGTATTGCGACACGATAACCGTAACCATCAACGAAGACGGTTCGTGTTCCGTTAGAGATAACGGAAGAGGTATTCCCACGGGCATACACGAAAAAGAGGGAGTATCTACCGTCGAAGTAGTTATGACTAAGCCGAACGCCGGCGGTAAATTCGGCGGCGGCGGATATATGGTTTCGTCGGGACTTCACGGAGTCGGACTTAAAGCGGTCAACGCCCTTTCCGAAACGGCTTCGGTAGACGTATACCAAAACGGCAAACACTTCCGTCAGGAATACGACAGAGGAGTGCCGAGAGCGAGATTGCAAGTCGTAGGCGACAGCGACGAAACGGGAACGAGGATAACTTTTAAACCCGATTACGAAATATTCGAAACGACCGTGTTTAACTACGACACGATAAGGGGAACTCTCCGTGATTTCGCTTTCCTCAATAAAGGACTTAAAATAGTCCTCGAAGATAAGAGAGAGGGGCAGGAACAGAAAGACGAACTCCTCTATAACGGCGGTATAATCGAATACGTCGAATTTTTGAATACGAATAAACAGCCGATAAGCGAAGTGTTGTATTTCGAAGAGAAATACGAGGCGGTTACAATAGAGATCGCAATGCAGTATAACGACGGTTATAACGAAAACGTCATAGCGTTTGCCAACAACGTCAATACCAAGGAAGGCGGAACGCATATAGACGGATTCAAGTTCGCCCTTTCCAAACTCGTAAACGACGCAGGAAAGAAACTCAACCTCGTAAAAGACGACGATAAACTTTCGGGCGAGGACGTAAGAGAGGGCTTGACGGCGGTCATATCGGTCAAACTTCCCGAACCTCAGTTCGAAGGTCAGACTAAGACCAAACTCGGCAACAGCGAGATAAGAGGGCTTGTAACGAAGGCTATGACCGAGGGGTTCGGCAGTTATCTCGAAGAAAATCCGTCGTTTACGAAAGAAGTTTTAAATAAATGCCTTACGGCTAAAAGAGCGAGAGAAGCGGCGAGAAAAGCAAGAGAAGCGACGAGAAAGACGGCTTTCGAGTCGACCGCTCTTCCCGGAAAACTCGCCGACTGTTCGGAGAAAAATCCCGAACTTTGCGAGATATATCTCGTGGAGGGGGATTCGGCAGGCGGAACGGCGAAACAAGGCAGGGACAGGCGTTTCCAAGCCATTCTTCCGTTAAGAGGTAAAATTCTCAACGTCGAAAAGACGAGAGTGAACAGAGTTCTCGAAAACGACGAGATAAAGGCGATGATAACCGCTTTCGGAGGCGGCATGCTCGACGATTTCGACGTTACTAAAATAAGATACGACAGAATAATCTGTATGACGGACGCGGACGTGGACGGCTCGCATATAAGAATACTTCTCCTTACTTTCTTTTTCAGATATATGCGTCCTCTCGTAGAACAAGGACACGTCTATATCGCTCAGCCTCCTCTTTATAAGGCGACGAAGAATAAAGTCGACTATTATTTCTATAACGACGCCGACAAAGAGAAGTTCTGCGCCGAAAATCCGCGTTGCGACATTCAGCGTTATAAAGGTCTCGGAGAAATGGACAAACAGCAACTTTGGGACACGACGATGAATCCGGCGACGAGAACGCTGAGAAAAGTTACGATAGAGGACGCCGTTCAGGCGGACGCCAACTTTACTCTCCTTATGGGCGAAGAACCCGAAATGAGAAGAAAGTTTATCGAAGAGAACGCGAAATTCGCAAATCGCGAACTCGATACTTAATAAGGGGGTAAAACGTTATGGCTAAAAAAGAATTTGACGAGGCTTTGACGAGCGAATTCAGAAAAACCCTCGATATGACCAAAATAATCGACATAGAAGTAGATAAGGAACTTAAACAGAGTTTTATAGACTATGCGATGTGCGTAAACCGTTCGAGGGCTATTCCCGACGTCAGAGACGGTCTTAAACCCGTTCACAGAAGAATACTTTACTCGATGAACGAACTCGGTCTTACGCCCGATAAAGCCTATAAAAAGTGCGCCACGATAGTCGGAGACGTCTTGGGTAAATATCACCCTCACGGAGACAGTTCGGTCTACGACGCTCTCGTAAGGCTTGCGCAGGATTTCTCGATAAATATGCCTCTCGTCGACGGGCACGGTAACTTCGGTTCCGTAGACGGCGATCCGGCGGCGGCTTACAGGTATACCGAGGCGAGAATGAGCAAAATGGCGCTCGAAATGCTTCGTGAAATAGATAAAGAGACGGTCGACTTTTATCCCAACTTCGACGATACGAGAATGCAACCCGTCGTCCTTCCGGCGAGATACCCCAACCTTCTCGTAAACGGCGCCGACGGTATAGCGGTCGGAATGGCGACCAACATTCCGCCTCATAATTTGGGAGAAGTCATTGACGGCGCTATCGCCCTTATCGACGATCCCGAAATATCGGTCGACGACCTTCTTAAATATATTCCGGCTCCCGATTTCCCGACCGGCGGTATAATAATGGGCAGAAGCGGAATAAGAAACGCTTACCGCACGGGCAGAGGCTCGATAATTTTAAGGGCGAAATGCGAAATAGAGGAATTCAACAACGGAACGAGAGAGAGAATTATCGTTACCGAACTTCCCTATCAGGTAAATAAGCAAAAACTCATCGAAACGATTGCCGATTACGTCAAGAATAAGAGGTTGGAGGGTATTTCCAACATAAACGACGAGTCGGACAGACACGGCATGAGAATAGTCATAGAGATAAAGAAAGACGCCAACGCGCAAGTCGTTCTCAATTCTCTTTACAAGCAGACCAACTTGCAAGTAAGCGACGGAATCATTCTCCTCGCTTTGGTCGGAACGGATCCCAAAGTTTTAAATCTCAAAGAAATTCTCGAATATTACGTCGAACATCAGATTGACGTTATCGAGAGAAGAACTCGTTACGATCTCGCCAAGACGATGGAGAGAGAACATATCGTAAAGGGACTCGTAATTGCGCTTGCGAATATCGACGAAGTTATCGCCATAATCAAGAGGAGCAAGGACAAGGAAGAGGCTTCTTCCCAACTTAAAGACAGTTTCCTTTTGGACGACAAACAGACCAACGCTATTTTGGAAATGAGACTTCAAAGGCTCACTTCTATGGAAGTCGATAAATTAAACGAAGAACTCCGTCAACTCGATGCAACGATAGAGGATTTGCAGGACATTCTCGCTAAACCCGAAAGAGTAAGGGCGATAGTAAGAAACGACCTCGAAGACATTAAGAACAGATATCCGACTCCGAGAAAGACTGAGATTTCCACAGATTATGCGGATATAGGCGAAGCCGACCTCATCGAAAAAGAGGACGTCGTTATTTCAATGACGCACCTCGGATATATCAAGCGTTTCCCGATAAAGGAATGGCATTCGCAGAGAAGGGGCGGCAAGGGCGTTACGGCGCACAAGTCGAAGGACGAAGATTTCATCGAGAATATGTTCGTTTGCTCCACTCACGACGACCTTCTCTTCTTCAGTTCGCTCGGTAAAGTATATACGATAAAGGGATACGAAGTCCCCGAAGCGAGCAAAGTCGCAAGGGGAAGGGCGGTAGTCAATCTCATTCAGGTAGCCAACGGAGAGAGGATAACCGCCGTAATTCCGAGAAAGGAAATACTTGCGGAAGAGAACGTCGGAGAAGTTGCCGAAGAGAGTGTAAATACCGAAAGCGTCGAGGAGTCTTTTGAAGAAACCGCAAAAGTCGAAAAGAAACCTTCCGAAGGATATATCGTAATGGCGACGAGGTTCGGACTTATCAAAAAGACGGCGCTTAAAGAATTCGATTCCATAAGAAAGGGCGGAAAGATAGCGATAAGCCTTCTTCCGGGAGACGAACTTATTTCTGCGGAACTCACCGACGGAACGGCGGAAGTTCTTATCGGCTCGCACGAAGGAAAGTGTATAAGATTCAGCGAAACCGACGTTCGTCCGATGGGAAGAGATACGCAGGGCGTCCGCGCGATAGATTTAAGCGACGGCGATTTCGTAATAGATATGACGGTTATTTCCCCGGGAGATACGATAATAACCATTTCTTCCAACGGCTACGGCAAGAGGAGTTCAATAGACGATTACCGCTTGCAGTCGAGAGCCGGAAAGGGTATCAAAGCGGGCGTATTCAACGAAAAGACGGGTAATCTCGTGGGGATCAAACCGGTAAACGGAGACGAGGATATAATGATGATATCCGATAACGGAGTCGCTATAAGGACGCAGGTAAGCGAAATTTCTCTCATCGGAAGAGATACGCAGGGCGTAAAGGTAATGCGCCTCGACGGGGCGAAACTCGCCTCTATCGCTATCGCTCCTCACGAGGACGAAGAGGAACTTCCCGAAGACGGAGAAAACGCCGAATTTTCAGAAACGGGCGACATTTCCGAGACCGAAAATCCGAGCGAAGAATAATTAAACCTTTTCAGCCAAGTTAAATTTAATATCGGAACTCGCCTTAAGTTCTCTTTTCGGCAAGTTCTTGCAGAATAAATTTATTCGGTTAGCCCCTCGGCGGTATATTGAAGTGAACCCCAAAGTTTGGACAAAATTTTTTAATTAAATTATTTGAGATTGAGTTCGGTATTCAGCCGGACTCATTTTCAATT
>CADBUU010000047.1 GCA_902797945.1 uncultured Eubacteriales bacterium | reverse complement strand
TTCGCCCTTTTTTTTTTTTTTTTTAATAAATCTCCTCGGAACACACGCAATACCGAGCCCGTTCTTTGCCATTTCGATCAAAAGTTCAACCGAGCCGACTTCGAATTCAGGAACGATATTGACGTTAAGCGACTCCATAAAGTTTATTATTTCCTTAGTCGTAGACGTTGTATTATCCAACAATAATATAGGATAATTAGGCATATCTTTTAAATCGACGACTTTATCGAAAAGTTCGGAAAATTTGTCTGTGGCAACGAAGATGTCTTCCATCATACCCATTTGACCTGTCAAAATAACGTCTTTATCGTAAATAGGAAGATTGACGAAACCAATATCGGCTCTACCGTGTTTAACGTTATCGATAGCCTCTTTCGTCGTGCTGTTTTTAAATAATATGGTTACGTTGGGATAAATTTCATGGTAAGTCTTGATATAAGGCATAAGAAAGTGCGTAACGACAGTATCGGCGGCGCTTATCGTTAAAGTTCCGGTAGCAATATTTTTTATTTCCTTAAATCTGTCTTCCGCTCCGTCAAGCATTTTTATGGCTTTTTCAACTATTTCGTAAACCTGTTTTCCTCCCGTATCGGTCAAAACCATTCCTCGACTTACTCTGTTAAATAGTTTACCGCCAAGTTGTTGTTCGAGTTGTTTGATAGCTTGCGAAACGGCGGGTTGAGAAATATACAATTCCTCAGCCGCTTTCGTAAGGCTTCCAACCTTAGCTACCGTATAAAAAACTCTGTAAAGTTCAAGATTTACCATATTTTACCTCCGGCGATGACGTCGCCTATCACTTTCCTACGCAAAACCTGCCGAAAATCTCTTCTATTATATCTTCGGAAGCTGTTTCTCCGCTGACTTCACCGAGAGAATCCCAAGCGCTTTTTAAATCGAGAGCGACAATTTCCGGTGTGTTTACCGTAAAATTTTGCTTAGCGCTTTCAAGACTGTCCTTAGCCCTGTTTAATGCGAAATAGTGCCTTTCTTCAGTTAAAAAGTCTCCGCTCAAATCGACGTCTGAGCCTATTGTTTTATCAAAAATCAATCGTTTAAGTTCGTCGAAGTTCTCGCCTGTAACCGCACTGACTTCTATATCCCGCTCAAAATTCGATTTCCCTATATCCTTTTTATTTGCAACGATGATTCTGTTAAGATTTTCCGTGTCTTTCAATACTGAAATATCCTCTTCTTCAAGAGATTTGGAACCATCGAGGACGACTACGCACAAATCAGCCGAATTCATTATCTTTTTCGCCCGCTCGACGCCGATCGCTTCAATTTTATCGTCGCTCGTTCTAATTCCGGCAGTATCGCTGAAATTAAAACGGACGCCATTATATTCAATACTTCCTTCGACAATATCCCTCGTCGTTCCCGCAATATCCGAAACGATTGCTTTATCATAGGAAAGAAGAGTATTTAAAATTGAACTCTTCCCGGTATTCGGCTTACCTAAAATGGCGACGCTTACTCCCTTTTTCAGTATTCTACCCGTTCCGTATCTGGTGATAATTTCTGAAATTTCATTCAAGGACCTATTTATTATACCTACTACTTCGTCGTAATTATCTTCAATAGTTCCTTCTTCGGGATAGTCTATACCAGCGTCAATATAAGCGACGGCATATTTAATTTCCGACTGTATTCTTTTTACGGTTGAAGTCAATTTTTCACGGTAAAGATAATAGCCTGCTTTAACCTCGCTTACACTCTCTCCGTTTATCATGTCGATAAGCCCTTCGCATGAAGCAAGACTCATTTTTCCGTTTAAAAACGCCCTACGTGTAAATTCTCCCCGCGTCGCAGGTCTTGCGCCGAGTAAAACAGCGGTTTTTAAAATACCTCTTGCAATCGCCGTTCCTCCGTGACAATGAAATTCAACGACGTCCTCGCCGGTGAAACTCTTAGGCCCTTTAAAATATACAGCCATTCCTAAATCGGTAAAACCGTCCCCGCATATTTCTCCGACATACATTTTATTCGGCTCAAAATCCGAAACGGAAACCTTACCGAGAGGTTTAAACATTTTTTCGGCAATAGATAAGGGACTTTTTCCGCTCAACCTGATTACCGCCACTCCTCCTACGCCCGCTGCTGTTGAAATTGCCGCAATGTTTTCGTAATACTTATTCATAAAAACAAATCGTCGTCCCCTTTATTGTCGGAATCCTCCTTCTTTTTCCCGTTATTTTGGTTAAAACCCGAAAAAGGTTCGTCGTTTTTTTGGGAAAATTCTTCGAAAGGATCGTCCGAAGTCTTATTGGTTGATCCGTAATTATTTTGTCTGTTACCGTCATAAAAATTACCGTATCCACCGTTTCCGTATGGTCCGTAATTCCTCGAATAGTTCTGTCTTCTCATCCTTATGAATTCCATAAAATTTTTCCTTTCGTTATTTCTAATGGCAAAAAGGAATATATTATAAAGCAAACCCGTTCCGAGAAAGAACTCGGACAAAATCGATATAGCAGAATACGCTACCGCCCTTTCCGGGACGTATGCTCTGTATACGTTCATATAAATCAAAATAGAGGAAACGGCATAAGCAAGTCCGCAAATCATTGAAAAAGCATTAAGCACAATAAGCCACACGTTGGAAAAGCCTAAAGTTCCGACGTAACCGACGTATGTCATAGTCATTAACTCGTCGGTTCCGAGCGCTCCGATTATTTTTGTCAATGCAGGATAACTCAAAAGAAAATCCGCCACGATTGAAATAAACAAATCGAGAGCCGAAAAAATTATCGCAAAATAGGTATAAAGTTTATTTCTGTTATTTGGGATACTGTCGTCTTGCAATTTACCGAGAAGATAAAAGCACCCACAAGGAATAAATGCGAGAAAGAGATTTTTAAACCCCATTTTTGATGCCATTTTACGAATCGCGATTCCTCTGAATATATAATTTGCAAGGATAAAAAGCAATTCTACTCCAACAGAAATCGAGACAAGAAACAAAACGCCTTTCGCGGTAAGACCCTCTCCTCGAATGGTATTTAAAGTTTCAGAAAAAGTGAGTGCGGTATTTATCGCCGAATAAATCATAAATTCACCTCAGATTTGAAAAATTATTATAATGATTGCAAAAACGATCGCAATAGAAAATAACGTCAACGAAAGCGCCGCCGGCGCCTTTTTATTTATCGGACGAAGCCTACCCGAAATCGCATAGAGTCTATCGTCTTTTTCGCCGTGATTTTTCATTTCTACCATGGTTGAAGGAGGTAAAAATCTTATTTCACCCGTTTGCTCGTCCGATTCAACGTATCTTTTTTTAGTCAGTAAATCGCCGCTGTTTTTATATTTATCAACGTTAAAATTATGAATAGTAAGTTTTAAAAAATATATCGCTGAAACGAAAAGGCAAATTATCCCAATGACGACCGTCGCAATATCTACAACTTTTAACATGGCGAAATCGAGCAATTCTTCAGCGAACTCGTCCGATACGATCAAAGCATAAATAACCGCAAATAAATTATTGAATGCGTGCATAATCGATCCGAGAATATAATTTTTAGTTATTAAAACAACCCCGCCGATCGCAAAACCGCCTAAAAATTGTAAAACAAGTTGATTGAAACTTCCGTGCATTAAAGAAAAAGCGACGGATGATAACAAGACTGCGGTTAAAGCGCCGAACTGTTCGAGCCCTCTCATTATTATGCCGCGAAACGCCATTTCCTCTATAACGGCAGGTAGCGCAGCCGAAAGAAATAAATATAAAACGGCTAAAAAAGGTGTTAAAATACTCGTGTTTATATCGAGATCGAGCGGCCCGTATAAGAAATCGGCGTCGTCCGAAACAAACTTATGAACTTTATAAAAAGTCAGCATTATTCCCATAATAAGAATAACAGACATCAAAATTTGTATTCCGTCGAATTTAGCAGTATATCCTCCGCCATCAAAAGGATTAACTTTTCTGATCTTACACCATATAAATGCAACGACAAGAATTGATGTTTGGGATATTAGAATATTTATCAGTAAATACGCATAAGTATCGAACTGATATACTGCCTTGAAAAAATCTTTGAATAAAAATGAATTGACGTATGGCGTAATAGCAAATACGGCAAGTAAAACCGAAAAAACGACGGCGCTATCTAAAGCGTTGAATCTATTGGGGTTATAAAGCCCCTTATAGAGGTTGTTACGCTTCATATCTCCACCGTTTTAAACTCGATATTGCGAAAGCAATTCTTCCACTTTATCTTTTATAAACGACGCGGCTTCGGAAATATTCGCCTCTCCTTTGAAGGTCTTATCCCTGAATGAAATTTCTATAACGCCTCTATCTACGTTTTTATGGCTTACGACCGCTCTGACGGGAATACCGAAGAGATCTGCGTCGGCAAACATTGCGCCGGCTCTTATATCTCTGTCGTCGTAAAGCGTTTCTATTCCTTTATCATTCAAATCTTTATAAAGATTATCGGATATACTCTTAACTTCGCCGTCTTCGGCCTGTAAACAGCATATTTCGACCTGCCAAGGAGCAATGGTAATAGGCCAAATCGGACCGTAATCGTCGTGTTGCTCTTCGCAGATAGTGGCGAGCAATCTTCCGATGCCTATTCCGTAGCACCCCATTATTGGATTTTTTCTCGTTCCGTCTTTATCGACGTATGTCATATTCATTGACTTCGTATATTTTACTCCAAGTTGGAATATATTTCCGACTTCTACTCCCCTTTTTACCGAAATCGGCTTTCCGCATACGGGACAAATACCTCCGTCGTATGCTTTCGCAACGTCAACGTATTCAACTTTTCCTATATCTCTTTCAATATTCATTCCGAAATAGTGATAATCTTTTTCGTTCGCTCCGCAAACCAAAGAGGAAATATTTTTAAGTGACCTGTCGTAAACAACCTTCGCTTTTCCGTTAAACCCGACTCCGCCGATAAATCCGGCGACAATTCCGTTTCCTTCGACTATAGTTGCCGGGTGAACTTCAACTCCGAGATAATTGCGAAGTTTTGTCTCGTTAACTTCAAGGTCTCCTCTTATAAAGACGACGACGTAATCGTCGGTTTCGTTTTCCTGATAAACGACGGCCTTACACGTATCTTTTGCATTTAGTCCGAAAGAGTCTGCAAGTTCTTCGATCGTCTTAACGTTTGGAGTATATACTTTTTCCAATTGCTTAACTTCGTCGGTTTTGTATTCTGTAACGCATTCCGCGACCTCAACGTTGGCTTTATATCCGCACTCGTCGCAAATCGCAATGGAATCTTCGCCGATATCCGTCAAGAGCATAAATTCGTGAGAAACTTTACCTCCCATCATTCCGCTGTCGCTCTTAACCGCAACTACGTTTTTTGCGCCCGCTCTTTTAAATATTCTGACGTAAGCGTCGTAACACAACTGATAATATTTTTCGAGATCCTCTTGGGAGGTATGGAAAGAATAAGCGTCTTTCATCGTAAATTCTCTTACTCTTATAAGACCGCCCCTCGCCCTGGGTTCGTCTCTGAATTTAGTCTGAATCTGATATATCATAAACGGAAAATCGTTATACGACTTCGCAATATCTCTCGCAAGATGAACAGCCGCTTCTTCGTGAGTCATACCGAGAACCATTTTGGTATTGTTTCGATCGGTAAATCTCGCCATTTCGCTTCCGATACTCGTATATCTTCCCGACTCTTCCCAAAGCGAAGCCGGCATTACTACGGGGAAAAGAACTTCCTGTCCGCCTATGGCGTCCATTTCTTCCCTTATTATTTTTTCGATTTTCGCAGTCATTCTTTTCGCCGGCGTAAACAAAGAATAACTTCCGGCGCACATAAATTTAATATATCCGCCTTTCGTCATAAGCGCATGGCTTGCTATCGAGCAATCTTTAGGCGTCTCTTTGAATCTGTAACCAAGCAAATTTCTTACAAACATTGTATTATTCTCCAAAATGAATATTATATTTATTATAAAACTTATAAATAAAAAAGTAAAGTAAAATCAGAAATTTTATACGCTTTTTACAGCATAAAAGACTTTTTTCACACAATTTTCAACAGGTAAGCGAAAACAGTTGAAAAAAAAAGGTTAAAAGAGTATAATAAAAACATAAACTTCAAGGAGAATTTTATGGAACTTAACCAGCTTGCTGTAAACGCGGTAAGAGTTTTATCTGCCGAAGGAATTGAAAAAGCACATTCCGGACACCCGGGACTTCCTCTCGGAAGCGCCCCCATCGCTTATACTTTATTTGCCGATTTTCTTAAATTTAACCCTAAAAATCCTTCATTCGAAAATAGGGACAGATTTATTCTTTCAGCAGGACACGGTTCGATGCT
>CADBUU010000046.1 GCA_902797945.1 uncultured Eubacteriales bacterium | reverse complement strand
GCGCAAACGTTACGTCGACTGAAGCCGGCGGAATTACTCAGCATATCGGAGCGTATTCCGTTACCGTAGGAAACGAAAAAATAACTTTCCTCGATACTCCGGGGCACGCGGCGTTTACGGCAATGAGAGCAAGAGGCGCGCAGATAACGGATATAGCGGTCATTGTAATCGCCGCAGACGACGGAATTATGCCTCAGACCATCGAGGCCATACACCACGCTCAGGCGGCAGGCGTGTCGATAATTGTCGCGGCAAATAAAATAGATAAACCGCAATCGGATATCGAAAGAGTCAAGCAACAACTTGCCGACCAATCGGTGCTTGTAGAGGAATGGGGCGGAGACGTTGCGCTCGTTCCCGTTTCGGCTAAAACCGGCGAGGGAATAGACTCTCTTCTCGAAACGATTTTGCTTACTGCGGAAGTTAAAGAATTGAAAGCGAATCCCGACAGAATGGCAAAGGGAACTATTATCGAAGCAAAACTCGATAAAGGTAAAGGTCCCGTTGCAACCGTCCTTATTCAGAACGGAACTTTAAGAACGGGAGATAATCTCGTCGCCGGGACGATAACGGGCAGAGTCAGAGCAATGATAGACGATAAAGGAAGAACGGTAAAGGAAGCAGGTCCTTCGACAGCGGTTTCCGTTCTTGGATTGGAAGAAGTTCCTAATGCTGGCGATTCCATATATGCCGTTGAGCAAGATAAACTTTCCAAGTTGGTCGCTCAGGAGAGAAAGAATAAGGAAAGAGAAGATATGATAAAGCAATCGCAGAAGGTTACTTTGGACGATCTCTTCTCGAAAATTTCCGACGGAAACCTTAAAATTCTCAATTTGCTGATAAAAGCAGACGTTCAAGGCTCTGTCGAAGCGGTAAAACAGTCTTTGAGCGAACTTTCGAACGACGAAGTAAAAGTCAACGTTATTCACGCTGCGGTAGGCGCTATAAATGAGACGGACGTAATGCTTGCGGATTCGTCGAATGCAATTATTATAGGCTTTAACGTTCGTCCCGATTCCAACGCTAAAACACTTGCGGAGAGAAGTAAAGTCGACGTAAAACTTTACAGAGTTATTTACGAAGCGATTGACGACGTTGAAAACGCAATGAAAGGGCTTATTTCGCCCAAAACGCAGGAAATCTATATGGGTAAAGCGGAAGTCAGACAGACCTTTAAAATTACCGGCGTCGGTATGGTTGCGGGCTGTTACGTTACCGAAGGTAAAATCGTTCGTAACGGAAAACTTCGTATTTACCGCGAGGACGTTATGATATGCGAAGGCAACGTCAATCAACTTAAACGTTTCAAAGACGACGTTAAAGAGGTCTCGCAGGGCTTTGAATGCGGTATTTCGATTGAGAATTTCAACGACGTTAAAATCGGCGACTTTATCGAAAGTTATATCATCGAAGTTAAACAATAATATTTATGCCGACGCTCTTTACGGGCGTCGGTTATCACTATTTAACAGGAGGGTAATATGAAAGAAAAGAGAGAACGCCGTTTAAACAGCGAATTTCAAAAGGAAATATACGATATAATAAAAAATAAAATTAAAAACCCGGAAATAACCGAAATGTTCAGTATTTTGCAAGTTGACGTAACCAACGATTTAAAACACGCAAAAGTATACGTTTCCGTATATTCTACCGTTGAAGAAAAAAGATTGTCGACGTTCAACGCAATAAAAGATTCGGCAAAACAAATAAGAATGGAACTCGGAAAAGTTATGCGTATAAGAACTGTTCCGGAACTTGATTTCATATTGGATAATTCTGCGGAATACGGACAGAAAATAGATAAAATTTTAAGCGGACTTACCTATTCGGACGACGGTGAAAATTTATGACTTTAAAAGAAATAGCAGCGGAACTCAATAAATTTTCAAGCGTTCTGATTTTTTGCCACACAAGACCTGACGGAGATACGCTCGGTTCGGCTACCGCTCTTAAAATCGCGCTTGAAAAACAGGGTAAAAGGGCAGATATTGCGTGTGAAAGCGCAGTTCCGGAAAAGTTTTCGTTTGTTCCCGGAGTCGGCTCGGTCGTCAACAACGTAAAGGAATTATCTTTCCGTTACGACGCTCACGTCGCCGTCGATTGTTCCGTGGAAGGAATGATGGGCGATCTGTATCATTATTTTGTGAAGAACAAAAATACGTTTAATATAGATCATCATATTTCAAACTCAAATTACGCTAAATATAACTACGTCGAAAACAGGGCTGCGTGCTGTGAAATCATTTACGGGCTTTTAAAAGCGGTAGACCTTGAAATTGACGCTGACGTCGCAACTTGTTTAATGCTCGGCGTCTGCACCGATACGGGGTATTTTATTCATTCTAACGTTACAGCCGATACGCTGTATATTTCCTCCGAACTTTTTAAAAAGGGCGGTAGACTTCAAGAAATAGGTAAAAAACTTTTTAAAACCCAAAAGAAAGCGAGGGCGCTTTTATATGCGGACGTGATGAATAGAATAAGATTTTACCTCGATGATAAATTGGCGGTTATTTCCATAAATAAGAGCGATTTGGAAAAGTTCGGCGCAACTTCCGATATGACAGAAGGCTTTATAGATTATCCTATTTCGATAGAGGGCGTAGAAGTCGCCGTATCTATTCTCGAAAACAAAGAAAATTGCTATAAAATAAGTTTCAGAAGTAGCGGAACGGTAGACGTCAATCAAATCGCGTCGACTTTCGGGGGAGGAGGTCATATTCTTGCCAGCGGTTGTATGATAAACGGTTTTTTCGAAGACGTAAAAGATAAAATAATCAGGACGGTTTCTTTGTATTTATAAAATGAACGGATTTATCAATCTATATAAACCGAGCGGAATAAGTTCGGCTCATGTCATAAACAAAATAAAAAGGGGACTTAAAGGCGTATCGATTGGACACATGGGCACGCTTGACCCTCTTGCTAGCGGTGTTTTGCCTGTTGCCGTCGGAAAGTCTACGAGAATGTTCGATTATCTTCTCGATAAAACCAAAGTTTATTGTGCAAAAGTCGAATTCGGATATGAAACGGATACACTTGACTTGGAAGGGAAAGTCGTAAAAACTTCTTCGGTTATTCCTACTATGGAGGAAGTTAAAGAAAAATCGAAAGAGATAGTCGGGGATATTTATCAGTTGCCGCCCGTATATTCCGCCAAGTGCGTTAACGGGAAAAGAAGTTACGAACTTGCAAGAAAAGGTAAAGCGGTAGAACTTCAACCTAAAAAAGTATCGGTTTTATCTATAGACGTCTTGGCTAAAACCGAGGGTAAAGAAGAATACGAGATTAAAATAGCGTGTAAGGGAGGAACTTATATTCGGGCTATTGCGAGAGATTTGGGATATGCTTGCGGGTCTTTTGCAACGATGACTTCTCTTATAAGAGTATCTTCCGGGGTGTTCGGCATTGAAAATTCCGTTACTGCCGAAGATTTTTTAGAAGCAGACGATAAGAGAAAATTTATCATTCCGCCGGATATGACTGTCGACTTTCCGAAAATATTTCTGAATGAAATTCAAACCGAAAGATTATTTAACGGACTTAAAGACGATTTTGATTTTTCGGACGGAACGTATAGAGTATATTCGCCCGACGGTTTTTACGGCATTGGAGTCGTTGTCGATAGGAAACTTAAAGTTAAGGCATATTTAAGAAATGATAGAACAGTTTGATTTTAATTCAAAACAAAATATCAAAGCGGTGATTGCGCTCGGTTTTTTCGATTGTTTGCATATAGGGCATAGAAAAATTATCGAAACTGTTAAAGAGAGCGCATTAAAGTTCGACGCAACGCCTGCTTTTTTCACATTTAAAAACGACGCCGGTAAAACGCTCGGATTTAACAGAAAATGCGTATTTACATATAACGAAAGGCTTATCAAAGCGGAAAGACTGGGTATAAAAGCCGCAATAAGTTGCGATTTTGACGAAAAACTAAAAACAACGTCAGCGTTGAATTTTTTGAATATATTGAAAAATAACTTCAATCCGATTCATATAGTATGCGGATTTGACTATACTTTTGGCAAAAACGCCGAAGGAAACGTCGGAACTTTGAAAAATTTTTGTGATAAAAATCACATAAAATTATCGGTGTGCGACGAACAAAAATACGAAGATGAAAAAATTTCAACAAGCGGAATAAGGCGACTTTTGTCCTACGGGGATATAAAAAAAGCAAATCTTCTTTTGGGAGACGATTATTCGCTTTGCGGCGTCGTAAAAAAGGGACGTCAAGTTGGCAGGCGGCTTGGTTTTCCGACGGCAAACGTGTATTTTCCGGAAGAGAAATCTCCTTTAAAATATGGGGTTTATCATACTTATGCCTTTTTAAAAGACAAAAGATACGAAGGTATAACCAACTACGGCAACCGTCCGACTTTCGGACTTAATGACGAGGTCTTAACGGAGACTTTTTTCGATGAGTTTAACGGCGACTTATACGGTGAAAATATAGAAATTCGATTTGTCGATTATATTCGTCCCATAGAAAAGTTTATAAGCGAAAACGAACTTGCGGACAGACTTAAAAAAGATTTGGAGATAATAAGAAATGATTAAATTCGGGCCGAGCGGAAACAGCGAAAGTTTTTTTGCCGAAGGACATAAAACTTCGGTTGAAGCGGCGTTTTGGTGTAAAGAAAAAGGGCTTGATTGCTACGAGTATTCTTTCGGAAGGGGTATTACTCTCGGTGTTGAAAAAGCGCGTGAAATAGGTAGAGCGTTTAAAGAAAACGGAATAAGTATAAGCGTTCATGCGCCGTATTTTATAAACTTTGCGAATCCCGACGATGAAAAAGCCTTTAATTCTTATAATTACGTTTTGCAAAGCGCAGAGTTTATGAGATATATGCAAGGCGAAAGAATTGTATTTCATCCGGCGGCTCAGGGTAAGGCTTCGAGAGAAGAAGCGGTTTCTTTGACTCTTGACAGAATAAAAATATTGCGTGACATGATATATGAAAACAATTTGCAAGATATGAAGTTTTGTCCCGAAACGATGGGAAAACTTGCGCAAATAGGAACAATTGAGGAAATAACTGATTTTTGTATGGTCGATAAATGTTTTATTCCGACCGTTGATTTCGGACACGTCAACGCAAGAGAACAGGGTAGTCTTAAAACCGTTTCCGATTATAAAAGCAGGCTTGAATATATGATAGAAAAACTCGGAATGGAAAAGATGAAGAATTTCCACGTTCATTTTTCAAAGATACAGTATTCCTCTAAAGGGGAAATAAGACATCTTACTTTCGATGACGACGTATACGGTCCCGAATTCGAACCTCTCGCCGTTGCGCTCAAAGATTTGAAACTCGAACCGATAATTATTTGCGAAAGCGCCGGAACGCAAGCGGAGGACGCTCTTAGGATGAAAAATATTTATTTTTCAAAATAGTTTTTATATATAGACTTTTATTTTTTCTTTTTTTTAAAAATTCACATAAATTTCGTATTCCGTCGATTGCTAAAAATTGACGGAATTTTTTATTAGTGATATAATATATTTCATAATAGGTGTAATATGGTTAAAAAACTTTTAAAATCATTGCGCGAATATAAAAAGGAGACTATCCTTACGCTTTTATGTATGGTCGTAGAGGCGGGTATGGAAGTTCTTATTCCTTTTATTATAAACGCGTTCGGAGGTTGCGTTCAGCCTAAACTTTCAGACGGAACTTACGGTGAGCCAAACGTCGGAGGTATGGTATTATACGGCGCTATAATGGTAGTCGCCGCAATGGTCTCTCTTCTTGCCGGAATGCTCGGAGGGGTTTTCTGCGCAAGGGCGTCCGCAGGCTTTGCTAAAAATTTGAGAAAGGATATGTTCGTCAATATTCAGAAATTCTCTTTCTCCAATATCGACAAGTTCAGTTCTTCGTCTTTGGTTACGAGACTTACCACCGATATAACGAACGTGCAGATGGCGTTTATGATGCTTATAAGAACGGCGGTAAGAAGTCCTTTGATGTTGATTTTTTCTATTGTAATGAGTTTTATGATAGATACGACTTTACCCGTTATTTTCTTTGTTACCGTTCCCGTTTTGGCGTTCGGCGTGTTCTTCATTGCGTATAAAGCGATTCCCATTTTCAGAAGATTATTTAAAAGATACGACGCTTTAAACGGCTCTGTGCAGGAAAATATAAACGGAATGAGAGTTGTAAAGGCATACGTCAGGGAAGATTATGAATCGGAAAAATTTTCCCGTGTTTCAAACGAACTTTGCGTAGATTTTACAAAGGCAGAAAAAATTTTTGCATTCAACGCTCCGCTTATGCAGTTTTGTTTGCAGGGCGCTCTTATTTTGCTCGTCGGAATAGGCTCGCATATTATTTTATTCGGCAATACCGCTTTGGACGCTTTCAGCCTTCAAAGCCTCACTACTTACTCATTTCAGATACTTATGTCTTTGATGATGTTTTCCATGATTTTCGTAATGCTCACGATGTCTGTCGAATCCGCAAAGAGAATTGTCGAGGTTTTGGACGAAAAGAGCGATATGGTAAATCCGGAAAATCCCGTAACCGAAGTTAAAAACGGAGACGTTTGTTTTGATAACGTCAGTTTCAAATATTCGCTTTCCGCAGAAGAATTTACTCTTAAAAACGTAAATTTAAATATAAAATCGGGCGAGACCGTCGGTATTATCGGCGGAACGGGTTCTTCAAAAACGACGCTTGTGAATTTAATTTCGAGATTATACGACGTGACGAACGGAAAACTTTTAGTCGGCGACGTTGACGTCCGTGATTACGATATGGAGGTTTTGCGTAAAAACGTCGCTGTCGTGTTACAGAAAAATACGCTTTTTTCCGGGACTATAAAGGATAATCTCCGTTGGGGAAAAGAAGACGCGACGGACGAGGAGATAGTAAACGCCTGCAAAATGGCGCAAGCCGACGAGTTTATTGCTCAATTTCCCGAAGGTTACGATACCGTTATAACACGGGGCGGAACGAACGTTTCGGGCGGACAGAAGCAACGTCTGTGTATTGCAAGGGCGCTTATAGGTAATCCCAAAATTCTTATTTTAGACGATTCTACGAGCGCGGTAGATATGAAAACGGACGCACTGCTGCGCGCCTCGTTTAAAAAGTTTATTCCCGATACGACTAAAATTATTATTGCGCAAAGAATAGCGTCGGTTATGGACGCCGATAAAATAGTCGTAATGGACGGCGGAATGATAAATGCCGTAGGAACTCACGACGAACTTCTTTCTTCAAACAAAATATATCAAGAAGTTTATTATTCGCAGAACAGAGAAAACGGAGAGGAGGTGAGCGTCAATGGCTAACGGGGTAATGTCGAGAAGAGGAAACGTTCCTCTGCCTGGCAAAATGCGCAAAGGCGTATTGAAGAGACTGTTGAAAATTTTGTTTACCGATTATAAGCCGTTAGTTGCCGCAATGGCGGTTTGTATCGTGATAAGCGCGATTGCCGGTTCGATAGCGGGAGTTTTTTTGCAGAACGTTTACGCCGCTTTCGGTAAAGTCGTAGAAGGCGTTTATTCCGCTTCCGACGGTTGGGCGGAAATATTAAAGATTGTCGTAACGATGATAGTTATCTACGCTCTCGGTTGGGTGTCGTCGGGAACGATGGGTATTGTAAGCGCAATTTTAACGCAGCGTTTTTTGCGCGATATGAGAAACCGCATTTTCGATAAAATGCAAAGGCTTCCCATAAGGTATTTCGACACTTACGCTCACGGCGATATAATGAGTATATATACCAATGATATAGACGCTTTAAGACAACTTGTATCGCAGAGTTTGCCTCAACTTTGTTCTACTGTTATAACTTTGACGACTCTGACGGTGGTAATGGTTTATTACAGCGTTATACTTTGGGCGATAGTCGTTATAGGCGTCATTGCAATTTTATTAGTTACGAAAAAAGTCGGAGGAAAGAGCGCGAAATATTTTATGGCGCAACAACAGGCTGTCGGTAAAACCGAAGGTTATATCGAGGAAATGATTAACGGTCAGAAGGTTGTCAAAGTCTTTTGTCACGAAGAGAAAGCCGTAGCGGAGTTTGACGAGGTTAACGATAAATTATACGACGTTTCGAATAAGGCTAATTCATTTTCGAATATGCTTATGCCTATAATTCACAATATCGGCAATATAATGTATGTCGTTATTGCTTTTATCGGTTGCGGAATATATATTGCGACGAGAGAAATGTCGATAAATATAGGTTTTTACGGCATATTTAACGGATACGGAGGAATGGTTTTCCCGCTTTCGATTTCAATTGTCGTTGCTTTTCTCGGTATGGCTCGTCAATTTGCAAATCAACTCGGGCAGATATCAAATCAAATAAATTCCGTAATAATGGCTATGGCGGGAGCCGACAGAATTTTCGGACTTCTTGACGAGAAACCCGAAACCGACGACGGTTACGTTACCTTGGTGAATGCCGAAGTCGATGAAAACGGCAATATAAAAGAATCGGATAAAAGAACCGGCAGATGGGCTTGGAAACATCCTCACTTAGCGGACGGAAGTGTTACTTATACAGAACTTAAAGGGGAAATCGTTCTCGATCACGTTGATTTCGGTTACGTTGAAAATAAAATCGTGCTTCACGACGTGTCTATAAAAGCGGAACCCGGACAAAAGATCGCATTTGTAGGCGCGACGGGGGCAGGTAAGACCACAATTACAAATCTTATCAATAGATTTTACGATATTGCCGACGGTAAAATAAGATATGACGGAATAAATATAAACAAAATAAAGAAGAGAGATTTAAGAAAATCTCTCGGAATAGTTTTGCAGGATACTAATTTGTTTACGGGGACCGTCATGGATAACATAAGATACGGTAAACTCGACGCGACCGACGAAGAAGTTTACGCCGCCGCAAAACTCGCAAACGCTCACGACTTTATTATAAGACTTCCCGACGGTTACGATACGATGCTGACGTCAGACGGCGCTAATTTATCACAAGGACAAAGACAACTTCTTTCGATTGCGAGAGCGGCGGTCTGCAACGCTCCCGTTATGATAATGGACGAGGCGACTTCGAGCATCGATACGAGAACGGAACAGATAGTTCAAAAAGGAACGGACAGTTTAATGCTCGGCAGGACGGTATTTATTATCGCTCACAGACTTTCTACCGTCAGAAACGCCGACGTTATAATGGTTCTCGATCACGGAAAGATAATCGAGAGCGGAAATCACGAGCAACTTATCGCTCGAAAAGGTAAGTATTATCAGTTATACACGGGGGCGTTTGAACTCGAATAAAAATGAGTAAAAAAAATAAGAAAGTCAAAAAGGAAAAAGTTGTTTATTACGACGACGGTTCGACTATTGCCGATATGTCCGCAGTGAACAAATACGGAAAAAAGGAAGATAAAGCGTCTCCGCCGAAAAGGAAGTCGACTTTTAAAGAAAAATGGGAAACTTATTGGGAAGCGGTGAGACTTATGATAATTCCGATGTTTATCGTTCTCGGATTTCTTCTCGTTTTTTACCTTTTGGGGCTTTTTATAGGCAAATAAAGACAGCATTAAATAATTGATAAATTGCCGATAAAAGATTGTAAAAAAAATTGAAATATGTTAAAATTTAATTTGAATTAAAGATTACGGAGGATAGAAATGGTCGACGGAAAACTTCTCGTTGAAAAACTTATAGCGTATGCAAAGGATTTTTTATACCTTAACGAACTTGATGAAATATACGTTCGCAATACGCTTCTCGTGCAATTTAAATTAACTGCGCCGATGAATAAAATTCCAAATCTCGAATATGTAAAGGAAATGACCGTTCCGGACGTTCTTTTCAGTGAGATAAAGGAATACGCGATTGAAAACAATATTGCCGAAGACGACCTTCAAGCCACGCTTTTTGCGTCTTACGTTTTCGGAAGTCTGACGCAAAAACCTTCCGAAATAAACCAGACTTTCAAATATTTAAAAGAGAGAATGGGCGCGCAGTCCGCTTGCGATTATCTATATAAAATCTGCGTTATGAATAATTATATTCAGAAAACCGCAATTTCTAAAAATATAGGTTGGGAATATAAAGACGGAGATAACGTTCTCGAAATAACGATAAATTTATCTAAACCGGAAAAGGATAATAAAGATATTGCTAAACTCGTTTCGGCTCCTAAAAATGCCGATAAATATCCGCCTTGCGCTCTTTGTCAGGAAAACGAGGGGTATTTAGGCGGTTACAATCATCCGCCGAGAGCAAATTTAAGGACTGTTTCGATTACGCTCGGTGGAGAAAGTTGGAAGGTTCAGTATTCGCCATACGCATATTTCGAAGAGCATTGCATAGCCTTTAATACCGAACATACTCCGATGAAAATGGGAAGAGAAACTGTGGCAAAATTACTTGATTTTATTGAAATTTTTCCCAATTATTTCGTAGGTAGCAATTCCGATTTGCCAATAGTCGGAGGCTCTATTTTAAACCACGAGCATTTTCAAGGCGGTAAACACGAAATGCCCATGCATAAAGCAAAGCCGCTTTATGTTCTTTCCGCGCCTAAATTTCCGGACGTGGAAATATGCGTCTTGAATTGGTATAATTCGGCGATAAGATTATCCGGTTACAATAAAAATACTATTTGCGATCTTGCCGGGGATATTATTGAAAATTGGAAGGTTTACAGCGACGACAGCGTCGGAATAGTAAATTCCGTCGAGGAAAGACATAATACTTGCACGACGATGGCGAGATATCTTTCGGACGGAAAATTCTGCGTCGAAATAATTTTGAGAAACAATTCGACTTCGGATCAGTATCCCGGCGGGGTATTTCACGCTCATCCCGAATATCACAATATCAAAAAAGAGGGTATCGGCTTAATCGAGGCGATGGGGTTATATATTCTTCCCGGAAGATTAAAAAAACAACTCGAAGAAATATCTGCGATTATTTGCAGAGAAGCTCCATATAAGGGAAAAAACGATCACGGAGATCCTATGTTTGTCCATAAGGATATGATAGAGCAACTGATGAAAGAGTATCCGAATTTAAACGATAGACAAAAAGCAGATGAAATTATAAGGGATTACGTCAATAAGACCTGCGTTGCTATTCTTGACAACACCTCTGTTTTTAAAAAGGATGAAGTCGGATCGATTGCGTTCAGAAGGTTTTTAATTTCCTGCGAAATTAAGTAAAATATAATATAAATATTTTATAATTTAAGGCGTAAAAAATACGCCTTTTTTTGTTGCCTCTTTTTATTTAAAGTGATATAATATATTAGAAAATTAAAATGGAGGAGTTTTATGAATAAAATCGATTTACTCAATGAAAGAAGAAGTAAACTTCTCAACGTCGGAAGCGAGATTAGAAAGAATATCGCCGAACTTACCGACGAAAATTCTTTTGTTGAACTCGACGCTTTCAGTTTTTCGCGCAACGAATTTTACGGTGAAGATGCGGAAGGCGAGGGCGTTGTTACCGGGTATGCGACTTTGGACGATACGCCTGTATACGTCGTTGCCCAGAACGTTAAAGTTTTAAGCGGAGGAGTAAGCCTTGCAAATTGTCGCAAGATAAGAAAATGTCTCGATAAGGCTTACGATTCGGGATATCCCGTTATCTATCTTTTTAATTCGCTCGGCGTTTCCGTCGGGGAGGGTGTAAACGTTCTTGAAGGGATAGCGGACGTTTTGTCTGCATCTTGCGAACTGAAAGGAGAAGTTCCGCAATTTTCCGTGGTTTTAGGTGAACTTTACGGAAGTTTTGCGCTTTTGGCCGCAAATTCGGATTTTAATTTCGTCGTAAAAAACGGCAAAATCGGATATGCGAGCCCGACGGTTATAGCGGCAGGAGATAAATCGCTTTCCGCTGACGACGTCGCCGGATTTAAAAATACAAAATATTCAGGCTTAATAACCGCCGAGGTTGAAAACGTTTCTGAAGTAAAAAACAAGATACTCGAAATTCTCGATATACTTCCCGAATATTCGGGAGCGGTCTGCGACACAAGCGACGATCTTAACAGGGTTTCTGAAAATCTTAACGAAAAGGCGTGCCCCAAATGTCTTGTGAACGCCGTATTCGACGATGGAAAGTTCTTCGAAATCAATTCTTCTTTCGTTCCCGAAGTGAAAACGGGTATCGGAAGAATCGGAGGCGTTTCGGTAGCGTCGATTTTGTTTGGCGATGAAGATAAGGGCGTTGAACTTACTATGAACGTCGTTTTGAAAATAAAGGAATTTGCTGATTTTGCGAGCAGTTTTTCTTTACCGCTCGTAACTTTCGTCAATACTTTGGGTATAAAGCAGGATATTGAAACAGCAAGGTCTCCGATAATGAAGGAAATCAACAATATGATTGCCGCGCTTAAATGTTGCGACAGATTGTCGGTCGTTTACGGAAAGGCGATAGGACTGGGATATTCTATTTTTGCTTCCAAGTCTATGGGGGTTGATTATACCTATGCGTTTGCCAATTCCAAAATAGGTTTGTTTGACGGAAAAGTTTCGTCGGTTGCGTTCGGTCAGGTCAAAGAGGAAAAGTTGGACGCATTGGCTGAGAAATATTCCGATGAGAACGCAGATCCCGTCAATGCCGCTAAAAACGGTTACGTCGATAACGTTATAGAACCGCAGTTTGCACGTCAATATATTATTTCGGCTCTTCAGATGCTCGTGAGGTAAATATGTTGAATTTGTTAGAAACGTATCCTAAATATATCGGTTTGGGCGAAGCCGCTCTCGACGCGGTAATCGGTTTTTTAGTCGTTTTTGCCGGGATATCGATACTTATTTTGATCGTATGGTTGATCGGATTTATAATATCGAGGGCTGCGATTAAAAAGGATAAGAAAGTCCAAGAAATCAAGCCGATAGAACAGCCGGCAATCGAAGAAACGAACGACGAAGAACTCGTCGCCGTAATCACGGCGGCAATTTCCGTTATTTACGCCAAAGAAAATAGGAAAGCGGAATTTGTCGTCAGAAAAATCAAGAAAATATAAGGAGTATAAAATATATGCGTAATTTTGTAGTAACCGTAAACGGTAATAGTTATAACGTAAGCGTTGAGGAAGTGGGTGGCGAGGCGAGCGAGCATGTTGCCGCTCCGGTCGTAAAGGCGCCGACGGAAGTTAAACCCGTCAATAAAGTAAATACGGCAGGCGGAACGAAAGTTGTTTCGCCGTTCCCCGGACTTATAAAAAATCTTTTGGTTGCAAACGGAGCGACGGTTAAGAAAGATCAACCGATTCTCGTTCTCGAAGCGATGAAAATGGATAACGATATTACCGCTCCTTGCGACGGAGTCGTTACTTTTAACGTCGCGAAAGGCGCAAACGTCGAATCCGACGGAGTCCTTGCGATTATAGCGTAAGGAGATCGGAGATTAAATATGACGCAAAATTTACTTTTAAATATCGGAGAGATGTTTAAAGGTTTGCTCGAACAATCGGGTATAATGAACGGAAGCGTAGAAAATTATATAATGCTTGCTATATCTTTCGTTTTGTTTTATCTTGCGATAGTTAAAAAGTTCGAACCTTTATTGCTTCTTCCGATAGCGTTCGGAATGTTTTTGGTAAACATTCCCGGCGCGTATAGAATTGTTTGGGGAGAATACGTCGCAAATATTACGGAACTTTCCGAATTTACTGCGGCAGGAGGAGTTTTGCCTCAGGGGTATATTTTCTCGGACGGAAAAATTGTCGAAGAAATTTCGGGTAATATTGCCGAATTGACTAAATTTACAGAGTTAAACGGCGTTATACCGAATGGATTTACGCTTAAAGAAGGTATTGTAGAGGCGTTGCATACTTATGATAACGTCATCCCGTCGTCAAGAGGGCTTTTATGGTATTTGTTCTTCGGCGTCGAGCACGTTATTTATCCTCCGCTCATTTTCCTCGGTATCGGCGCGATGACCGATTTCGGTCCGCTCATTTCAAATCCGAAGAGTATGCTTATCGGAGCGGCGGCGCAACTCGGAATTTTCGTTGCTTTATTCTTTGCCGTTTTGCTTGGTTTCGATCTTGCGGCTGCATGCTCTATCGCTATAATAGGCGGAGCGGACGGACCTACGGCAATTTACGTCACTCAAAAAATGAGTCAGTTTACTAACGAAAACTTGCTTTCCGCAATCGCTATTGCCGCATATTCGTATATGGCTTTGATACCTTTGATACAAAAACCGATAATGAGGCTTTTGGTTCCGAAGAAGGAAAGAGCTATAAAGATGACTCAGCTTCGTAAGGTTTCTAAGCTTGAAAAAATAGTATTCCCGATTACGGTTACACTTGTGGTCGGATTGCTTCTTCCCGACGCTATGCCTCTTCTCGGAATGTTGATGCTCGGAAATCTCTTAAAGGAGAGCGGAGTAACCGAAAGACTTTCTTCGCAGGCTCAAAACGGGCTTATGAACACGATAACTATCTTCCTCGGTATTTGCGTCGGAAGTAAAGCGTTCGGATCTGTATTTTTATCGCTTGAAACGCTTAAAATCATCGCGCTCGGTTTGTTTGCGTTCGCATTCGGAACGATAGGCGGTCTTTTAATGGGAAGAATTATGTGCAAGTTGTCCGGCGGAAAAATCAATCCGCTTATAGGAAGCGCCGGTGTTTCCGCCGTTCCTATGGCTGCGAGAATTTCCGAAGACGTAGGTCGTGAGACCGATCCGAGCAACCACTTGCTTATGCACGCTATGGGGCCAAACGTCGCGGGCGTTATCGGCTCGGCGATTGCCGCGGGATTTTTGATTTCGCTTTTCTGATAAACGAGGTTTAATAATTATGGAAAATAAAAAAGTTTTAATAACCGATACGATACTAAGGGACGCTCATCAATCTCAGGCAGCTACGAGAATGACGATTGAGCAGATGCTTCCCGTTCTCGACCAACTCGACGAAGTCGGATATTATTCT
Source organism: uncultured Eubacteriales bacterium (assembly GCA_902797945.1). Classification (GTDB taxonomy): domain Bacteria; phylum Bacillota; class Clostridia; order Christensenellales; family Borkfalkiaceae; genus UBA10281. The sequence continues at coordinate 9,424 of CADBUU010000046.1, read as the reverse complement.
CTCGAGGCTTGGGGCGGAGCGACTTTCGATTCTTGCCTTCGTTTCTTGCACGAAGATCCGTGGGAGAGATTGAGAATACTTAAAAGCCATCTTAAAAAGACGCCAATTCAAATGCTTTTGAGAGGGCAGAATTTACTTGGATATAAGCACTATTCCGATGACGTCGTTGAAAATTTCGTTGAATACTCCATTAAAAACGGCGTAAGCATCATAAGAGTTTTCGACGCTTTAAACGACGTGAGAAATCTCGAAACGGCAATGAAGGCTATAAAGAAATACGGCGGAATATGCGAAGTTGCTATTTCTTATACTACAAGTCCCGTTCATACTAACGAATATTTTGTAAATCTTGCCAAAACGCTTGAAAAAATGGGCGCAGACAATATTTGTATTAAGGATATGGCAAACTTGCTTCTTCCTTATACGGCTTACGAACTCGTTAAAGATATTAAGAGCGTTTTAAAACCCGAAACGAAAGTTCATTTGCATACGCATAATACGACCGGAACGGGAGATATGGTATATCTTAAAGCGGTTGAAGCCGGTTGCGATATCGTCGATACCGCGCTTTCCGCTCTCGGAAACGGAACTTCCAATCCGGCAACCGAACCTTTCGTTGCGACGTTAAAGGGAACTCCTTACGATACGGGAATAGATATAAATAAACTTGTTCCCATAAACGACCACTTCAAGAAAGTTGCCGACGAACTCGAAAAGAGCGGATCACTCAATCCAAACGTCAGAAAAGTCAACGTCAACACTCTTTTATATCAGGTTCCCGGCGGAATGCTTTCAAATCTTATGAATCAGCTTAAACAGCAAGGTAAACTCGACAAACTCGACGAAGTTTTGGCGGAAGTTCCGAACGTAAGAAAAGATTGCGGTTATCCTCCGCTCGTTACGCCTTCGAGCCAGATCGTCGGAACACAGGCTGTTTTAAACGTCGTGAGCGGCGAAAGATATAAAATGGTAACCAAAGAGTTTAAAGGACTTCTTAAAGGTGAATACGGTAAACTTCCTGCGAAATGCGACGAGTCTATTGTTAAGAAAATCGTCGGAGACGAAAAAATCATAACTTGTCGTCCGGCAGATTTGATTGCTCCCGAATATGAAAAATATAAGAGCGAAATGAAAGATTATTATACTCAGGAAGAGGACGTTTTGTCTTACGCTTTATTTAACGAAGTCGCGTTAAATTTCTTTAAATGGCGTATGGCGAAAAACGATGGTATAGACAAAAATCTTGCCGATAATAAAGACGGAGTTTATCCCGTATGAGAATTTTAATAGTAAACGACGACGGTATCGAAAGCAAGGGACTTATTTCCCTTGCCGAAGCATTATCGGATAAAAACGAAATAATCGTCGTTGCGCCGGACGGAAACCGTTCGGCTTTTTCTCATTCATTGACAATAAATTCCGATTTGTTTTTTAAAGAAAGAAAAATTTCAGATAAAATTAAAGCTTTTACGCTTTCGGGAACTCCTGCTGATTGCGTTAAATTCGCCGTTCATTATTTTAAGGAAAAGAAATTCGACCTCGTTTGTTCGGGGATAAATATAGGGAATAATTTAGGTAGCGACACTCTTTATTCGGGAACGGTCGCCGCGGGAATCGAGGGTAATTATTTCGGAATTCCGTCCATTGCTTTTTCAAATCTTGAATATACGAATTTAAAATTTAAAGATAATGCGGAAGTTATAAAGAATTTGTTCCCGAAAATTCTTAAAATTGTTTCTCCGTATTATACCCTTAACGTAAATATCCCCAACAAGGCCCTTTCGGATATAAAGGGCGTTAAATTTACAAAACTCGGAACGGCGCATTACGACGATTATTATGAAAAAAGCGAAACGGGCGGATTCAGGCTTAAAGGAGATCCCGTCGTCGGGTATGCGACCGCTGACGAAGATATTTTTTGGGCGTATAAAGATTACGTTACTATAACTCCGATATCATATAACAGAACGGATTTTAAAAGGCTTTCTGAACTTATCGAAGGAGAAACGCTATAATGTTTACGGTAGTTATAGGCGGAGGTCCCGCCGGGATGATTTCGGCATATTTTAAAGCAATCAACGGACACGAAGTCGCTTTAATTGAAAGGAACGAAAAACTCGGAAAAAAATTATATATTACCGGAAAGGGCAGGTGTAACGTAACGAACGACTGCGAAGTCGAAGATTTTTTGGCAAACGTCGTTACAAATTCCAAATTTCTCACGGGTATAGCAAGAAGATTTTCGCCTTCCGATTTTATGGCTTTTTTAAGTAAAAAGGTTAAATTAAAAACCGAAAGGGGAAGAAGAGTTTATCCTATGAGCGACAAAGCGAGCGATATTATCGCTTGTCTTGAAAGTTATCTTAATGACGCAGGTGTCCGAGTTTTTTTAAACGAAAGGGTTAAGAATTTAATAATCGAAGAGTCGCAAGTAAAGGGCGTCGTCACCGAAAAACGAAAAATTTTTTGCGACGAGGTTATAGTTTGCACGGGTGGCGCAAGTTATCCTCTGACGGGAAGTTCGGGAGACGGATATAAGTTTGCAAGGCAAGCCGGACATATCGTCGAGGATATAAGGCCGGCTCTTGTCGGAATAAATTTAAAAGGCGAAGTCTTTAAAAAATTACAAGGAGTTTCTCTAAAAAACGTCGGAATTACGGTAAAACGGGGAGAAAAAATCATATTCGAAGATTTCGGCGAGATGATGTTTACTCATTTCGGGATTTCGGGACCTATAGTTCTTACCGCTTCGAGTTTTTTAAATAAAATAAGTTTAAACGATTTAGCTATTTTCGTCGATTTAAAACCGGCTTTATCCTTTGAGCAACTTGACGACAGGCTTTTGCGAGATTTTGACAAATATAAAAATAAACAAATTAAAAATTCTTTAAACGATTTGTTGATTAAATCTTTAATTCCCGTTATAATAGAAGAGTCGGGAGTTGACGGCGAAACGAAAAATAACGAGTTGTGTAAAGCCGATAGAAAAAAACTTTTATCGGCAATTAAGAGTTTAATGTTTAAACCCTTGTCTTTAAGGGGAGTCGAAGAGGCAATCGTTACTTCCGGAGGTGTTAACGTCAAAGAAATCGATCCGAAGACGATGCAGAGTAAAAAGGTAAAGGGGCTTTATTTTGCCGGCGAAGTAATTGACGTCGACGCTTTGACAGGCGGATATAATATAACTATTGCGGCTTGCACCGCTTATGCGGCCGGCAACGCATAAATAAGGAGATTTAAAGATGATAAACGTTGCGTTAGACGGACCAGCCGGAAGCGGTAAAAGCACCGTCGCTAAAATTATTGCAAAAAAACTTGATATTTTATATCTCGATACGGGCGCTATGTATAGAGCGTGCGGATTGAAATGCCTTAGTTCGGGAGTCGACGTTACCGATGAAAAAAGGGTAAACGAACTTATAGGCAAAATTGACCTTGAAATTAAATACGTCAACGGGGCTCAGGTTACTTTGCTCGACAAAAAAGACGTATCGACGGATATAAGACGTCCCGAAATTTCAATGCTCGCTTCAACAGTTTCGGCAAATCCGTTCGTCAGAATAAAAATGGTTGAAAAACAGAGAGAGATAGCAAGCTCGACCGATTGCGTCCTTGACGGAAGAGATATCGGAACTTACGTTCTTCCAAATGCGAATTTTAAATTTTTTATGACTGCGGACAGCAAAATCAGAGCGCAAAGAAGGTATAACGAATTAACGGAGAGGGGAGAAAAAGTCGACTTCGATAAACTTCACGAAGAAATAAAGCAAAGAGATTATAACGATAGCCATCGCGAATTTGCTCCTCTTCGTCAGGCGGAAGACGCCGTTTTGATCGATACGTCATTTATTTCGGCTGAACAAGTCGCCGATAAGATTTTATCTTATATTAAGGGAAAATAATATGTGGTTTTATTATTTCTGTAAATTTTTCGCGATGATTTTTTACAATATCGTTTATCCTCATAAGGTTATCGGCAAAGAAAATCTGCCGAAAGACAAAAACTTTATTTTAGTCAGCAATCATTACGGAAAAATCGATATTTTAGTTATTTCGGCTCTCTTTAAAAGGCGTCCTTATTTCTTGGCGAAAAAAGAACTGATGGAGAATAAATTTTGGGGTAAGGTTTTTAAACACTACGGACTTATACCGGTCGATAGATCAAAAGCGGATATCGTGGCTTTAAAACAGTGTTTTACCGTATTGAAAAACGGCGAGAATTTAGCCATATTCCCCGAGGGAACGAGAAATAAGTTAAACGACGATTTGCAGGAATTAAAGGGCGGAGCAAGCCTTATTGCGTTAAAAGCGGGCGTTTCGGTCGTTCCCGTTATGATGTATAAGAGATTCAGACCGTTCAGAAAGAATTATTTAAAAATCGGCAAACCTTTTGATTACGACGAATTTAAAGGTCGTAAGGCGACGGCGGAAGTCGTAGAAGAAACCGAAAAAATAATGAAAGAAAAAATGATTTCGTGCCGTAAAGAGTTAGTCGTTTCGATAGAAAAAAGGAAGAAATAAAGATTGAAGGTTATTCTTGCTAAAAAGAGCGGTTTTTGTCCGGGAGTAAAAAAGGCGGTTGATACGGCTAAGAGAATTTGCGGTGAAGGCGTTTATATACTCGGCGAAATAATTCATAACGAAAGCGTTGTAAAAGAAATTGAAAATTCAGGCACTAAAACGATAAATTCAATCGACGAAGTATCGGAAGGAACGGTAATTATCCGTTCGCACGGCGTCGGTAAGAAAATTTTCGACGAACTGAACGAAAAAAACGTTAAAGTTATCAATTGCACTTGTCCGTTCGTAGTTAAAATACATAAAATCGTTGAAAAATATCATTCGCTCGGTTATCAAATCGTTATAGCGGGAGAAAAAAAACATCCCGAAGTCGTCGGAATAAACGGTTGGTGCGAAGATAGCGCTATTATAGTCGACGAAGATTACGCGGAAATTGACTGGGAAAAGTTTGAAAAAGTTTGTTTCGTTTCCCAAACGACCTATTCTACGGCTAAATTTAAAAAAATTTTAGATTTTTTTGAAAAAAAATCGTTTAAAACGCTTGAAGTTTTCAACACAATTTGTTATACTACAATAGAGCGTCAAAAAGAAGCGGATTTTCTTTCTCGCAATTGCGACGCTATGGTTGTTGTAGGTGGCGCTAATAGTAGCAATACCAAAAAACTAATAAATATTTGTCAGGCAAATTGTGATAACGTGTTTTTCGTTACTAATCCGCTTGAAATCAAATATAAAAATTTTATTAAATTCAAAAAGGTAGGTATTGTTGCAGGGGCGTCTACGCCTAATGAACAATCAATGGAGGTTTTCTTGAACATGGAAGAAGTTACGGAAGTAAAAAGCCAGAACGCAATGGAAGAAGCAATGACTGCTATGGATGACGAACATCTTAAATTCAAACGCGGACAAATACTGGTAGCAACGATTTCGTCCGCTACGGACGACGGTTTGGCGTTATACGTCAATAATACGAAGAAAGAAATTCTTCTCCCTAAGGAGGAAATAGACTGTGAAAATTATGATAAAGCAGCCTTCGCCGCTAAAGTAGGAGAAGAAATCGAAGTAGTTATCGTCGGTTTGAATCCCGTCGCGTTATCGCAAAAGGCAATAAGACTCCGTAAAGAAGAAGAGGAATTTATCAACAGACTTAAAGAGGGTGAAATTTTCACCGTAGTCTGCGACGGAACCAACAAGGGTGGTCTTACCGCTAAAATCGGTTCTTACGATGTTTTCGTTCCCTCTTCTCAGATAAGGATCGGTTTTGTTAAAGATCTTGAAAAATATAAAGGCAAACAACTTCGTCTTAAAGCGGAAAAAATAGAAAATACCGGTAGAAGAAGACAGATCGTCGGTTCTCAAAGAGTTATTTTGGAAGCTGAAAAAGCTGAAAAAGACGCAGCGAGAGCGGCTAAGGAAGAAGCGTTCTTCAATACTATTAACGAAGGAGACGTCGTAACCGGTAAAGTCGTAAGCTTTGCTGCGTTTGGAGCTTTCGTTGACGTCAACGGGTTCGACTGTCTCGCTCATATTTCCGATTTGTCCTGGACTAATGCGGCAACTCCCGCCGACGTTCTTGAAATCGGCAAGGAATATGAATTTAAAGTTCTTAAATGCGATAGAGAAACCAAGAAGGTTTCGCTTGGATATAAGCAACTTCAACCCAAGCCGTGGCAACTTGCCGGTGATAAATATGCCATCGGAGATACCGTTAAAGGCAAGGTCGTCAGAATAGTTGATTTCGGCGCGTTCGTTGAAGTAGAAAAAGGCATTGACGGACTTGTTCACGTTTCTCAGATTTCTCACGAATGGCTTGAAAATCCCACTTCGGCGCTTAAAGTCGGAGACGAGGTTGAAGCTAAAATTCTCGATATTAACGTAGAAAAGGAGAGAATGACGCTTTCCATTAAAGCTCTTACTCCTGCTCCCGAAGGCGCTTCTAAACCCAGACGCGATAAAAAGACGGATGGTGAAGTAACAGAAGGCGAAGAAGAAAAAGTAAGGAAGCCGAGAAAAGAAAAGGCAGTTGAGGACGACGAACCCAGAGAATGGACTGAAGGCGGAGTCGGCGGTGTTTCTCTCGGAGATTTATTGAATAACAACTGATTTTAATATGTTTTTACGAATGCGTCGCTTTGCGGCGCATTCATTTTATAAAGCGAAATTAAAATCAAAAAATGCAAAGAACGATTTGACTGTTTTAAGTATTTGTTATATAATATTTACAATAGTTATTTAAAGAGGTTTATAATGAACATAGTCGTAGTCGGGTGCGGAAAAATCGGTAAAGCGATTATAGCAAGTTTAATGGAAGAAAAACATAATCTTACCGCCGTTGATATAAATCCGGACGTGATTGACAGTGTTACCGCTACTTATGACGTTATCGGTATCTGCGCAACGGGAACGGAATTTGTTAAACTTCGCGATGCGGGAGTGAAAAATGCCGATTTATTTATTGCCGCCACGAACTCCGATGAAATAAATATGTTAAGTTGTTTCGTTGCGGGAAGAATGGGGGCGAAACATACCGTTGCCAGAATAAGAAATACCGAAAATAACGATGCGGAAAGTCTTGAATTTATGAAAAATCAGTTGGGGCTTTCTATGGCTATAAATCCTGAAATGTTGACCGCAAAGGCTATTTTTAACATTTTAAAAATGCCTTCCGCAACTAAAGTCGAAACTTTCAGCAGTCATAGTTTCGATATGGTTGAATTGGTCTTGAAGGACAATTCGGCTATCGACGGAATGTCTCTTATTGATTTAAGAAAGAAAATTAAAGAAAAATTTCTCGTTTGCGCAGTTTCAAGAAACGAAAAGGTTTATATTCCTCAAGGAAATTTCGTTCTTAAAAACGGAGATCGAATAGGTATTATTTTATCACCGAAGGACAGTAATAAAATATTTAAAGCATTCGATATAGTTCAAAAGCAAGTCAGAGACGTTATTATTATGGGTGGGGGAAAAACTTCTGCATATCTCGCTAAAATGCTTATTGATAACCATATCGTCGCTAAGGTGATAGAGAAAGATAAAATCAAAAGCGAAGATTTTTGCGAAAACGTTCCCGGATCTATAGTTATAAATGGAAACGGAATGAATCAAGACCTTTTAAGAGAAGAGGGTATAAAAACGACCGACGCATTTGTTTCGCTTACGGGGCATGATGAAGAAAATATTCTAATTTCTTTCTACGCAATGTCTCAGAACGTTCCGAAAGTTATTTCAAAGGTTAACGGAGAAGAATTGTCCGTTTTATCTGAAAAACTCGGACTCGAAAGCGTTTTATCTCCTAAAAAGATTATTGCCGATACGCTCGTTCAATACGCAAGGGCGCTCAGCAACTCAGAAGGTAGCAAAGTAGAGACTCTTTATAGAATAATGAACGGAGAAGCGGAGGCTCTTGAATTTAACGTTTTACCGGAATTTGAATATCTTAACGTTGAAATTAAAAATATTAAATTTAAAGACGGAATACTTCTTGCGGGAATTGTTCGCGGAAGAGAAAATATAATTCCTTCGGGCGACGACGTTATAAAGGTCGGGGATAAAGTTATCGTCATCGTTGCGGGGCAGAGAATAAGCGATCTCGAATCTATCGTCAGAGGTGTATAAAAATGAATTATAAGATGATTTTTTCGACAGTCGGACAAGTTTTGATAATAGAAGCGGCGTTGCTTTTGTTCCCGACAGTCGTAGCGCTTATATATTCGGAACTTTTTATTGCGTTTTCTCTTTCTATAACCGCTGTTATAGCGTTTATAATAGGTTTTTTTTCAAGATTGATTTTTAAAACGGATAACAGAGTTTTGTATGCGAAAGAAGGACTTATTATCGTTTCTTTGGCGTGGATTTCCGTATCTCTTATGGGATGCCTTCCGTTTATTATTTCAGGCGAAATTCCGTCTTTTATCGACGCTTTTTTTGAAACGGTAAGCGGATTTACGACAACCGGAGCGACTATACTTACCGACGTCGAAAATTTGAGTAAAGGGCTTTTGCTTTGGAGAAGTTTTACTCACTGGATAGGAGGCATGGGGGTTTTAGTGTTCGTTATGGCAATCGTTTCCAAAACGCCAGACAGAACGATGAATATTTTAAAGGCTGAAATGCCGGGACCGATTGTCGACAAACTCGTTCCCAAAACGAGAGATACTGCTAAAATTTTATATCTGATTTACATTGGGCTTACCATTCTTCTTATTGTGTTGCTTTTGTGCGGAGGAATGCCTCTTTTTGACAGCGTTGTTCACGCTCTCGGAACTGCCGGAACGGGTGGGTTTGGTATAAAAAACGACAGTATTGCAAGTTATTCGCCATATCTGCAATGGGTTATCGCCGTATTTATGTTTCTTTTCGGCGTCAACTTTAACTTGTATTATCTTATATTGATAAGAAAATTTAAAAATGCGTTTTCGAGCAGGGAATTGTGGTGTTACGTCGTAATTTTTATTTCGAGCGTTGCAATGGTTTCGTTTAGTATTTTCCCGTTATATGAAAATTTATCGGAAGTTATTCGTATTTCTTGTTTTCAGGTTTCATCGATAATTACAACGACGGGATATTCGGTGTGCGACTTTACGTCATGGTCAGCGCCTTTGGCGAAAACCGTTTTAATTGTTCTGATGTTTACGGGCGCTTGTGCGGGATCTACTGCGGGCGGACTTAAAATATCGCGAGTAATAATATTATTCAAAAAAGTCGGAAACGAATTGCGTAAAGTTTTGCATCCGAGAACGGCGACGATAGTTTCTTTTGAGGGAAAAAGGGTAGACGAAACGACGCTTAACGGAGTAGGGACATATTTTGCGGCATATATTTTTTCGTTCGTTGTAATTTTGTTGTTGTTATCTTTAGAAAAGACTTTTAGTTTCGAAGCGAATTTTACCGCTGCTGCATCGTG
>CADBUU010000045.1 GCA_902797945.1 uncultured Eubacteriales bacterium | reverse complement strand
CTTGCATACCGAAGAGAGTTTCAGAAAGAAGTTAAAGAATTGTTTAAGTCATTTAAGTTCAAGGAAAAGTTGGAGATATATAGGGGTGTGGGAAAGGTCGCCCGAGAAAGAGCGGCTACATTTTCACGGGGTGTTTTACGTTCCCGACGGGAGTATGCCGGGGGAAATAAAAGAAGTATCGGGATATAGCTTTACGAGCCGCAGACGGCAGATAACGCACCAGAGCGAGTATTTCAAGCACAAGTTCGGCAGAAACGATTTTAGTAAAATAGAGGATAGAGAAGGGCTTAACGAGGCTGTCGGGTATATACTCAAATACATAGAAAAGAGCGGGGAAAAACTCGTATATTCAAGAGGGCTTTCGCAATATTTTATATCCGACGTAATGGAAGAGGATATAGTGTGTAAGACGGGGCAGGAAGACAAGAAACTGCTCCTGTTCGACGATTTCCGTTGTATAGACGAGGGCGAAATAATAGGGCGGGTGAGTAAGGAAACCATCCGCAAAATGCGTCGGGCAAATTGATTGCTTGGAATTCAGAGATAAACACTTGACAAATGACCTAATTTAGTATATAATTAAGCCATATACAACATATTATAAGTGTGGAGGGAAACAAAAATGACAATAATACCGATAAGAGACTTGAAAGATACCGTTGAGGTAGAGCGTAGGTGTATGGAAGAAAACGGTCCTGTGTTTGTCACTAAAAACGGATACGGTAAACTCGTAGTGATGGATATAGGATACTTTGAGAGAACTATGGGTAAACTTTACGAGGCTAAAAAGATAAACGAAGGACTTGCGGATTTGGGCGCGGGAAAAATCGTAAACGGCGACGAATTGAAGACGAGACTTTCCGAAAAATATGGTTTATAATTACGTTTTTACCGAGAAAGCGGCGGAAGATTTAGACGCGACATTGAAATATATAAGCGAAGATTTATCTAATCCGAGTGCCGCAAAGAATTTTTTTGAAAAATTATTTAATCTTATAGAGAAAATAAGGGAATATCCTCAAGCGGGTATGGTTGTAGACAATGAGTATTTATCTGACGCAACCATACGCAAAATGCTTTTGGATAATTACATAATTTACTACAAGGAAGACGCGGTCGCCGAGCAAATCGCAATAGTTAGAATCGTGTACGGCAAAAGAAATCTGGCGGAAATAATGAAAACGATCTGAAGCGCACAAGTCGCTCTATAAGTCGATAAAACAGCAAAAATACAAATTTGCAGAAGAAAAATAAGAAGATATAACAGCCGACGACGGAAAGCGGGGCGGCCTGATAAGCGGTTTAGCGGCGACGCCCCGCCCGTCAAGGCAAGAAGCGGTGTAAATTCGGTGCAGTTGTTTTAGCGGACAGTGCGTGTGCTTGATTGGCGGAGCGTTAGCGACGCCACTTGTATATATATCAAGCACACGCACTGTCGCCAAAGTCGCAAAATCCTTGCGAGTTTAAGGCATAAAAAATGCCGCCTTTACGCCTCATTAAAGGGTAAAAACGGCAAAGTTGAAAGCCGAACGATTATTCTTCGTCCTTATTCGGCACGTAAAGCATATCTTTTACGCGGATAGCCTTGTAAGAAACGCCGTCGATAGATTGATGAGTTTCCGTCGGTGTTCCCATATAACAGGTGCGTATGACGAACTGCTCGGCGTTAAAAGGTATGGGCTTTATCTCGCAAGGAATACAATCGTCGATGTTTGAAACGGCGTTAATCTTACAACCTTTCGCGACAAGATAGGCAGAGAACTGCCAGAGTTTCTCGAACTTGCCGTTGCTGTCGGCAATGAACGATACGTTCTTTTCCGCATAGTGTGCGGTGATTCTGAAATAATTTGCCATAAATAAATTCTCCTTTTGAAAGTTTTGAGTTTTGTTTTTGATTGGATGCAACGTCACGTTGCTTAAGCCGCCGCTTTTTGTATTTTTCGTAATTTCCTGTTTGCGTAAGGCAGCCATATATCGTTTACGAAGTGCAAGACGTTTTCGTCGGGTTTGCTGTCCTTAAAGCCGTAACACTGTAAGACCTTATGCGTCGAAAGCGAGTATTCTACCGTAACGAAAGGCTTGTCCGGTTCGGCAATGCTGCGGATAAAGAAAATGAGCGACTGTTCTTTCGCTATTCTTTGGTCGTAATTCATACGCCCTACGCAGTGGTCTAACAATTCCCCCTCTTTGACGAGGTCTTCGGGAGTTCTCGCTATAACGCAGATAAAGTTTTCGTTTCTGTTTCTCTGCAAAGGCAGATACTTTTCGGCGACTTCAGCGAATTTTTGCATATACTTCTTGCGTTCTTCCACTTCCTTTAACGCCTTTGCGGTATGATACTCGTCAATTCGGAGATTGTGCCAACGCATAAAGTCTTTTGGGTAGCGGTTTTTCGGTAAGGTCATATCCAAGCCGAGATACTCGCAGGCGAAAGCGTAATCGTAATACGTGTTAGCCGATATACCTTTATCGTCGAGATAGTCGAAGAAAGTCATCCAATTCTCTTCAACAACCTTTGCAATGAGTTTGTAGATATACTGCGTTTCCAAATTCTTTACTGCTTGTTCGGTCTTCTGCGCTTTTAGAATAGAAACGTTGCTTTTATAAGCGGTGAGTATGGCTTTCACGCTATAAAACGAATCCCGCATATCGTCTACGTTTTCGGTTATCCATTTACGGAAGAGTTTATCTTTTTTGAGTTTGTTAAGCAAAGATTTTTTCGTAACGAGATAGGAAGAAATGCCGAGTTTAAGAAGAAGTTCGACTTCGGGATATTGTTCGTAAATACGCAGGTATTCTAAAATGCACTTGCCGCGATACAGGTTATACGCACTGTGTTTGTAGTTTTTGAAACGGTTAAGATAAGACGCATTTATAAGTGTAGAGTAAGGGTTGTAGTATTGTCTTTTAGCGGGATACCATTTCCCGTCCTCGAAGTTTTTGGGGTTGTAATAGAGGAATTGATCGTACCAACCCGTTCTGTATCCCATACCGATGATATAATTGTATTCGAGGTCTTTTACGAAACACTCTTTTGAGTATATGCCGTGAACGGCGACTTGTTTATGGTAAAAGACGTCGCGTATGGTTTTAACGGCGACGGTAACTTTCACGAGTTCTCTATTGATAGTGGCGAGATAGGAATAAAATCTCGTCGTATGTTCGGGGAAAAGATAGAGTTTTTTATCTGACTTCTTCATTTGTTCCAATACGTTTTTCGGAATAGGTTTAAGTTTAGTAATATCCATTATGTTTCCCCCCTTTAACCTATCGTAGCGTCGCTGCCGAAGAGTTCGAGAAGGTCGAGAAGAGAGGCTTTGTGATAGTTTTTCATAAGCGCCTGTTCGTCCTGTTCTTCGCTTAAAATTTCGCCCGTTTCCTTGTCAACGGTAAATTCTTTTTGTTTTAGTGTAACGTCCGTAAGACTTTCTACTATCGCGACCTTATATCCCTTATCGATTAGTTTTGCGATATAATTGTCCGAAACGTGGTAAGGAAATCCGACCATAGGAACGCGGGTATCGAGTCCGCAATCCCTTCCCGTCAATGTAATGTCTAACTCTTTCGCAACGTTTACGGCGTTTTGACCTAAAATTTCATAAAAATCTCCCAAGCGTAAAGCGATTACACAATCGGGATACTTGTCTTGCATTTCGACATAACGCCTGTAAATTTCGTTGCCTTTGGGTTTTTCGGGGATAGTTTGAACGGGCAGAACTTCTTCCGGCGTTTCGTCGGTTTCATCGTTTACTTGCATTTCTTCGACTTCTTCGTCGGGAATATCCTCTTCCGTATCGTCGTCCGACTGCTCGGTAGTATCACTATTTTGCGTTTCGGCTATCATATCGAAAAGCGAGCGTTGTTCGTCTATGGGTTTTTCGGGCTGTTTAGTGATCGTCGTCGTGGATTTCGGTATAGGTTTCGGAGCGGGTTTGTATTCAGCGCCGTCGAGAGTATAGAGCGTTCCTTCGATCGAGTCTTCTTCAAAGTAGTGGATAGCCCAACCGTAAACGGTGGGGTCGTCAACGTAAGTTCCCGTCGCGCCATTACCTGCAAGTTTTCTCGCCTCTTCTAAAGCGTATTTCATAAATCCTGCAAGGGTCTTCTTGTTTATAAGCGGCTTACCGTCTTTTTCAAACGGCGTGCCGTGGTTTATTTTGTTCGCAAGAGAAGAACTCGCGTTTTCTTCCAAATAGGCTTTCACGAGTTCCTCTTGCTTGTTTTGAGTTTTCAGGTTTAACGTTGTCATTTTAGTCGTTCTCCTTAATAATGCCGTAAATATCGTCTGCGTAATATTCGCAAACGAAATAATTGAATATGGCGGAGCATTTAACTCCGCCGTATTCTACTATATACTTGTTTTCGTTTTCGTTCGGCTTGTCCAAAACGGTTATCTCCGCCATTTTCCCGTCAAGCGAATTTATGTGTGCCATTGTCTTAAACTGTTTCATTTTATTCACCTCTTTTAAGCAGTTCTTACGAGTCCGCCGAATTGTTTTTTGAAGCATATACTTCCTAACTCCGAACACGTATCGTCCGAAAGGTTTTTGACGTAAGCGCAGGCGTACCCGTCTTTTAAGTCTTCAAAGTCGTATTCCCACTCTTTGTCATAGTCCGAAACGTAAAGCAAAGTAAGCAGTTCGCCGAACTCGGTAAAGTCGTGAATAACGTGATACACGAGCGCGTCGTGTTCTTCCTCGAACTCGGTTACTATTTGTTTTTGTTCGTCATTAAGCCAATAGAGAAAACCGCCGTTTTCGGATAGGTTGACAACGTTGTCTTTCTCAAACTCTTTAATAACGTTCGGGTAGAGTTCGAGTAATTTCATTCTTTTAAGTGCCTCTTCTTTTTTCTTTTCGATAGTGATTTTCATATATTTATAACTCCTTTTTAATAATAAAATTCTATAAGCCCGTCGCTGTATTCTTCTATGCCGTCGTATTGCATAGACCTGCCATAAGCCTCGAAGTCGAAATAATCCTGTAAGTGTTCGGGGATGCATTCGCCATAGCCGCATTCGTCGAACATTAACTTGCCGTAATCT
>CADBUU010000044.1 GCA_902797945.1 uncultured Eubacteriales bacterium | reverse complement strand
TGCAAAAGTAACGTCCGCAAAAATGCCCCTTTTTAGTCAATTTCTCGATTTTGGCAAAAAACGGGATTTTACTTTTACATTTCAGCTCGTAATCTTTTATATTTACTATCTTCTCTCTTCTTTGCGATTGACTTATATCTACTTTTAGGGTATAATTATTTAAGGTTTCTCTTATGTTAAAAACTAAATTGAAAAATTTAATATATAAAAACTTCGAGTTCTTAGTCTGCGCCATTTTCGTTTTGGTCGTTTTCTTTTCCGCCCAAGCGATTTTGGATATTTGGCCGTTCGGCAATTCCATAATGGCAAGTTACGATTTACTCGCTCAAATATGCCCATCTCTGGAACATTATTATAACGTCTTTGAAGGAACAAGCAGTCTGTTTCATTCGTTTTTCGTCGGCGGCGGAATGGATACGTTCGGTATTCTCGCATATTGCTCGGTAAGTCCGTTTACCATTTTGCTTTTACTCGGGGGAAAAGGCAACGTTATTTACATGGTAAGCATTGTTCTTCCGATTAAAGTTGCGTGCGTGGCCTGCTCGGCTCTTTGGTTTATTAAAAAACAGTTTCCTTCGATTCATCGGTTTTACGCTGTAATTCTCTCTTTGCTTTATGCAACCGGCGGTTATCTATATATTGCAAATACCTATATAAATTGGCTCGACCTTATGATATATATGCCTATCGTAGGCGCTGGATTTATTAAACTCGTTAAAACGGGAAGCATAAAATTACTTGCCGTATCGCTTGCGCTATGCATCTACACTTGTTTTTCTATAACCTGTTTTTCATTCTTTTCCATATTTCCGATAGGCGTCGCATATATCTTGATATGTTGCGAAAAAAATTCAAAAAATCGACTTATAGCCCGATTTTCCCTTTCATTTGTCGTTGCCGTGGCGTTGAGTTTGCCTATACTTATCCCGTCGCTCTACGCATATATGAAAGCCGGACGGAATACTGGTTTATTCGGTAGCGTTTTTTCGTCTGTCATTTCGGCAGATCATTTATACGAAAAATTCACCTACTTTTTATCCGGCGGAGCATTTATCACGCTGATAATATTCTATTTTATTGATTATTATAAAGAAAAATTTGCAAAGTTTGCATTATTTGCTTTTGCCATACTTTTACTTCCCTGTTTTATAGACGAAAGCATGAAACTTTTAAACGCAGGGTCATATTACGGTTATTCCATGCGATTCGGGTTTGTAATCGACTTCTTGCTTTTCTACCTCGGCGTGAAAAGTTTTTCGCTTATTTCTTCGTCTGAAACGATTTATCCTATCAAAAGCAAAACGAATATAATTTCGCTAATTATACTATCGATATTTGCAATAGGGACAATAGTCGGCTCGATATTTTTCTTTAATTTCCTATATTACGGAAACTTTGAAAAAGGTCAGCCGTTTTATTCGTTTTTCTCTTCGTTCGCGCATGGTGAAGGCGGTCTTGAAGTAATTGGTATAACTTTCGGGATTTTGATTATTATCGGCTCTATAGCCCTACTTTTAGTAAAATTCAAAGCCCTCGATAAAAAGGCTTCCGCTCCTATATTGTCAATTATTGCAATTACTCAATCCGTATTTTTATCATTTTGTTTAGTCCGTGGCGACAGACAAAACGGAAGCGCTGAAAATTATGATAAATACGCTGAAATCATTTCTCAAATCGACGCAGAGGAAAACGATTATTACAGACTTAAAAATTACGATTATTATATTTCTTCGTGTTCGCCCATTCCCCTAAAATATTATGCGCATACTCTCTTTAATTCTATGGCTGACGAAAAAAATCTCAAATTACCCGGTCTTTTCAAATACGGCGGAAATTTAACGAACAGTTCTAAAAGCAACAGAGGCGGAATGTTTTCAGACGCTCTTCTCGGATATAAATATTTCGTATATAAAACCGACGATTTTTCAAACGGTAACAGATCTTATTTATACAACACGGATTTTGCTTATGCAAATTATAAAGTAAAGAAAAACACTCTCGCATTCCCGCTCGCAGCCGTCGTAAACGGTAATTTAACCGATGAAAAATTAAATCCCGCTCTTGAAATAATTAACATAATAAACTTTTTGAGTGGCGAAAAACATTCGTTTACCGAACTATCCCCCGACTTTTCGAAAAACGACGACGGTTCGGTAGAGGTAAAAATTCATATTCCGAAAGCGTCGGATTGTTGGTATTGGCATGACTTCCCTGCCGATTATTTCCCTTTAAAACTTTCGGCTGACGGAGAATATCTCGACCTTCCGGAATACTATTTTTACGATTTTACGAAATACGCTTCAACGAGATCCGTTACGATAAAGAAAAAACAAGGAGAAACGGTTATCGACGAAGTAAAAAAATATTTTCACGCTTTCTCCGTCGATACGAGTCAAGTGGCTGAAATTCGCGATAAATTAAACGCTAAAAAAGTCAACTACGAATTAAAAGCCGGAGAAATACTTTTCCCGGATAAAATACTCGCCGAAGAGGGAGATAAACTGTATCTTGGTTATGTAAACATTGAAGGTTTCGAGGCAACGGTAAACGGGAAAAAAGTTCCTTTAACCGAAAACTTTGCAGATTTTATTATAATCGATTTAGAGCAAGGAGAAAACATCATTACTTTAAAGTATACGTCTCCTTATTATAAATATATCTTTTGGGGGTTAACGCTCGGAATTCTTATTTTGATTTTCGTTTATTTAATTTACAATAAAAAAAGTAACGCATTTAATAAAATAGAGAGATTTTTATCATATACCGGCATTTCACTAAGCGCCGTAATAATAGTTTTCTTCTTTATATTCCCGACTCTGATATTTATATACAAAGCGATCGTCTTATTATTTTAAAAAAATTATTAAAACTCTTTTTACCGGCTTGACAAAAGGTATTAGATTATGATATTCTATATACGCTTTTAAAATAATAAGCCACGGGGGTATAGCTCAGTTGGTAGAGCGCTTGAATGGCATTCAAGAGGTCGCCGGTTCGACCCCGACTATCTCCACCACGAATCCGCTG
>CADBUU010000043.1 GCA_902797945.1 uncultured Eubacteriales bacterium | reverse complement strand
GCCTTTAAACAAAGGCTTTTTTCAAGGTTACAAAGTTCTAAAAGTGGTGTTTTGCCGACTATATCGGCTGCCGATGAATAAATTTTTGACATAATATGCCTCCTTAAAAATTTGTTATCCTTATTTTCCGTCGGGGAAACTCGTAAATTCTCCCCTTTCGACTTCGGGAAGCCCGCTTTTTTCTCTCTCGGCGTTTATCGCCTTTATCAGAAAAGCAACGTTCCTGCCGAGATTTCTCATAGTCTGCAAGCCCTCTTTATCCTTTTCGACGTCCTCTTTCGTAAAACCGTGGACCATATTCCAATAAGTCGACGACGCTATCGGCATTCCGCTTATGGTAAAATATTTGTTTAATACGTCGAAAGACGACGTATTTCCTCCTCTCCTCGCGCTGACTACCGCCGCCCCGACTTTCATCTGCTTCGAAAAAGGCGAACTGTAAAAAAGTCTGTCCATAAACGATAACACCGAGCCGTTAGGCGAGCCGTAGTATACGGGCGCTCCGACTATAAGTCCGTCGGCGTCTTTGAATTTTTCAGCCGTTTGATTGACTATATCGTCAAAAACGCACTTGCCGTTTTTCTTGCAATATCCGCAGGCAATACAACCGCGTATATCTTTATTTCCGATATTTATTCTTTCGGTTTCGATTCCCTCTTTTTCGAGAGTTTCAGCAACTTCGCTAAGCGCCCTTGAAACGCACCCGTCCGTTCTCGGACTTCCGTTTATAAGCAACACTTTCATAATTATATAATCATATTTTTTTGAAATTTTTCATAATTATACAACTTCATATTATTTTTTGCAATAAAAAAACATATTTTTTTAAAATTTTTTTACGCCCCTTCGAGAAGCATTTTATCTGCGATAAGGGCGATAAACTCCCCGTTAGTCGGCTTTTCGCCCGTCAGATAGGTCTGCACGCCGAAAAGGTCGTTGATATTGTTTATCCTTCCCCTCGACCAAGCAACTTCTATCGCGTGCCGTATAGCCCTTTCGACTTTGCTCGGCGTAGTCGAATACTTTACGCCTATCATCGGATAAAGTTTTTTTGTTATGTTGTTTATGACGTCGGGTGTTTCGACTGCCATTTTTATTCCCTCTCGCAAATAACCGTAGCCCTTTATATGAGGTGGGATTCCGACCGAAATAAAAATCTTGCTTATTCTTTCGTCCAAAGAGGCGCTATTCGGACGTTTTACGGCTTTTCGCTCAGAGTTAGCCGTCAAAAAGAGGTCTTTTATTCTCCCTACTAAGGTTATCGGCGGACAAGGCTTTGTTATGTAATAATCCGCTCCTTTCGCCATACAGGTTTCGATGACCTCTTCTCTTCCTAACGAACAAAATACTATTATTCTGGCTTTTAGCCCCGCTTTTCTCGCCCTTTCCAAAACGCCGAGCCCGTCGAGATTTTGCAAAACCAAGTCGAGAACGCAAAATTCGGGATCGGTCGCAAGAAGCAGTCCTATTCCGGTTTCTCCGTCGGTCGCCGTGCCGACTACGGTAAATTCTTCGCTTTTATTAAACGCCTCTTCGAGTTCTTTCGCTCTTAAAGGATTATCCTGAAGTATAACGATTGTTCTTTTCTGCATAATCGATCTCCTTTGAAGTGATGAGATGATTATATCATCGCAGAAAGAGAAAATTTCGTCTTTTTTCGTGGAAATTTGTATTTTTTTGTCGAATAATGCTCCGCAAAGAAAAATTTTCGTTTTTTTAATAAAATCGGCTCTTTTTGTCCTGTTTTTCATCGCTTTTTAGCGAAAAAGGGCGTTCGGCTCTCGCCAAACGCCCTGATTTATTTAATTGTAGCCGCAGTCGCCATAATATCTTTTGTAATAACAACCGCCGCACGGCTTCGGTCTTATCGGCGGAGGCGGAGGGGGCGGAAGGGGCTTTTTCGCGCATCCGCAAAGCGCTAAACCGACCAACCCTAAAATTATCAATTCGCATTTCATCTTAAGTAACCTCTTTCGGTAGGTTTAAAGCCTACCTGTTATATAATACGTTTTTATCTTTATTTTTGTTCCCTCTCGTTGACAAATCCTTTCTTTTATTATATACTTAAAAAAAACAAAGGACGAATTTATGCAGATATTTTTACTTTTTTTATTTTTGTTTATCTTCGGCTGTATGGCAGGCTGGGTAATCGAAGTATTTTTCAGACGTTTCGTTACCGCTAAAAAATGGGTAAACCCCGGGTTTATGAAAGGTCCGTGGCTTCCCCTTTACGGCTTCGGCGTCGTCGTAATGTTTACTTTTTGCTTCCTCTGCGTCGGTCTTATGCCCGACAATATGGTGTTTTACAACCCCATAGGCGGGCTTTTCGGCAAGAATTACCTTTCCGGACCTACCTTTTTCGACCTTATCCCCATTTGCCTTATGTGGGGAGGAATGGTCCTCCTCGAATTTATCGCAGGACTTATTTTCATTAAAGGTTTCCACGTTAAACTTTGGGATTATACCAATATGAAAGGAAATATTATGGGTATTATCTGCCCGCTCTTTTCCCTTATATGGCTTTTGGTCGCCGTCGCTTTTTATTATGCCGTGGATCCTTTTATGTTCGTTTTATCCACCAACGTCCATAATTATATGTTCGGCGGAGAAGGTCAGATTGCCCATTTCGGTTTTATTTTCGCGCTCGGTATCCTATACGGTTTTTTGATATACGATTTCGTTACGAGTATAGGAATGTTCAACGCAATTTCTAAATTCGCCAAGTCGTCCGGCCTTACCGAGAGATACGAGGCTACAAAACAAAAGTGGAACGAAGAAATCGAAAACGCAAAGAAAAAATTAAAACTTCCCGAGCAACCGACGAAAAAAGACCTTTCTCCGATGAAAGAAAAAATCGCGGAAATGATATATATCGATCCCGAAAAACAAAAAAAGCCAAACGCCAACTACGACGAAAACGGCAGACCGATAAAAACCGAATAACTATAATTTTTATATTTGTCAACGCATAAAAAATCCGACGATTTAGTGCGTCAGTAATAGGGATTATTACTGACGCACTAGTTATATTTGCCTATCGGCAAGTTATATTTCTTTCGCAGTTATATTTTGCTACGCAAAGTTATATTTACCCACAGGGTAAGTTATGGCAAATATAATATAACTTTGACTGCAAGTC
>CADBUU010000042.1 GCA_902797945.1 uncultured Eubacteriales bacterium | reverse complement strand
ACCGCCTCACTCGAAGCGGTGTTTTACATTGATTGCAAATGACATTCGCCCTACAATATAGGGTGCGTATTTGCTTGTTATGGTGGAGATGAGGAGAGTCGAACTCCTGTGTCGCCTACAATCGAAAAAGCCTTCTACGCGTTTAGCCTTTGTTTTTTCCCTTGCGTAAAATCGTCCAAAGGCAGACTATTTACGCCGTGAGTTACTTTGCGCCGCATTACGACCGCAACTAAAATCATAATGCCGTTGTCCGTCTTAAATGACACCGAAATATAAGCCGACGGTGGGCCTATACCCGACGTTCGCTTTTAATTAAGCAGCGAATGCAAGACGATTATTGTCTGCAGATAAATTTAAAAATTTCGTTTTAACGTAGCCGAAACCTACGACGCGCTTATACTCTTCCCCTCGCAAACGGTCGAACCCGTTGCATCCCCGTTTTAAAAATTATTGTTTTTTATCGCCCTTTGAGCCTCTTTATCGAGATCCCTTTCTTTAATCGTTTGCTTTTTATCAAACGTCTTTTTTCCCTTACACAAACCAAGTTCAACTTTAATAAGCGATTGCTTAAAATAGAGTTTAAGTGGAACAATAGTATAACCTTTTTCTTTTACCTTGCCGAAAAGACGATTTATTTCGGATTTATGAAGTAAAAGTTTGCGGTCTCTTCTGCTGTCTTTTACGTTAAACTTTCCGCCTTTATCATAGACGGCAACGTGCATTCCTTTTATATACAATTCTCCGTTATAAATTGAACAATAAACGTCTTTAAGGTTAACGTTACCCGCTCTTATGGATTTAACTTCTCCTCCGTCGAGAGAGATACCCGCTTCGAATTTTTCGTCAATGAAATATTCAAAATACGCTTCTCTGTTTTCAACTATCTGTTTCATCTAAACCTCATCAACCGTAATTTTAGCACACTTTAAAAAATAACACAACGATTTTTTAAAGTTTTCCCAAAATAATGAATTCCACTCTTCTCGAAGCAATGTTTGCGCTTAAAACGCCCACTTTAACCCTCTCGCCCAATTTAAAAAAGTTTTTACCGCTCGATAGGGTGTAATTTTTATCATCAAAAACATATTTTCCCCTCGGAAGATTTTCTAACGGCGTAAATCCCTCAATAGTATTTTCCAACTCGGTAAATATACCGAAAGACGTTACTCCGCTTATAATACCCTCAAACTCTTCACCGAGGTATTTTTCCATATACTTAACTTTATAAAGATCGTCGACCGTTCTTTCCGCCTCGTCGGCTTTCCG
This sequence comes from uncultured Eubacteriales bacterium, assembly GCA_902797945.1. GTDB lineage: Bacteria > Bacillota > Clostridia > Christensenellales > Borkfalkiaceae > UBA10281. Next base: position 8,991 of record CADBUU010000042.1, on the reverse strand, counting down.
TTCGTTTTCCGATGACACGTTCGCAGCTTCGGCTATTCTTTCCGCATAACAATCTACAAGCTCTCCTATTCTGCCGTCTAATATCATTTTTATTATTCTATGAACGACGAGGTCGGGATATCTCCTTATCGGAGAAGTAAAATGACAATAGCATTTACTCGACAGGCCGAAATGACCTATATTATCCTTAGAATATCTTGCCTTTTGCATTGATCGGAGCATCACTCTGTTTACTAACGGAAAAACGGGAAGGTTCTCTATCTTTTTTAAAAGACCGGAAAAATCGCTCGGGTAACATTTATCGGGTTTCCATTTAACCGAAATTCCCAAAGAATTTAAAAATTCAATAAAAAAAGTCGATTTTTCAACCGTAGGCTTTTCATGAATACGATAAATAAACGGAACGCTTGAATATAAAGCGAACTCCGCAACACATTCGTTTGCCTCCAACATAAATTCTTCGATGATTTTATACGCGTCGTTTGATTTTCGTTGAGAAACGGAAATTTCGCCGCTATCAAAGTAAATATCCGCCTCTTTTACTTCGAGATTGATACAACCTCTTTTATCTCTTTTATGAGATAAAATTTTTGACAAGTCGAACATATCCATTATAATTGGATATATTTTTTTATATTTGCTTATTGTTTTTTTATCGCCGTCTATCATAGATTGAACGACAGAATAAGTCAATCTTTTACTCGACTTTATATAACTTTTAAAAATATTTTTATCAACGACTTCCCCGTTCCCGTTTATCTCCATAACGCAAGATAGCGTAAGACGAGTTACACCTTCGTTTAATGAACAAATTCCGTTAGAAAGTTTTTCGGGAAGCATAGGAATAACTCTATCGGGAAAATAAACGCTCGTAGATCTATCGAACGCCTCTTTATCGGTATTACTTCCCTCTTTTACGTATTCGGAAACGTCGGCAATATGAACGCCGAGAATATAATTTCCGTTTTCGGACTTTTTAAGACTTACGGCATCGTCAAAATCTCTCGAATGTTCTCCGTCAATGGTAACTATAAGCTCATTTTCTAAATTAAGCCTTCCTACGAGTTGATTTTCGCCGACTTCGTCGGATATTGTCGAAACTTCTCTTAAAACTTTGTCGGGAAATTGTTTATCGAATCCGTAATTAAATAAAATAGAATTTTCTTCGGTAATAAAATCGAATTGTTTTCCTATAACCGTTTTAATTCTGCCTTCGGGATTATCTCCGTTAGGAAAAGATATTATTTCAACTCCTACTTTATCTCCGTTCGTTGCGTTTAAAGAATTTTTAAAACTGACGAAAATATCGTCGTAATAATTTTTATCGTCGGGCCTTACAAATCCGAAATTCTTCTCTTTAAAATATGTTCCGCTAATATGAGTTATCCCTCTTTTAACTATTTTGACGACTTTTGCCTCGTCGCTGTTACCGGTCTTATCCTGTGTTTTTATAGCAAGAACAACGTCTTTGTGTTCCGCGCCGAATAAGTTTTTGTTGGGAATAAACAAATCGGGCATTTCTTCGTTATCGACCAATAAAAAAGCAAAACCCCTTTCGTTACCTTTAATCGTTCCCTTTATAAGTCCTGCCGACTTAACGGACTGATATTTTCCGTCAAAAAAAATAAATTCTCCTTCATTTTCAATTTGCAAAAGAAGTTTTTCAATAGATTTTTTTTCAATCTTGTCTTTGGCGTTTAAAAAAGAAAAAATATATTTTTTACTTTTACCGATAAAGTTTCCGTTATTAAATTGTTCTTTTAAGAAAGCAAATAAATTCATAAATTATATAGATAAAAACAGCGCATTATACAAAAGTATAATGCGCAATACGGTTTAAATAATGCTAATCAGAACGTTCCGCTGAAATGGAAAACGACAAAACAAAAAACAATCATAAGCACAGCCATTACAGACATAGTGATTATTGTAAGTTTTTTAAGTTTGCTCGCAAGCGTCTTGTTCTTATTTTTTCCGTAGAAAGTCTCTTGCTGACCACCGAGAGCGCTTATTCCGTTAGAATTGCTCGGTTGTATCATTACAACGACTATAAGGAAAATTGCGCTCAATGCGCCTAATATTAAACATACGAGGCAAATCGCTTCATAAGTAGGCCAATTCATCAACAAATTATACATTCTATCTTCTCCCAAAAGTAAATTATTATTCTATTTAAGCGTTAAATAGTATAACACAATTTTAAAAACTTGACAAGCATTTTAAATGCAAAATTAAAATATTATTTTATAAAATATAAAATTATTTTATAATCAAGGACTTTCCTGTCATTTCGACGGGAATCTCTTCTCCCATAATCTCTAAAAGAGTAGGCGCAAGATCTGCAAGAATACCGCCTTCGCGAAGTTTTGCGTTTTTATATTGTTCGCTGGCAAGAATAAACGGAACTCTGTTCGTCGTATGCGCGGTAAACGGACTACCGTCTTCGGCGATCATCTGATCCGCATTGCCATGATCTGCCGTTATAAGACAACTACCGCCCTTTTTAAGCACGGCTTCGGTAATTCTTCCGACGCACGTTTCAACCGTTTTTACAGCTTTCACAGCCGCTTCTAAGACGCCGGTATGTCCGACCATATCACAGTTGGCGTAATTTAAAATAATAACGTCGAATTTATCGGAATTTATCTCTTCCAAAACTTTTTCCGTCACTTCTAAGGCGCTCATTTCGGGTTTTAAATCGTAAGTAGCCACTTTCGGCGAAGGAATAAGATCTCTGAACTCATTTTTCTCGGGAGCCTCTACTCCGCCGTTGAAAAAGAAAGTTACGTGCGCATATTTTTCCGTTTCCGCAATTCTTAACTGCGTATATCCCTTATCCGAAAGATATTTACCGAGGGTATTATTCAGTTCCTGCTTTTTGAAAGCGATAGAGACGTGTTTAAAGGTTTCGTCATATTTAGTAAAGCCGACATAACACAGTCCGAGATAACCGGTCTTTCTTTCAAAGCCGTCGAAATTCTCTTCTGTAAACGCTCTTGATATCTCCCTCGCTCTATCGGGACGGAAATTATAGAAAATAACGCTGTCCCCCTGTTCTACAAGCCCAATGGGTCTTTCGTTTTCGCAAACGTTTGCGGGAATTATAAATTCGTCCGTAACTCCTTCCGAGTAACTTCTGTCAACAGCTTCTTTTGCGCTACTTGCCTTAACGCCGTTTCCAAGGGTAAGAGCCTCGTATGCCTTGACCACCCTTTCCCAACGATTATCTCTGTCCATGGCATAGTATCTTCCGCTGACCGTAGCGATTTTACCGACGCCGATTTTGTCGATTTCATTTTCAAGTTGGTCGACAAACTCTATTCCGCTTTGCGGAGGAACGTCTCTTCCGTCCATAAAGCAATGAACGAAAACTTTTTTTAATCCCTTTTCTTTCGCCATTTTTAAAAGAGCGAAAAGATGAGTTATATGACTATGCACTCCTCCCGAAGATAAAAGTCCGAAAAAATGAAGATTTTTATCATTTAAAAGAGCGTTATCCATCGCCTTATTGAGTTCTTCGTTTTCAAAAAAATCTCCGTCTTCAATTGATTTGGTTATTCTGGTAAGATCTTGATAAACAATTCTTCCGGCACCCATATTGAGGTGTCCGACTTCACTGTTACCCATTTGACCGTCGGGAAGTCCGACGGATAAACCGCTCGCTCCGAGGTTTGTAGACGGATATTCCTTCATCAACCTTTCGATTACTCCGGCATTTGCAATTTTTATAGCGTTGCCGTTATTTTCTTTCCTTAAAGCATAGCCGTCCATTATAAATAAACATACCGGTCTGGTATTCATATTTTTTTCTCCTTTTTGTCGTTAAGAAATTTTAAAACTTGATCGGAAATCTGCTCCATTCCCTTTTCGGTAGGATGCCCCATCGATTTATCTATCCCTTCGAGCAAAACGTAGTCTACGCCGTAATGCTCGCATATTTTTATTATAGAATTATAAAAATCGATAGAAAAATCGGAATTAATAATACAAATTATATTTGTTTCGGGAAAACGTTCTTTTAAGTATCCGAACATAAAAGAAAAAGCAGGATAACAAAAAAACAAATCTTTTTCGGTGAAATCGGAATATTTAATTTTTCCCGTCGGTGAACCTGCCCAAAAATCGTTCGTGCCGCCGAAAATAAAAATCGTATCGATTTTTTCACCATTATAATTACCCGCAAAAAGTTGCTCGCGCATTCTTGTGACGAAAGAAACCGACGAATAATCGGCTCCGTCGTATCCGTAATTACAAACGGTCGTTCCGGACCAACTCGAATTTAAAAGTAATTTGCTTTCCGTCCGCGAAAGAAGTCTCATCCACCACGTCTTATCTACGCCCGAAAGCGTCGGTCTGCCCTCACCTTTATTATAGTAACTTATATACTCTTCCGGAATATAACCGTCAAAAGTCGACTAACTGTCTCCGAGAATAAAAACGTTACCGAGTTTTAATTTTTCCATAAACGTCCTAATTGAGGTCGCTGCGTTTTGCAGCGACCTCAAAGTTTTATTTGTTGTAATTAACGATATATGCGAAATCGTCCGCTTTAAGCGACGCTCCGCCGATAAGTCCGCCGTCAATGTGTTCTTCGGCCATAAGTTCTTTACAATTTTTAACGTTCATAGAACCGCCGTATTGAATTCTCGCTTTTTCGCCGATTGTCTTGTGAAATTTTTTAGCGAGGACTTTTCTTATATAACCGATAGTGTCGTTTGCGTCCTTAGCGGTAGCCGTTTTACCTGTTCCGATAGCCCAAACGGGTTCGTATGCGATAACGATCTTATCAAAATCTTTCGACTTAAACCCTTTCAAACCTTCTACGATCTGTCTTTCAAGAACTTTTTCGGTAAGACCTTGTTCCCTTTCGGATTCGGTTTCTCCGACACAAACGATAGGTTTAATACGAGCGTTTAAAGCCGCCTGAGTTCTCTTGTTTACGGTTTCATCGGTTTCGCCGAAATACTGTCTTCTTTCGCTATGGCCGATAATAACGTAATCGACTTTAAGTTCTTTAAGCATATCTGCCGAAATCTCGCCGGTAAAAGCGCCTTTCTCCGCCCAATGGACGTTCTGAGCGCCAATTTTAATATTCGTTCCCCTCGCCGCTTTTTTTGCAACGGCAAGGTCGGTAAACGGAACGCAGAGAACGACGTCGCAATCAGCGTCCTTTACGAGCGGAGCAAGAGCGGAAATCGTCTCCTTGGTCTCCGCCATGGTTTTATTCATTTTCCAGTTTCCTGCAATAATAGATTTTCTCATATTATACCTCTGATTATTTATTGTTAAGACATTCTATTCCGGGAAGTTTTTTACCTTCGAACAATTCAAGCGACGCGCCGCCACCGGTAGATATATGAGTCATCTTATCCGCAAATCCGAGCTGAGCGACAGCTGCCGCGGAATCTCCTCCTCCGATAATCGTCGTTGCTCCTTCGCATGCCGCCATTGCCTTTGCGATGGCGATAGTTCCGGCTGCTAAAACGGGATTTTCAAATACGCCCATGGGGCCGTTCCATATAATGGTCTTAGCGCCTTCCAACGCCTTTGCATAAAGTTTGCAGGTTTCCGGACCAATGTCGGCAGACTCCATATCTTTATCAAATTCTCCGACTTTATGAACGAAAGTTTCGACTTTTGCGTCGATAGGATTGGGGAATTCTTTTATCTGAACTCCGTCAACGGGAAGAAGAAGTTTCTTTCCTGTCTTTTCCGCTTTTTCCATCATCTCTTTACAATAGTCGATTTTGCTATCGTCTACGAGAGATTGTCCGACCTCATAACCCTTTGCTTTAAGGAAGGTATAAGCCATTCCGCCACCTATAATCAAGGTATCGCATTTTTCAAGCAAATTGGAGATAACGTTTAATTTATCGGCAACTTTCGCTCCGCCTAAAATAGCGACGAACGGGCTAACGGGATGTTCAAGAGCGTCCGCCATTACAGAAAGTTCCTTTTCAATAAGGAATCCGCAAACGGCAGTCTTAACAAATCCGTATTCAACGATTGCGGCGGTCGAAGCATGAGAGCGGTGAGCGGTTCCGAATGCGTCGTTGACGTATACGTCGCAATAAGCGGCAAGTTTTTTGCAGAATTCTTCGTCTCTGCCCTCTTCGCCCGCGTCAAAACGAAGGTTTTCCAAAAGGACGCATTCGCCTTCTTTTAATGCGGCAACTTTCTTCTGAGCGTCTTCGCCTACAATATCGGACGCGAAAGTAACTTTTCCGTCTAAAAGTTCGTTAAGCCTTTTCGCGACGGGCGCAAGAGTAAATTTCTTAGCGTCGCCTTTAAGCGCTTTTTCTATATATTCACGTTTAGCGGCTTCTCTTTCGTTTTCGGGAAGAGCCTCTACCGCCTTCTTTTCCTTTTTATTGAGTCCGAAACCTTCGGTAAAAATATTATGGGGTTTACCCATGTGAGAACAAAGAATAACCTTAGCGCCGTGTTCCATAAGATATTTAATGGTAGGCAACGCACCTTGGATACGATTTTCATCAGTGATAACCCCGTCCTTCATCGGAACGTTGAAATCACATCTTACAAGACATCTTTTTCCTTTCACTTCAACGTCTTTGATAGACTTTTTGTTCATAAAAAACACTCCTTTTAAGTTTTTTAATTTTATTACGGATATATTTTACTCTTTTACAACCAAAAAGTCAATTATATATAATGAAATTAAGTCATTTCTTTAATACATTTTCTCTTTTTGCCCTTTTCGTCTTTAATTGCAAAATTCAAAAAGCCTGTAAACCCTTTTAAAAGTGGTAAAGAAATAATCGTTACTACGATATTGAAAATCGTATGAAAATTCGCTATCGCACGCCCCACGTTTCTCCCCTCGCTTATATAACCCGATATTCCGTCTCCCCACATTGAAAGCGGAATAAAAAATAAAAGTGAGCCGAACAAATTAAAAATTAAATTAAAATACGCCGCTCTTCTTGCCACGTCGCTCTTTCTGAGGGAAGATATTATTACGGCAAAACAACTGCCGACGTTAGCGCCCAAAATCAGGAACGTTGCGTTTTTAAAAGGCATCATTCCACCGTTGGCAAGAACTGCCATTATACCGGTCATTGCAGAAGAACTCTGCATGATTGCGGTAATCGCAATCCCGTTTAAAAACAATATAAAATAATTATCTATCAAAAAAATATTTCTAAACCAAGAAAATCCTTTAAAACAGCCGATTCTTTCACTCATAACGTCAAGGCCTATAAATAATAAACCGAAGCCGATCATCATATCTCCAAGGGGTTTTCTATCACCTTTTTTGATAAATTTTATTATTAAACCGATGAAGCCGACAAGCGAACCTATTGCGGTAATATTAAAAAAAGTTGCGCCCGAAAGAGATATTATCTGCGCGGTAACCGTCGTTCCGACGTTTGCTCCCATAATAACGGCGGCAGCGCCGTATAAAGACAATAACCCCTTTTCAACCATTTCTACTACGACTATATCGATCGCCGCGCTGCTTTGCGCCACGGCGGTAACCAACGCCCCTACGCCCACACCGAGAAAAGCGTTATTCGAACATTTTTTTAAAAGTCCGTTTATTCTGTTTCCGACTATATTAGTCGCATTATTCGATAAGTACCACAAACCAAGTATAAAAAGAGTAATTCCACCTAAAAAAAGCAAAGCCTGATTAAAAACGTAAAAATCCATTATCCGAACCCTTTCGTTTAATATATATGATTAAAATAATTATAATATTAAACGAGAATTTTGCATTTCTGTTGACTATCATAATATAAAATGTTAAAATTAAATAAAAAAGGTATTTTATGATAAAAATAGTTGTTGACGCATTGGGAGGCGACAGAAGTCCCGACGCAAATATTGAAGGTTCGATTTTAGCGCTAAACAAAATCCCCGACGTTGAAATAATTATCGTCGGAGATGAAAACGTCATAAATGAAAAATTGAAGGCGTTTGAATTTGACAAATCAAGAATAACCGTCGAACATGCTCCCGACGAAATATCATGCAACGACAAGCCAACGGATGCGATTCGCAACAAAAAAAACAGTTCTCTTTACAGATGTATAGAAATCGTCAAATCTTCCGATGAAATAAATGCACTTGTGTCAACAGGTTCTTCCGGCGCCATACTTGCCGGCGCCGTCCTTAAAATCGGAAGGATTCGAGGAGTTAAAAGGCCCGCTTTTTGTCCGATAATGCCCACGATGAACAGAAAAATCGTCGGAATATGCGATAGCGGAGCCAACGTAGACTGCGATTCTCTGCAACTTAAACAATTTGCCCAAATGGGAAATCTTTATTTAAAAGTTGCTTACGGAGTTGAAAATCCGAGGATAGGTCTATTAAACGTAGGCGTTGAGGAGGAAAAAGGCGATATACTTCGCAAGGAAGTATATTCTCTTTTAAAAGAGGATAAAAACTTGAATTTTATAGGAAATATGGAAGCGAGGGAGGCTTTAAAAGGAGATTTTGACCTCATCGTCTGCGACGGTTTTTCCGGAAACGTCCTTATAAAATCTACCGAAGGAGCGTGCCTCGAAATGCTAAAACTCCTCAAAAAAACTCTTACGAGCGGACTTAAAAATAAAATCGGCGCATTGATGTTAAAAAAAGATATAATGGAACTTAAAGACTATATGGACTACAATAATTACGGCGGAGCGGTTTTGCTCGGATGCGCTAAAACGATTGTAAAAGGGCACGGAAGCAGTAAAGGAATAACAGTTTTCCATTGTATCGAGCAAGCTTATAATATGGAGAAAAACAATTTAAGACAAGCGATATCGAACGAAATTTCAAAAGGTCTCGAATAAAAAAGTAAAGCCGTCGGCAAAATGCCGACGGCTTTAAAATATAATTTTTATTTTTTAAACCAAGTCGTAGGAGCAAACGTTAACAATAGCGGATAAATTTCCAACCTTCCGAGAAGCATTGAAAAACTTAAAAGTATCTTTGAGAAAATTGAGTAATTAGCAAAAGTTCCGCCTGCTACAACATTGT
>CADBUU010000041.1 GCA_902797945.1 uncultured Eubacteriales bacterium | reverse complement strand
TATTACTCCTCCGACTATCTGCGCTTTACCGCCGAGTTTCGTTCCGAATTTTTTACCGATAAACACCGAGCCGAACGACAGAAAAAAAGTAATTACCGCTATTATTGTCGCGCTGACCAACGCTTCCGATAGAGTATAGTCCGCCATAGTCAACCCGACGGATAAGGCGTCGATCGAAGTCGCTATCGCCTGAATAAAAAGAGTCCATAAAGTCAAAACGGCGCTCTCCTTTTCTTCCTTTCCTTTTAATCCTTCGAAAATCGCTTTTACGCCGAGAAATCCGAGAAGCCCGAGAGCGATCCACGGAATAAACCTCTCTATGTATTTTACTACGGAATATCCGGCAAAATAGCCGATCATCGGCATAAGCGCCTGAAACAGCCCAAAGAAAAACGCTATCAAAATCGCCTTTTTAATTTTTAATTCTCTCTCGTTAAACCCGTTCGCCATAGAAACGGCGCATGCGTCCATAGCAAGCCCGACGCCCAACGCTATATTTCTTATAAAATACTCAAACGTCCACATCGGCGCCCCCTATCTAAAAGTAAGTCAAACGGACCTACGAAAAGTAGGTCCGTTATATTGTATCATATTTTTTATTATAATGCAAGTCTATCTTCAAATCCGCTAAACCGCGAATATTTTGACTTTTATAAATCGGCTTTCCCGATAATCGCTTTGACAAAATCGTCCAACTCGGTTTTACCTTCGGAAATTTCCTTTTCCTCACCGTTCAAAATAATTCCGTCGGTCGTAAAGACAAAGGCTTTATCCGCTATATGGATCTCGTAAATTATTACCTGTCCCTCGCCTTTCGGTTTTTCTACGTCGTCGTCCGCTTCGAATTCGTAAGTGAGAGAATTTACGAGGTTTACCGCCGTCTTTTCGTTGTCGTCGGACAAATAATAAGTCCTGCCGTCCGACGTCTTTATATAGGAAGCGCTCGTTTCAAGTCCGCTGCTCGACTCCGTCATTTCTCCCGAATTGATTTTTTCCCAATCGGCCGAAGGGGAAGCGTCGTTCATCGCAGCCGTTCCTCCGTTTGAGTAGTTTGCCGACGAAAAGAAAAACGAAAATCCTACCGTAATCATAATAACCGTAACCGCAAGGGAAGATATTCCCGACGCTATTGCGATTTTCCTTTCCCTTTTCTTTTGCGCCGCGCGCTCAAAAGCCTTTTCCTTAAATTCTTTATCCGTCATATTTTATTTTTTAACTCCTCTTTTAATCTCTTCTTCGCCTGAAAAAGAAGATTATCCACTTTTTTCGGATTTATCTTCATTATAACCGCCGTTTGCTCGTAGGAAAGCCCCTCGAAGTAAACGAAATAAACCGCCGACCTCTGTTTTTCGGGCAAATTTTCCAAGGCGAATTTCAGCATTTCTCGCTTTTCATCGTTTTCCGCCTTTTCGTAAATATTTTCGTCCGATACCGCCCGGTCGCTTATTCCGACGAACCGCCTCTCTTTTCTTATTTTATCTATCGCTCTTCTTCTGCATATCATAAAAAGAAAGGACTTAAACGGTATGGAATAATTATATTTTCCCTTTTTATATACAAGTTCGGAGAAGGCGTCTATCGCCGCGTCCTCGGCGAGGGTATAATTTTTCGTAATGCTGTTCGCATAAAGAGTAACGTCCTTTCTGTATCGGCGGACGAGTTGATCGAAGGCATTTTCGTCGCCGTTTAAATACCGACTGTAAAGCGCCGCTCCTTCGTCCATTTTTACTCTCTCCTCTTCTTTTTCACTTAATATTCGTTCCAATTTGTCTTTTCCCTTAAATTATTTTTTAAAAGAAGGTTTTAATCTTCCTTCTTCGAAAATTATTTCTTTGCCGTCGAGATAAGAAAGAGGACTTTCTTTTTGAAAACGTAAAATAATTTTATAAGCGGTAAGCAACTGCTTGTCCCGCTTGAATTTTCTGTTTATCCGCTCGTCGCCGTATTTGCCGTCGCCTATCAAAAAATGTCCGATAAACGCCAAGTGCGCCCTTATCTGGTGCGTCTTGCCCGTTACGAGTTTGATTTCGAGCAGCGTCGTTTCCTCGCCCCTCTTTACCTTTTTATACTCCGTTATTATCTTTTCCGCTCCTTTTTCGGGTTTGGAAAAAATCTTAACTTCCGCCTTTTCTTCGTCCTTTTTAAGGTATGCCGTGAGAGTTTCTTCGTCCTTTTTTACGTCGCCGTAAACTTCGGCGAGATAGTATTTTTCGAAAGTCCTCTTTTTAAAGCCTTCCAAAAGTTCTCGCTCCGCCCTTTCGTTTAAAGAAAACACCATTATTCCGTCGGTATTTCTGTCAAGCCTGTGTATAAACCCGGCGGACGGATATTTTTCTTTTACCGAAGAATAAAAATCTTCGGAAGTTATTCCCTCTTTTTTATAACAGACGACGATATTTTCGTCGGCGTAAACTTCCTTTATCTCCCTTTTTTTGCCGTCAAAATATACTTCTATAAAATCGCCCTTTTCGGTTTGAATATCTTTTCCCGTTCTCGCGCCGTTGACCTTAACGTCTTTTTTTCGGAAAATTTTCATTATCGTGGAGTAATTAACGCCGTCGCCGTAAAATTTTTGTATTTCGGCGGAAAGTTTTCCGCCTTGCGAATAAAAACTCTTCATACTACTGATTATAACATAACGCCGAAGATTTTTGCAACGATTAGCATAAAAAATCTGACGATATAACTTAACAGAAAAGCAAAAACAAGTTCAAACGCCGTGAGATACGCCGTTCTCCTTTTTCCGACGAGTTTGCACGACGCCGTTATCGCCGAAACGCACGGGGGATAGGCGTATAAAAAAAGGAGATACGGAATAGCGTTAGAAGCCGACATATAAAATCCGTTCGGGAAAAGAGAAGTAAGTGAAGAAAGTATTCCTTCTTTGGCGAAAATTCCGACCAAAGCGGATACCGAATATCTCCAATCCGTTATACCCATCGGGCGGAATAAAAAGAGCAAAATTTTCCCGACGACGGCGAGAATACTGTCCTCTGCGGACGGCGAAGTCAAAGTTAAATTTAAGGTTACCGAACCGAACAAATACAAAAACGAGGACGAAATAAAAACCGTAGTGGCTATCCTAAGTGCAAAATTTTTTACGGTTTTTTTTAAATTTTTCAGCAAAACTTTTGCTTTCGGCGCCCTTAAATCGGCAATTTCAATTACGAGGGGAGAGGGCGCAATTCCGTCCGTTTTAAAACTTAAAAGGGCGACGGCAAGGGTGAGTATAAATGAAAAAAAGTAAATTCCAACCATAATTATCGGAGCAAGACTTTTGAATGCCATTTTACATATAATCGCGTATACGGGAGTTTTTGCGGAACACGTCGCGAAAGGCAGGCATATCGCCGTTCGTCTTCTTACGGCGACGTCGTCGATACCGCTCGCCAAAGCGAACGCAACCGTCGTGCAACCGAATCCGCCTAACACGGCATAAATCGCCTTGCCGTTTAAGCCCAACTTCGTAAGCGCCCCGTCGGTTACAACGGCAAGAGCGGAAATATATCCCGATTGGTCGAGAATATCGAGCCCGAGCGACATTACGGCGACCTGTGGCAAAAACCCGAATACGGACAATGCGCTTTTTACGCCCGAAATAATAAATCCGGAAAGAAAGGGGTTAAAATTTGCCTCGGCAAAGCCTTGAAGCTTAAAACACAAAAAGTCGAAAAACCGCTCCATAAGCGAGCTTACAAGATCCCCAACGCCGTATTTCCCGAAAGCGAGCCAAAACACCGAAAAAGAAGAAAGCAAAAAACCGAGATAACAAATTCCAGCCTTTAAAAATATATTTTCTCTTTTCTTTTTTGTCGGGGAAAAGATAATTTCTTCTTTATTGTCGTTTGAATGTTTACCGACAAAACCCTCTCTCCTCGAACCGAAAAACTCACGGAGTTGTAAAACGTCTTTTTTCTTGCAAGCCTCGCCGAAATAGGTTTTCCCCCCGACGTATTCACTCAATTTATCGAAGTCGATTTTTCCTTTACGCTTGACAAATTGCCCGTAAAAATTTATAAACAGCGTTATAGGCTTATTTAAGGATATAAGTTCGTCAAAAAGAGCGAGAGAGGCGCTTAATTTGTCCGCCTCCGCAACGAGAACGATTTTATCGTAATTTCGGGCTTTAAGATAGTCGACGGTAACCTTTTCTTCGGCCTTACCCGAAGAGAGCGAATATATCCCGGGAAGGTCTACCGCAACGAATTTTTCTTTTCCGACCGAAAAAATTATTTCTTCCGGACTTACCGTGACGCCGTGCCAATTGCCGACTTTTAAATCTTTACCCGTAAGAGAATTCAAAAGCGTGGATTTCCCCGAATTCGGTCGACCGACGAAAGCGATTTTCAGCATTTATCCACCTCTATATTTTTCGCAACCGCTACGCCCATACCGATTTTTACCCCCTCGCTTTCGACTATTACTCCTCCCAAAGAGTATTTTTTAACGAACAAAAATTTTTTGCCCGTCAAAAACCCGAGTTTCCCTAACTTATCCGCCGTGTCTTTTTCGACGGATATTCTTTTTACTTCATATACTTTTTTTTCTTCGCAATCTATAAGTCGCATAGTAAATTATATGCCGATTTCTTTCGAATAATCGTTGACAAAAGAATAAAAAGAGTATATAATTTTTTAGAACCAAGGGGTGCTGTAAAAGGCTGAGATCATACCCTTCGAACCCGACAAGATAATGCTTGACAGGGGAAAGGATTTTGTTCTTGCTTTTTTCCGCTTCCCGAGGGGAGCGAATTTTTTTTAGAGGTTTCTATGTTTAACTTACTTTCGACTTATCTTTTCGACGTTATAGCCGAAGCGGATCCCGAAAAGGGATACGGTCTTTTCGGCGGAAAAATCAGCGTCGCTTCGTTTGCCACTTTAATTATAGTCGCGCTATCGATTATTCTTTGCGCCGTCGTTTTTTTTATGAACAGAAAAGTTTTTAAAAAGACGATAAAATTTACGGCGGTCGCCTTTTTCGCTTATTTGCTATCGATCGGAATTTTTCTTCTTATTCTCGACGTAATAAAACACTACGACATGCAATATCTCGACAAAAATTACGTCCATAAGGATATTATTTCTTTCGTGTTTTTGCCGTCGCTTCTTTCTCTTACTATCGCCCTTATATCGGCTATAACATTATTTATTTTATATACGAGGAAAAACCCGAAAGTAAAAAAAGTAGCCTTGATTTCGGGAATAATATGGGGAATATCTCTAATCGTTACGATTGTTCTTATCGCCGTATACTATTCTTCCCGCATATCGGGAGACGGATATTATACCGACGACGCAAGTAAATTCAATCAGGCAGCGCTCGACAGCGGCGTCGCTATTTTACTTATTTTGACCGTAGGAACGGCTTTACTTCTCGATAAAGACAACTCTCCTTTCGACGCTAAAACCATAGCGAGAGCGGGAATATGTATTGCCCTTTCTTTCGCTCTTTCGTTCATAAAACTATTTCAATTACCCCAAGGCGGATCGATAACTCTCGCCTCTATGCTTCCGATAATGGTTTTCGCCTATTCCTACGGAATGAAAAAAGGACTTCTCGTCGGCTTTATTTACGGACTACTACAAAGCATTCAAGATCCCTTTATCATACACCCCGCTCAATTTTTGCTCGACTATCCCGTGGCGTTTACTATGCTGGGATTCTCCGGGGCGTTCGCTTCTTTCAAGCCCCTTGAAAAACTTCCGCAAGTTAAATTTGCGCTCGGCGCTCTTATTTCGAGCGTATTACGGTTTGCGTCGCACGTTATTTCGGGAGTGTTCGCATTCGGAGCATACGCCGAAGCCGCAGGAGCAAGCAATCATCTTCTATACAGCCTCGCCTATAATTCTTTCGTATTTATAGAACTTGCGATCGTCGTCGTAGTCGGAGCAATTTTGTTTTCAAGCAAGACTTTTAAAACCGTCATCGCTCGCTGAAATTGAGTTTTTCCTTAACCCCTTGTCTTTCAAGGGGTTTTTATTTTATATACGCCGAACGCAGATAAAAACCATTGCTTTTTTTCAAACTTTGTGATATTATTTTAACTATGATTTTCGGTAAAAGAATTAACAAATACTATTTAAAATATGCGCCCCTATTTATTCTGGGAATTGCCGTTCTCGCCGTCATCGACTTTGCGCAACTGCAAATCCCCAAAATATACAGAATTTTGCTCACGGCGCTCAACACCGGATACGCCGACGCCGATAAGACGGTAAAATTTTCCATGGACGTCTTATTGAACGATATCTGCGCCCCGATGCTCCTTATCGTATTCGCTTTATTGCTCGGCAGATTTTTATGGCGTGTTTGCTTTTTCGGAGCAAGCGTCAACACCGAGGAAGGACTTCGCAGAGAAATGTTCGACCACGCCAAAGACTTATCTCAGAATTTTTACTCCGAAAATAAAGTCGGAAGTCTTATGTCCCTCTTTACGAACGACCTTGCGACGATCGAAGAATGTTTCGGCTGGGGAGTAATGATGTTTTTCGACGCTCTTCTTCTCGGCGTTATGTCTCTTTACAATATGTTCGTCCTGCAACCCATTCTCGCAGTGCTGTGTTTGCTTCCGATGGCGCTTTTGGTGGTAGTCGGAAGTATCCTCAACAAATATATGATGAAAAAATGGGATATAAGGGAAGAAGCCTTTTCGAAAATCTCCGACTTCTCGCAAGAGAGTTTTTCGGGAATTGCCGTAATAAAGGCATACGTCAAGGAAGCGAAAGAACTTTGGGTGTTTAAAAAACTCAATTCCGAAAACGAAAAAGCCAACGTCGATTTTACCAAAATGTCGGTTGCGCTCAAAGTTTCGGTAACCTTTTTCGTCCAGTCGGTAATTTGCATAATTCTCGGTTACGGCGGTTATCTCGTATATACGGGCGTAGTAACGGCTGAAGCCCTTCTCGAATTCGTCGGATATT
Organism: uncultured Eubacteriales bacterium; assembly: GCA_902797945.1. Lineage (GTDB taxonomy): Bacteria > Bacillota > Clostridia > Christensenellales > Borkfalkiaceae > UBA10281. The sequence goes on along the minus strand of CADBUU010000041.1, from coordinate 3,196 downwards.
TTACGGCGATAGTCTGGCCGATAATGGCGATTTCCGAACTTATAGATATGGGTTCGAGAGGAAAAGCCTCTCTCAACAGAGTAACCGCTCTTTTAGAAGCAAAAATCGACGTCAAAGACGCCGAAAACGCAGTAGACGCGGGAACTTTAAAAGGCAATATCAGATTTGAAAATCTTTCCTTTAAATATGCGGAAAATCCGAGATTGATTTTAGACGACCTGTCTCTTGAAATAAAAGAGGGCGAAACGATCGGCATAATCGGTAAGATAGGCTCCGGCAAAACTACTATAATAGATTTATTGACTAAAACTTACAACGTCGAGGACGGTAAGATTTTCTACGACGGAAAGGATATCAACGGACTTACGTTAAAATCCATAAGGAGAAATATCGCCTACGTTCCGCAGGACAATTTCCTGTTCTCGGAATCTATCGCCGATAACATCTCTTTTTCTTCCGACGTAAAAGATATAGAAAAAATAAAAAAATATGCGACTCTCGCTTGCGTTGCCGACGATATAGAGTCTTTCCCGGACGGCTACGAAACGGTTTTGGGCGAAAGAGGCGTAACGGTGTCCGGCGGACAGAAACAGAGAATATCCATTGCGAGAGCGCTTATGAAAGAAGCGCCGATACTCATTCTCGACGACTCCGTCTCGGCGGTAGACACCGAAACCGAAAAAACTCTGCTTAGCAACGTTTTTAAAACGAGAAAGGGGCAAACGACTATAATAATCGCGCACCGCATTTCGACGGTAGAACGCGCCGACAAAATATTATTCCTCGAACGAGGTAAAAAACTTGCGTTCGGTCCCCACGAAGAACTAATTAAAACCTGCGCCGAATACGCAAAACTCGTCGAACTTCAAAAACTCGAAGAGAAGGAGGAAATCGAAAATGTATGAATATTATCCTCTTCTCATAATCGGCGCTCTGGTCGGTTTTCTCGCGACGGCTTTTATCGTCGCTTACGCGACTGTAAAAGGCAAGAAAGAAGCGTTCGGATTTGACAGAAATTTAACCGACAGACAACTCTTTAAAAGGCTTTTCGTCTATGCGAAACCCCACTATAAGGCGTTTATCGCAGTGTTCGCCCTAATGCTTGTTTCTATCGCTTATCAAGTCGTTTCGCCTTACGTCGTCGGCGTCATAGAAGGAATTATCAAGACCGAATTTGAACTTAAAACTCTTTTCACGACCGTATTTATATATATAGGAATATTGATCGTTTCTCTTATTTGCTCGTATATAAATTCCATAATTCTTCAAAAAACGGGGCAAAAAATAGTTTCGGAAATTCGAGCGGACGCCTTTACCCACATAGAAAGTCTTTCGCAAGGTCAACTCAATAAAATCCCCGTCGGCACGCTCGTAACGAGGGTAACGAACGACGCCGAAGCGATTTCGAGAATGTTTTCGAACGTCATCGTCAACTTCGTTAAGAACATTTTCGTAATAATCGGCGTCCTTACGGCGATGTTCATATTAAACTACGAACTTACCCTGCTCGTCCTCTGTTTCGCTCCGTTTATAGCGATTTTCACGCTGATATTCAGAAAATTTTCAAGACTTGCGTTCAGAAAGGAAAAAGAATGCACGTCGGATATAAACGCCTTCCTTTCCGAAAACTTATCGGGAATAAAAATAACGAGGAACTTCGATAAACTCGATTATAAAAACCGACAGTTTACAGAAAAGAGTAAAAGACACAGAAAAGCGGTAATGAATACGATTTTCGTGTTCAGCGTATTCCGTCCCGTAGTATATATGCTCTACGTCGCATCGGTTTTATGCCTTTTCTACGTCGGCGGTAAAGGCTATCTCGACGGCGCAACTCTTTTCGGAAACGTCGTAACGAGCGAAGTCATCGTTTCCTTCTATATGTATATCTCCGAATTTTTCGACCCGATACAAAACCTCGCCGAACAATTCAACACTCTTCAATCGGCTCTCGCTTCTTCCGAAAAGATTTTTACTATAATGGATATGAAGCCCGAAATCGTAGACGTTGAAGGAGCGATAGAGATAAACGAAGTCAAAGGACAAATAGAATTCCGCGACGTATGGTTTGCCTACGAGGGCGAAAATTGGGTTTTAAAGGGGGTATCTTTTAAAATAATGCCGAACGAAACGGTTGCGTTCGTCGGCGCGACAGGCTCGGGTAAAACGACTATTCTTTCCCTCCTTTGCAGAAACTACGAACCGCAAAAGGGAACTATTCTTCTCGACGGCATAGATATTAAGACAATTAAAATATCTTCTTTGAGAAGTCATTTCGGGCAAATGCTTCAAGACGTATTTTTATTCGCAGGGACTGTCAGAAGCAATCTTACTTTACGAGACGAATTTTCAGACGAACAAATTTACGAGGCTTGCTCTTACGTCAACGCCGACACTTTAATTAAAAAACTTCCCAACGGATTAGACGAAGAAGTCAAAGAAAGAAGCAACAACTTTTCCGCAGGCGAAAGACAACTTCTGTCTTTTGCGCGAATGATGCTTCATCGCCCCGAAGTTCTCATTTTGGACGAGGCAACGGCGAATATCGACACGGAAACCGAAGTCCTTATTCAAGACTCCCTCGAAAAACTTATGAAAGTCGGAACTTTATTGATGGTCGCTCACAGACTATCGACTATTCAACACTCCGACAAGATAATCGTTTTAAATAAAGGAGAAATCGCCGAAGAAGGAAATCATTTCGAACTGTTGGAGAAAAAGGGCAAATACTTCGACCTCTATTCTCTTCAATACGAAAAAGAAAGATTAAAATAAACTAAAAGAGAGAGTTCGTTGTAAAGAACTCTCTCTTTTTTCGCGAATAAAACGCTCTCGTATTTTCCCGATTAAAATTAAGTTTATTTGCATTTTATCTGCTTTTAAGTATGGATATTGCTCCGCTTAAAATCGCTCCTACGGGGAAAATCACCCAACCCGGATGCCATAATCCCCACACGAAACCCATAACAAGATATACCGCTGTCGCCGTCATCATAATTATTTCACCGACGTGTTCGACGATGTTTTTCTTAATTTTTTTAATCCTCGTTTCTCCTATTTCCCCATCGTGTTTTTGCGTTTTGACTTTTTTTTCTTCACGATAACCGCCAGCCGAATGAAAATAAGATTGAACTTGTTAAAACGGCTGAATTTCGGCGTATTTCAGCAAATTCTCACTCGATGTATTTGTATACAC
>CADBUU010000040.1 GCA_902797945.1 uncultured Eubacteriales bacterium | reverse complement strand
AAATATATATCATTAAATTGTGTCGCATTTAAAGTTTATCATTTTTTTTCTTTATCGTCAAGCGCTTAGTGATAATTAAGGTAATAAAAGCCTTTTAAATGGGAAAAAATTTTTAATACCCTTAAAAATAATTGACATAAAAAGCGTAAATATGTTAAAATTTTGTAAGGTGATTTAAAATGAAATTCAACGGATACGATATTGCTCTTATTACGGACGAAAAGGAAAGGCTTTATTTTCTCGGATTTCACAGTTCCGCCGGTTACGTCGTCATTGAAAGGGATGAAACTTATTTCGTGGTAGACGGCAGGTATTTTTACGCTGCGAAAACTCAACTTGAAAAGAAGGGTATAAAGGTCGTTTTAGGCTCAGATTTTTCTCTTTTTAAAGAAAGGGCGGAAAAGACGGGCGCTAAAACCGTGGGAATAGATTTTACGAAAGTCAGCCTTTCGGAATATGAAAATCTCAAAAAGACGGGATATAATTTCGTAGATATTTCGGACGAAATAAACAGGTTAACGGCAGTAAAGACCGACGAAGAGATAAAATATCTCCAAAAGGCATGCGATATTGCCGAGAAAGCGTGGAAAGCAACTTTGCCGTTTATCAAAGAGGGCGTTACCGAAAGAGAAGTGGCGGCGGAACTCGAATATAATTTCAGAAAATTCGGGGCGTCAGGACCGTCGTTCGACACGATTGTTGCGTTCGGCAAAAACGCCGCAGTTCCTCATCACGAGACGGGGGAAACAAAACTCAAAAAAAATCAATGTGTTTTAATGGACTTCGGTTGTTTATATAAAGGATATTGTTCGGATATGACGAGAACTATGTTCTACGGCGAACCGGACGAAAAATTCCTCGAAGCCTATCTTGCCGTTTTGTCGGCTCATAACGCAGCTGCGGAATTTATTAAAGAAGGGGTTAAAGGAAGGGATGCCGATAAAGTTGCGAGAGACGTTTTGACTTCTTTGAATTTTGGCAAATATTTTACTCACTCTTTGGGGCACGGCATAGGTGTAAACATACACGAATATCCCAACCTTTCGCCGAAAAGCGAATGGACGATAACCGAAAATATGGTATTTTCCAACGAGCCGGGGGTATATATCGACGGCAAATTCGGAATAAGGATAGAGGACAGTTGTCATCTTGAAAACGGGAAATACAAGTCGTTTATGAAAGACGACAAATCTCTCGTGATATTAGGCGGAGAGAGTATAAAGAGGAAAAAATTATTTAAATTTTAATAATAAACTCGTTAATTTACGAGGTAAGGAGAAACATTATGGTATTAGCAGGCGATTTGAGAAAGGGCGTAACTATTGAATACGACGGAAAAGTATGGACGGTAGTCGACTTTTTGCACGTTAAACCCGGAAAGGGCGCGGCGTTCGTAAGAACTACTCTTAAAAACGTCGTTGACGGTAAAGTCCTTCAGATCACGTTCAACCCCACCGAAAAGTTCGAAAATGCGGTAATCGAAACCAAGAGAATGACTTATTCTTATAACGACGGCGAACTTTACTATTTTATGGACGAAGAATATAATATGGAACCGCTCAACTACGAACAGGTAGAAGACGCGTTGAAGTGGATAAAGGAAAACGATCCCGTCGTAGTAAAATTCTACAAGGGCAAGGCTTTCTCGGTAGATTGCGAAAACTTTGTAGAACTTCTCGTAACCGAATCCGAACCCGGAGTTGCGGGAAATACAGCAACTAACGCAACCAAGAGAGCGAAACTCGAAACGGGCGTTGAAATTCAAGTTCCCATGTTCGTCAATGAAGGCGAAGTAATTCGTATCGACACGAGAACGGGCGAATACATGGAAAGAGTCAAGAAATAATCTTTGCGATGAAAAGCGTTCTTATAACCGGCGGATCGGGCGGAATAGGCGGACAAACCGCTTTGACGTTCGCTCGTCGGGGTTATTTCGTCGGGGTAAATTATTATTCGGACGAAAAATCCGCATTATCGACCGCAAAAGAGGCAAACGGAATGGCGATCAAATTCGACGTTTCGGATTTTGAAGATACGAAACGGGGAATAAGCGAATTCGTAAAAACAGCGGGGCGTCTGGACGCATTGGTCCTATGCTCCGGCGTTTGCATACCCATAAAACCTATTTTGGACGTTAGCGAAGAGGAATTCGATAAGGTTTTTTCCGTAAACGTAAAAGGAATTTTTAACTGCGTAAAGGCGGCTGTTCCCTATATGCTCGAAAGAGGAGGCAGTATAGTCTGCGTGTCGTCTATGTGGGGATTGTCGGGAGGATCGTGCGAAGCGGTCTATTCGGCGAGCAAGGCGGCGGTGATAGGAATGACCAAGGCGCTTGCGAAAGAGTATTCCTCGGCAAATATTCGTATAAATGCGGTTGCTCCCGGTCTTATTGATACGAAAATGAACGACTGTATCGCAAAAGACGATATGCGACTTACGATAGACGAAATACCGCTCAAAAGAATAGGAAGAAGCGAAGAGGTTGCGGAAGGTATCTTTTATCTTACCGAAAACGCAACTTTTACGACCGGCGAAATTCTCAATATTTCGGGCGGAGAGATAATTTAAAAGGTATTTTTTGAGAAAAAACGGCTGTTCGCCGTTTTTTTTTGCGTAAAAAAAGGAAAACGGGCTTTTTTTGTAGAATAATATAATAGAAGGCAATTATTCCGGCGCGCTAAAATAAAAATAAAAAGCGGAGCGAAATATATGAAAAAGACCATTCTTTTAAAGGAAGAAAAATTTTTGTCGCCGTTCGCCAAAAAGTCCAAGGATACGGCGGGAAGAATAAGAGAAGAAAAACCTTGCGATATGCGGACGGATTTCCAACGCGATCGGGATAGGGTGATATACTCGAAAGCGTTCAGGCGTCTTAAAAACAAGACGCAAGTCTTTTTTTCGCCCGACGGCGACCATTATATGACGAGACTTACTCATACTCTCGACGTCGCGCAGATAGCAAGGTCTATCGCGAGATGTCTTGATTTGAACGAGGACCTTTGCGAGGCGATTGCTCTCGGTCACGACCTCGGGCATACGCCTTTCGGACATACGGGAGAGCGAATACTTAACAAACTTAACCCCGAAGGATTTAAACATAACGAGCAATCGTTAAGAGTCGTAGATTACATAGAAAACGAGGGCGAGGGGCTTAACCTTACGTTCGAAGTTCGCGACGGTATTTTAGAACATAAAAAGACGGGAAATCCTCATACTTTGGAGGGGAAAACCGTTTCAATTTCCGATAGAATAGCCTATCTGAATCACGATATAGAAGACGCCGTAAGGGCAGGAATTTTCAAGGCGGAGGATTTGCCGAAAGAAATTTCGGTTTTAGGACGGACTTCGAGCGAGAGAATAAACAATATGATAACTTCCATTTATCGCCGTTCAAACGGCAAAAACGAAGTCGAAATGGAAGATGACGTATTGAAAGCGACCGAGAATATCCGCGATTTTATGTTTGACGCCGTATATAAAAACGAACTTGCGAGATCGGAAGAAGAGAGAGCGGCGAGAATGATAACCGCGCTATACGAATACTTTAAAAGTCAGCCGGATAAACTTCCGCCGTTTTATTTGAAAATCGCCGAAGAAAACGGAATAGACAGAGGCGTTTCGGACTACATATCGGGAATGACCGACCGTTTTGCCGTAAACGTATTCAAGGAAATATATATACCTAAAAACTTTATCATTATATAATTACTATCGGACAAGCATTAAAAGGAGGGAGAGCCGTGTTTTTCAATGAAAAATTTATCGACGAATTGAAGCAAAAGACGAATATCGTCGACGTTATCGGCAGATACTGCGCGCTGAAAAAGCGAGGCAGCAATCATTGGGCGTGCTGTCCGCTCCCCGGTCATTCAGAAAAGACGCCTTCGTTTACTGTCAATGAGCCCGGACAGTTTTTTAAATGTTTCGGTTGCGGAAGGGGCGGAGACGTAATAACTTTTATGATGATAATGGAAAATCTCGACTACGTCGGAGCGGTAAAACACCTTGCCGAGCAAGCGGGAATGCAACTTCCCGACGATGACAGAGATTACGAAAAAGCGGCGAAAGAGAGAAACGACAGAGAAAGAATGTTGTCGCTTATGAAAACTACGGCGCTGTTCTATTGTCACAATCTTAGCAGCGAAGAAGCCCTACCTCATAGAAAATATCTCGAAAGCCGCAAAATAGACGGCGCAACCGTAACCGCGTTCGGGATAGGCGCTTCCACAGATTGGGAATCTCTCCCCCGTCATTTAAAGGAAAGCGGTTTTACCGAAAGCGAAATGATAAAATGCGGAGTGTGCGCTAAAAACGACAGGGGCGAACTTTACGACAGTCTCGGCGGCAGACTTATTATTCCCATTATAAACAATATGAAAAACGTCATAGCATTCGGCGGAAGATTGCTCGAAAAAAAGCCGACTATGGCGAAATACAAAAACACGCAGGAAACTGAACTCTTCGTCAAAAACAGAACGCTATACAATATAAACAACTTAAAAAAAGAAAGGGCGAAAGGACTTTTGTCTGAAATAATAATGGTAGAAGGGTATATGGATACTATATCCGTATATCGGGCGGGATTTCATAACGTCGTAGCCTCAATGGGAACTTCGCTGACAGTTGAACAGGCGAGGACGTTAAAGAGATACGCCGACACCGTTCTTATAAGTTACGACGGCGACGGCGCCGGGCAAAAAGCGACTATAAGAGGGTTGGAAATACTTAAAAACGAAGGACTTAACGTCAAAGTCGTCCGACTTCCCGAAGGGCTCGATCCTGACGACGTCATAAAGACGAAAGGCGCGGAGGGATACAGGAAACTTCTTGACGAAAGCATACCTCTCGTCGATTTCAAGATATTAAATCTTAAAAGAGAATACGATCTCAGAGATACGGGAGATAAGAGAAGATATATTTCAGAAGCGCTGAAAATTATTTCGGAATGCGACAGCGCAAGCGAAAAAGAGGATCTTCTCAGAAAACTCGGAAAAGGTACCGATACGACTTTCGTTGCTCTGCAAAGAGACCTCGAAAGGATGGGAAACTCCGATAAACCCGAAGAACGCCGAGAGGAAGAAGTTATGCAAAAATCGTCAGACGGAGCGGAAAACGCCGAGAGATTTTTACTCTGCGCTTGCCTTTTCAATAAGGCTTACGCTTCGAAATTAAACTTATTCGACGTCAACTTCACAAGCCCGACGAGAGAAAAACTCGCCGATATTATTTCGGACTATCGGGATAGAGGAAAGGATATTTACCCGGCGACGATTTCTTCACTTATCAAAGAGGACGAACTCGAAGAATATAACGCCGTCTTATCGTCGGGAGATATGATATTCGGCGAGAGGATAGAAGAGAAATATTTCGGAGATTGCCTTGCGCTTTTGGAACAACAACGGCTTAAAAGCGAACTTTCGGCGCTCAATAAACTCTTCGAAGAAGAAACCGATATAGAAAAGAGAAAAAACATAGCGAAAATGATCGCTACGGTCACTATAAAAATGAAAAAGTATTAAACGGAGGAAACACGAAATGAGTATAACCGAAGAACAATTAAAAAGCATAGTGGACGAGATCGTCGCCGAATATAAGGACAAAGGAAGCATAGGTTCGGACGCCCTTTGCGATAAACTCGACAAGTATAACGCCGATCCCGAACAGATTTCCGAGATTTACAGGCAGATCGAAGATAATAAAATAATTATTACCGACGATTATGAAAAGGATAAGGAACTTTACGAGCAACTGCTTAAAGAAATAAGTATGGACGATCCCGTAAAGATGTATTTAAAGGATATAGGAAAAGTTCCTCTTCTTTCCGCCGACGATGAAATCGAACTCGCTAAAAATATGGTCGACGGCGACGAAGTGGCTAAACGAAGATTGTCGGAAGCAAACCTCAGACTCGTCGTTTCCATCGCAAAGAGATACGTCGGAAGGGGTATGCAATTTCTCGACCTTATTCAAGAAGGCAATTTAGGTCTTATGAAAGCGGTCGAAAAATTCGATTATCAAAAGGGATTTAAGTTTTCGACTTATGCGACTTGGTGGATAAGACAAGCAATAACGAGGGCGATAGCCGATCAGGCGAGAACGATAAGAATTCCCGTTCACATGGTCGAAACGATAAATAAACAGGTCAGAGTATCGAGATTGCTGTTACAGCAACTCGGCAGAGAGCCGACTCCCGAAGAAATAGCCAAGGAAATGGGTATTTCTGAAGAGAGAGTTATAGAAATACAGAAAATAGCGCAGGATCCCGTTTCTCTCGAAACGCCTATCGGCGAGGAAGAGGACAGCCATTTAGGAGATTTTATAGAGGACGAACAGGCTACCGCTCCTACCGACGTCGTAGCGTTCGCTATGCTTAAAGAGCAACTTATCGGCGTTTTAGATACGCTTACGCCGAGAGAAGAAAAGGTTTTAAGGCTTCGTTACGGCATAGACGACGGCAGACCGAGAACTCTCGAAGAAGTCGGAAAAGAGTTCAACGTTACCCGTGAAAGAATAAGACAAATAGAGGCGAAAGCCCTCCGTAAACTCCGTCACCCGTCGAGAAGCAAAAGACTTAAAGATTTCATAGAATGATAATTCTGTCCGAAAGATTTAAAATAATTTTAGATAATTTAAAAAAGTGCGAAGTTTTCGCCGACGTCGGTTGCGATCACGGCTATATCGCATATAAAATGCTCGAACTTAAAAAATGCCGAAATGCTATAATTACGGATATTTCCGCCAAATGCTTAAAAAAAGCCGACGAACTTTTAAAAAAAGATTTTGACGGAAGATATTCCTCTTTCGTAACGGACGGGTTGAAAGGCGTTCCTTACGCAGACGAAGTCCTTATTGCGGGAATGGGCGGAGAGATAATAGTCGAAATACTCGATAACGCCGATTTTCTTCCCGAAAAAATAGTGTTGCAACCTATGAAAAATTCCGAAAAAGTAAGAAAGACGTTAGTTGAAAAGGGGTATTTCATAGAAAGAGATTATACCTTTAAAGCAGGTAAATTTTACGATATTATCGTCGCCGAAAAGGGAAAAGACGAATATAGGGAAGAGGAATATTTATTCGGCAGAGATAATATAAGAGAAAAGGGCGAAGCGTTTAAAGAACAGACGTCAAACAAAATCGAAAAACTAAAAACCGCGCTGAAAACCGCCACGGAAGAAAACAGAGAGGATATAGAAAAAAGGCTTTTTGTTTTAGAGGATATAATTAAATGAAATTCAGTGAATTTTACAGCGAACTTTGCGAATTTGCTCCGATAGAACTTTCCCGTAAACTCTGCGAAAAAGACGACGTTTACGACAACAGCGGAATAATCGTCGAGCCTATAAAGGAAGATATAAACGGAATACTTTTTTCTCTCGATTTGACCGAAAAAAGCGTAAAAAGGGGAATAGAAGAAGGGTGCGACCTTATTGTAACTCATCACCCGGCGATTTACTCTCCCATAAAGAATTTGACCGTAAATTCGCCCGTATATACGGCGATACGTAGTGGTATAGGCGTCGTTTCCTTTCATCTCAATATCGATTGCGCAAAAGAAGGGACGGACTATTGGTTTGCCGAAGGCTTGGGCGGTAAAAATTCGAAGATTTACGAGGATTTCGGCGCCGGAAGGGGCTACGGAAGGGCGTCGGTCGTTGAAAAGACGACGGGCAGAGAACTTCTCGAAAGATATAAGAGAGTTTTCAATACGCAAAACGCTTGGTTTTACGGAGACGAAAATAAAGAAATAACTAAAATAGCGACGTTTTGCGGAGCCGGACTCGACGAAGGAGGGATAGAATTCGCAATCGGCGAGGGCGCTCAGGCGGTCGCTTCGGCGGATATAAAACATCACGTTTTGTTGGAAGCGTTACAATCGGGGTTGTCGGTTTTATCCTGCGCCCACTATGCTACCGAAAACTACGGAATGAAAAAAATATACGGGATTTTTTCCCGAAAATTCAAAGACGAAAAAATAATTTTCTTCGACGACGGGAGATTGTCCTGAAAGTCGGAGAAGGAGGATTATATGATAGAAAAAATACTCGAATACCAAACTGTAGACGGCGAACTTCGCGATATCGAAGTTTCTTTAATTCAGAGCGACGAGAGAAAAAAAGCGTCGGCGGCGCAAGCGATACTTAAAAACGCAAACGATAATATCGCTCGTCTCGATTCCAAAGCGGAGGAACTTGTAACTCAATACGCAACTCTTTCTAAATTGTGCGAAAAACTCGAAGAGGCTCAGAAAGATTACGAAAACATAGTCGAAACGTGCGAGAGCGGAGAAGAACTCAATTATATCAAGAAAAAGGCGCAGGCGCTTGCGGACGAGATAAACTTAATGACGGTGAACGTTGAAAATCTCGCAAAGGAAATAAAGTCAACTTTGGACGAATTCGCAAAACTCCGTCAGGACAACAAAAAGGCGACCGCTCAATATAAGGAATTCGCTCCGAAATACAACGACCTTAAAGCCTCCAAAGAAGAAGATATGAAAAAAATAAAGGTCAAACTTGCCAAGTTGGAAAAAGGTATTGACCCGAACGTCCTCGAAAATTATAAGAAAAAGAGAAAGGATAAAATATTCCCTATCGTCTATTCGGCTAAAATATCCGGGAAAATCTTCCTTTGCGGAAGGTGTGGAACCGAACTTCCGATGGCGTATACGGGAAGTCTTAAAAAGGGCGAAATAGTCGAATGCGACAGTTGTCACAGACTTCTTTATCTGGAAAATAATTGATTTTTCGGGGGAAAATATGAAACTCAATTATAAAAAGACGATTTTCGTAGGATTTGCGTTCTTTCTTATATGCGCTTTCTGGCAGGCATACGACAATATCGTTCCGATGATGCTCGTAAATAAATTCGGGTTAAATCAGACTTTTTCGGGAATAATAATGTCGCTCGATAATATTATAGCCTTGTTTTTGTTGCCTCTCTTCGGCGCTTTGTCGGATAAGACGAATACGAAATTCGGCAGGAGAACGCCTTACATAGTAATAGGAACGGTCGTTGCGGTATTAAGTTTTTTCTGCTTAACTTTTGCAGACAATGCCCAACTCGCGAAAATGGGAGATTTGAATTCGGAGAGTTTTTATTCCGAACTTTTCGAGCAGAACGCGGAAGTTGTTAACGCCGAATATTCGAGCATTTATAATAAAGACGTTCCCGAAAAATACACGGTCAAAAATTACGCCTCCAAGATAGTTAAGAATAAAGAATACTCAGAACTTTCCGAAGATGAAAAGTCGGAAGTAAAAAGTTGGTATTCATCGATAAACGCTCAATATTTCAAGGATAAAAAAAGCCCCGAAACGCAGTATTCTTACGCAAACGGAGTTTACCATACTCTATTTATCGACGAGGACGGAAAGGCTTTTTACGAGGAAAACGGCGAAAAAATAGTCGTCGAAAAGACGACGGTCAAAAATGCGTATACAAATCTCATAACGCCGGCAAGAAGCAATTACGCTTGGCAAAAGACGGTGGAAAGCCCGATACAACTTATTCTGTTCGGACTCCTTCTCCTTTTAACGCTTTTTGCAATGGCTACTTTCCGCTCGCCGGCGGTTGCGCTTATGCCGGACGTAACGGTAAAACCTCTCCGTTCGCAGGGCAACGCTATTATTAACCTTATGGGAACGGCGGGAGGAATGATAGTTCTGGCGCTCGGTATAGTTTTCGGCACGGGAAAAACGTATAATCAGATGATGAGTTATACGCCGTTTATCGGAGCCGTATGCGCCCTTATGATAATCGGACTTTTGCTTTTTATATGGAAGGTAAAAGAGCCGCTTTGGGTTAAAGAAATGGCGGAAGAAGCGGAGAAATACGGCGTCGAGGACAAGGAAGAAGAGAGCGGAGAAGTTGCAAAACTTTCAAAGGGGGAGAGAACGAGCCTTATACTTATTCTCGTCTCGGTCGCGCTTTGGTTTATAGCGTATAATGCGGTTACCTCGAAGTATTCGCTTTACGCAACCAACGTCTTGCATAAGGACTATAATACTACGCTTTTAATAGCGCAGGGCGCAGCGATAATTTCCTATATACCCGTAGGGCTTCTTGCGAGAAAGATAGGCAGAAAAAAGAGCATACTTTTGGGAGTTGCGACTCTCACCGTCGCATTTTTCGGAGCGACGTTTATGAATGCGAATTCTCCGATGATGCTTTTGAATATTTTGTTTGCCTTGGCAGGAATAGGTTGGGCGACGATAAACGTCAATTCTTTTCCGATGGTCGTCGAACTTGCAAAGAAAGGAAACGTAGGTAAATTTACCGGATATTATTATACGGCGAGTATGGCTGCGCAGATAGTTACGCCGATTTTGTCGGGATTTATAATGGATATGGTCGGAAGTATGTCGCCGTTGTTTTATTACGCGACTGTGTTTGCGGCGCTTGCGATAGTTACTATGGTTTTCGTTCGTCACGGCGACAGGAAACCGATAGAGAAAAAGAGCGTTTTAGAACAACTCGACGTCGGCGACTAAAAAGAGCGTAAAAAAATTGCGGGGGCTTTCCGGCCCCCGCTTTTATGATGTAATTTTTATTTTTTTGTAAAACTGCAATCCGCAAAAGATATTTTGGTACTTGAATTGAGTTCAAAAATCTGGTAATAAGCGGTGCAATAGCAAGAAATGTCTTCCCCCTTTATTGCTTTTGCAAAAGTATTACTATTTAAATTCCCTCCGACTGTGCATCTACTGTTTTCTGATAAAACGCAAGATATATTGAGTTGTAATTTACTTGTTGCAAACGCGTATCTTTGATTATATTTTTCATAATAGAAATCTCCTACTACTTTTGTACTTGGTAAATACCAATCGGTATAACTATTAGCATATACATTTAATAGTCCCGAATTCTCAAATGCTTCATAACCAATATATACGAGAGAATCGGGTAAAGTTATCTCGGTAAGAGAAGAACAAGATTTAAACGCGCAGTCGTTTATTCTCGTTAAACCTTCGGGTAAAGTTATCGAAGATAAAGAGGTGCAACCTTCGAAAACACCTTTTTCTAAAACGGTTACATTATGCGGAATATTTATTGTTTCTAAATTAGCACAATTATAAAAAGCGTATTCTTCGATTTTAATTATGCTTTCGGGTAAAACCACTGTTGAACCTTTAAAGCCGAAAAAATCACATATAGTTGAAACCTCTTTACCTTTGTAGGTTGAGGGGATAGTTATAGAAGATAAATATTTTGCGTTTCCAACGCCTACTGCATAAGTGCCGTTGTCTTGAAGATAAAATGCGAGTCCTTGTTCATTTTCTTTGTTGACGACTTGACCTGCGTTTAATACTTGACCGCTCGTGAGCGTCAATATCAAATCACCGTTTTCGTCGATATAAGCGGTTTCAACGCCTGCGCCCGTATCGCCCTTATCGCCTTTCTCACCTTGTATTCCTTGAATACCTTGCTCGCCTTGGTCGCCCTTATCGCCTTTTTCGCCTTTTTCGCCTTGTATGCCTTGAATACCTTGCTCGCCTTGGTCGCCCTTGTCGCCTTTCTCACCTTGTATTCCTTGAATACCTTGCTCGTCTTGGTCGCCCTTGTCGCCTTTTTCGCCTTGTATGCCTTGAATACCTTGCTCGCCTTGGTCGCCCTTATCGCCTTTTTCGCCTTTATCTCCTTTATCTCCTTTTTCGCCTTTGATACTTGCGAGCCACTCTTCGTAAGAAAGGGGAGTAACGTCGTTTTCTTCCGCATATGCGACGTATGTAGCGTATATCGAATTTATCGTTTCGCTGTCGTCTTCGACGACTTTTGCTTTTCTCGATACGTTTACGCTGCAAGCGGCAAGTATTACGGATAAAACTCCGATAATCAACAATGCCGAAAGTGATTTAAATTTTTTATTCATAAGTTACCTCCTATGACTGACTTTCCGTTCAGCCTATATAATGTATACATTATATAATGAGTAAGTCTATATGTCAAGTATTTTATTGTTATATAATGTATAAAATATATAATGTAGGTATAAGGTATGACTTTAAGAATAAAGGAGATTTTGGATAAAAAGGGAAAATCGAAATATTGGCTCTATATGCAACTCGGGCTTAGTTATCAGAATTTTAACAGAATAATAAATAACGAAACGAGCGGAATAAAGTTCGAAAATTTAAAAAATCTCTGCGATATTTTGGATTGCACTCCGAACGATTTGTTCGTGGAATACGCGGGGAAGTAATCACATAACTCTGCAAACCGCGCAGGCGAAAATAGTTGAAATAAAGGTTGATACGAGCGATATTATTATCGGTTTTATCAGCCTTTTTTCTTTTACTTTCGCAAAGTAAACGGCTGAAACGTAGAAAATCGTTTCCGACGAGCCGAATATAACCGAAGCGCATCTCGGAATATATCCGTCCGCTCCGTAGGAAGAGTATATTTCGCTTAAAACGGCAAGACTTCCGCTGCCCGAAAAGGGTTTTAAAAGTATGAGCGGGGTTATCTCGGAGGGTATTCCCAAAAAATTCGTAACGGGCGTCATTAACTCTACGAGTTTTGCGCTCAGTCCGCTTTTTTCAAACAGTTCGGTCATCATGAGAATTGTTGCAAGATAAGGGAAAATCGAAAAAACGAGCGGAATGGCGCTGCCGGCGCCCTCGGCAAAAGCGTCGTAAGGCTTGATTTTTTTTATTGCGGAATATATTACGATGAATATTAAAATAAGTGGGATTATGACGGAAAAAATTTTCATTTTGAAAAAATATGCAGAAGCAAAAGCCCGGATAAAGTCGATATGGAAGTCGATAAAAGAGTGGGGAGAAAAATATCCGACGGAGAAACCGAGCCGAACTGCGAGCGTAGGGATATTACCGTCGAGGGAAGTAACTGAATACTCGTCGAGGCGAGGATGAAGAGAGTGTTAAGTCCTCTTTCGTCTTTTTTCGCAGATAGGAGTTCCGCCGATTTTATTCCTGCGGGCGTCGCTATTCCTCCTAGCCCCATAAGATTTGCCGAAAGGTTAAGAGAAAGTTGTTTTTTGGTTTCTTCGTCCTGTTTTCCGAAGAGAAAATTTACGACGGGTGAAAGAAACGCGGATATTTTGGAATTTATTCCCGCTTTTTCCGCAACAGCCGAAATTCCCGACCATACCGAATAAACGGCAGTTAGCGCAAGCGACAGTTCGACCGCTTTCCGTCCGCCGTTGGTCAGCGACGACAGCACGCTTTCGGGGTTTATAAAAGCCATTACGGCGGCGGATATAACGAAAATAAGAGTAAAAATCAAGTTCATATTACAAGTTATGACTATTTTTGTCTTTTTATGTTTTACTTTTTATATAAGTTTTGTTATAATATAAGCGAGAATAAGCAATTCTTGCAATTATTCGAGCGCCATATTACATCATCGTCAGATGATATAATATAAGCGTCAGTTTGCTAAACGCAAACAAAAACCTAACGGTTTTAGCGAACTTTTCTTGCGAAAACTTCGGACGCTCTATTGAAAGCAAGCATAAAAATGCCCTTGCAAGCAAGCATTTTTATTTATGTTAAAATATAAGCGTCAGTTTGCTAAACGCAAACAAAACCTTGCGGTTTTAGCGAACTTTTCTTGCGAAAACTTCGGACGCTCTATTGAAAGCAATCATAAAAATGCCATTGCGAGCAAGCATTTTTATTTATGTTATAATATTATTATCGGAGGAGTTTAAATGAAAGAGAAATATTATATTACAACCGCAATAGCGTATACTTCGTCCAAGCCTCACATCGGAAATACATACGAGGCGATACTTGCAGATTCTATGGCGAGATTTCGTAAAAATCAGGGTTACGACGTCTTTTTTCAGACCGGAACGGACGAACACGGTCAAAAAATAGAGGAAAAGGCTAAACTTGCCGGAAAAACTCCCAAACAATACGTCGACGAGGTTTCCGAAGAAATAAAGAGAATTTGGAAAATAATGAACGTCGATTACGATAAGTTCATAAGGACGACCGACGATTATCACGAAAAACAGGTCGCGAAGATATTCAGAAAATTTTACGAGCAGGGGGATATATATAAAGGCTCCTACGAGGGGTGGTATTGCACGCCGTGCGAGAGTTTTTGGACCGAGAGCCAACTCGTCGACGGGAAATGTCCCGACTGCGGAAGAGAAGTAAAAAAAGCCAATGAAGAGGCGTATTTCTTCAAGATGAGCAAATACGCTCCGAAACTTATAGAATATATTAAATCTCATTCCGATTTCATAAGTCCGATTTCGAGGACGAACGAGATGATGAATAACTTCCTCTTAAAGGGATTACAGGACCTTTGCGTTTCGAGAACTTCCTTTAAGTGGGGAATACCCGTAGATTTCGACGATAAACACGTCGTCTACGTCTGGCTCGACGCGCTTACCAACTATATTACGGGAATAGGTTTTGACGCCGACGGAAATTCTTCCGAGCAGTATAAAAAATTATGGCCTGCCGATATTCACGTTATCGGAAAGGATATTATAAGATTTCATACGATTTATTGGCCGATATTCCTTATGGCGATGGGCGAACCTTTGCCGAAAAGGATATACGGACACCCGTGGCTCTTGCAGGAAGGGGGCAAGATGTCCAAGTCTAAGGGAAACGTCCTTTACGCCGACGATCTCGTTTCTGTATACGGCGTAGACGCGGTAAGATATTACGTCCTTGCGAGTATGCCTTTCGATAACGACGGACTTATATCCTGGCAACTTATGACGGATAAGATAAATTCCGAACTCGCCAACGTCTACGGCAATTTAGTCAAGAGAACAGTCGCGATGTCGAGAAAATATTTCGGCGGAAAAGTCGAAAATACGGCGGTAAATGATCAAATCGACGAAGAACTTATTTCGCTTGCTAAGGGAACTTATAAAAAGGTTGCGGAATATATGGACGGCAATAAAATAGCCGACGCCATAGACTGCGTGTTTACTCTTCTTCGCAGGGCGAATAAGTATATCGACGAAACGACGCCCTGGATACTCGCCAAAGACGAAGCGTCTTTTCCGAGACTTAAAACCGTATTATACAATCTCGTAGAAACGATAAACATAGCGGCAAGTCTTTTACAGCCGTTTATGCCCGAAACGACTGAAATCGTTCTCGAACAGATAGGCGGAAAGTTCAGAAATTACGCCGATATGGATAAATTCGGGCTTTACGAAAGCGGAAATTTCGTAACCGAAAACGAAAAGGTCATTTTTGCAAGGCTCGACGGCGAAGAAGTAAGCAAAAAAGCCGAAGAAATTGCCTTAAAGTATAGAGAAAAAGAAATCAAAGAAGAGGAAAAAGTTCCGGAAATAACCATTGACGACTTTGCGAAAATCAAACTTAAAGTAGCCCTCGTTACCGCTTGCGAAAAAATCGAAAAGTCTAAAAAACTACTTAAACTTTCGCTTAAAGTCGGCGACGAAAAAAGGACGGTCGCCAGCGGAATAGCGGAATACTATTCGCCCGAAGAGTTGGTCGGTAAAAAAGTCGTTTTGGTAAGCAACTTAAAACCGGCAAAACTTTGCGGAGTCGAAAGTCAAGGAATGATACTTTGCGCCGAAAAGGACGGCAAAGTCGTTATAGTAACGCCCGAAAAGGCGCTTGAAGACGGAGCGGAAGTAAGATGAACTATATAGACGTTCACGCTCACTTATCAGATCCGAAATACGGCGGAGATATCTCCGCCGTTATAAATAATATGAAAGTCGCGAGCGTAAAAAGAGTTATAAACTGCGGTTACGACCTTTCGTCGTCGGAACAAATTGCCGAAATGTCCGAAAAATATGATAATATGTATTATTGCGCAGGCGTTCATCCCGATGACGCTAAAACTCTCTCGGACGAAGTTTTA
This sequence comes from uncultured Eubacteriales bacterium, assembly GCA_902797945.1. Taxonomy (GTDB): domain Bacteria; phylum Bacillota; class Clostridia; order Christensenellales; family Borkfalkiaceae; genus UBA10281. Next base: position 6,474 of record CADBUU010000040.1, on the reverse strand, counting down.
AATCGAATAAAGCAACTTTGCCGAAGCGAAAAATGCGTTGCGGTAGGCGAAATCGGCTTCGATTTTTATTGGAATAAATCGACCGAGGAAGAGCAAATAAAGGCGTTCGAAAGACAAATGGAACTCGCCGACGAACTGTTACTTCCCTTCGTCGTTCATTCGAGAGAAGCGAGCGCCAAAACGCAGAAGTTTTTAAAAGACAGAAAGAGTCTTATAAATCACGGCTTTTTGATGCACTGTTACAGCGAGAGCGCCGAGAGCGCCAAGGTTTACGAGGATTTGGGAGCATATTTTTCTTTCGGAGGCGTAATAACTTTCAAAAACGCTAAAAAAGGGGATATAGTCAAATCGATTCCGATTGACAGAATACTCTCCGAAACCGATTGCCCTTACCTTTCTCCGGAACCTTATAGGGGAAGCGTCAACGATCCGTCGAGAATTCCCTTGATAGTCGCTAAAATCGCCGAGTTTAAGGGGATAACCATCGAAGAGACGGTAAATGAAATAAATAAAAATGCGGAGAGGTTGTTTTATAAACTGAAATGCAATTAAAAGACGTATTGATTTTAAACGGATTCAAATTCAATAAAAGATACGGTCAGAACTTTCTTACCGATAAAAATCTCCTTTCGTCAATCGTGGAAAAAGCGGGAGTTACCAAAGAGGATACCGTCGTCGAAATAGGCGTAGGGGGAGGAACTCTCACTTCGGCAATTTGCGAAAGGGCAAAAAGAGTGATAGGATTCGAGATAGATAAAAATCTCGAACCCGTTTTAAAGACTACTCTCGCCGAGTTTTCAAACGTCGAGATAATATTCAAAGATATTATGAAAGTAAAGACGGAGGAATTAGAGAAATATATAGGGGGTGAATATCGCGTCGTCGCCAACCTTCCGTATTATATAACCACTCCGATACTTATGAAGTTTATCGAAGAGGGAAGTAAAATTAAGTCGATTTGCGTAACCGTTCAGGACGAAGTTGCGTCAAGACTTTGCGCCGAAGCCGGGACTTCTGAATACGGAGCGATTACGGCAGGTATTGACGTCGTCGGCAACGCTAAAAAAATAATGAAGATAGACAAAAAAATGTTCTATCCCGTTCCAAACGTAGATTCAGCAGTCGTAAATATCGAAATCGATAGAAACAAATACCAAGGCATAGACTTAAACGCTTACAGAAACGTGGTAAGGGCGGCGTTTTCAAGTAGGAGAAAAACTCTCGTCAATAACCTTATGAATAGTTTTAAATTAACGAGAGAGGACGCCGAAAAAGCGGTTGGTGCAATAGGTAAAGGGGTAATGGTGAGGGGCGAAACTCTTTCTACTCAAGATTTCGTCTTGTTGTCGACTGTTTTAAAAAATAAAAGTTATTGATTTTATATAATTAGAATGACAGGAGAGAAATAATCTTACAAAGTTAAAATTTACTACGGAGAAGTCCGCCGATGAAAATATGTTTAATCGCAAATGAAATTAGATACGTTCTATTTTTGTTTGCGATTTTTTAGTAAAAAGTAACGTGGGTTTAGTAATATTTGACGTTGGCGGAAACTTTATACCGACAACGGAAAACGACAAAGTAACGGGAAATTAAAAAAGGGATTAAAAAAGAGAGAAAATAGATATTATTTTGTCAAGCGCAAAACAAATTTTTCTTCATTGCTAACATTTAAGGCGACTAAAAGCATATATTTATAGTGAGAACAAAAAAGGAGGTAAAGACAAAATGTCGTTTTTCTGTAATAATACAACGGACAGATGCCCGGGGAAGATAAACGGAAACGCCCTTTCCGGTCTGTGCGAGCGAGTTTGCATACAGGCAGATAAAGTATTCGACGCCTGCATACGTCAGACTCAGATAGATTCGGTCGTTTTAACGCTAACCGAAACGACTCCCGAAAACCCGACGACTCCGCTTACTTTCGTCAGCGCGAGAAGCAGTTCGACTGTTCCCGCGAGCATAACCGCTCTCACCGTCGACAGACTTCCCGATAGGGAAAATTTCGCGAGAGTTCAGGCGACCGTAACCGTTCCTATGGAAGTTATATATACCGACGCCAACGGCGTCCCGGGTAAAGGGATATCGAGTTTTTCGTTTAATACGGATATAATTATGTACATACCCGATCCGTCGATAATTCCGTATAACATTTCAACCGTAGTTTCGGTGGTTGCTCCCGACGGAACGTATACGGACGGACTTACGTTCGACGTGTCGTGCTGCGTGACGGCGATAATGAAAGTTGTTATGACCGTGGAACTTTTGGTTCCGAGTTACGGCTACGCAACTATTCCGCCCTGTCAGGAATATACGCAGGACGTATGTTCGGGATTTTTCGACTTGCCTATTTATCCCGAAAACGGATAATAAGATAAAGGAGAGAAAAAAGAGGACTTCTTTTCGGAAGTCCTCTTTTTTTGGTTTAAAAGAGTTGTAAAATTGTCGGGAAAGTGATAAAATAATTTAAAATCGTATCGGGAGGTTGGTTTAAATGAAAATTTACGCAATAAGCGATCTTCATATGAGCACGACCTCGCCGAAACCTATGGATATTTTCGGAGCAAAATGGCATAACTATCTCGAAAAAATCCACGAAGATTGGAATAGCAAAGTCACAGACGACGACGTCGTTTTGATCGGCGGAGATATAAGTTGGGCGATGGATCTCGACGACGCCTTAGTCGATATTAAAACCCTCGTTCCCTTAAAGGGCAAAAAGGTAATGATAAGGGGAAATCACGATTATTGGTGGAAGAGCCTTTCAAAAATCAGAGCGGCGCTCCCCGAAAATTTTTACGTCTTGCAAAACGACGCCATAAAATTCGGAACTACGGTAATTTGCGGTTCGAGGGCGTGGTCGGTCGAGGGGTCTCCCGATTTTTGCGAACAGGACAGAAAAATATATTACCGAGAAGTCGAAAGGCTCCGCCTTGCGCTTAACAACGCCGTAAAACTTACCGAAGAGGGGGACGAGATATATTGTCTTATACACTATCCTCCTTTTAACGTCAGGCGCGAAAACTCTCTGTTTACCGACCTTTTCGAGAGTTTCGGCGTTAGTAAAGTCATTTACGGACACCTTCACGGTAAAGAAGCAAGGACAGACCTTAAAGTCGTTAAAAACGGAATAACCTATTATCTGACTTCTTGCGACCAAGTCGACAATAAATTAACTCTTATAAGAGAATAAATTTTTCAGAGGCATAAAAATGGAAGAAAAAAAATTTTCCGTAAAAAAACTTGCTTCGCGCTGGTTTATCGACGCTTTTTCGGGAATGGCGCAAGGACTTTTCTGCACGCTTATAGCGGGAACGATTTTATCGCAGATCGCCGCTTGGATAGGGGATAATACCGTCGGGAATTTTCTCGGAATCATAGCCGCTATCGCAAAAACGCTTATGGGCGCGGGGATAGGCGTAGGAATAGCGAACGCTCTTAAAGCCTCGAAACTAACTTCGTTTTCGGCGGCGGTCGCAGGTATGGTAGGCGCTTTTTCGGATAAAATTATGGCGGGAGGAACTTTTTCTATCGCCGTCGGGGCGCCGGGAAATCCGATAGGGGCGTATATAGCGACTTTGATTTGCGTGGAAATCGTTTCTCTTTACGCAGGAAAGACGAAACTCGATATTTTGCTTATTCCTCTCGGAACTTTGTTTCTCTCTTTCGTCGCCGTATTCGTCGCGTTCCCTTTTATTTGGCTTATAAATCAACTCGGCTTTCTCATTTCCAAAGCGACGGAAATAACTCCGTTTTTTATGGGAATAATAATATCCGTCGTTATGGGCGTTCTCCTTACTATGCCGACTTCTTCGGCTGCGATATGGATAGCGGTTGCGAGCGGAGTTACGGACGACGCCATGCTTATTGCGGGAGGGGCGGCGGTAGTCGGTTGTTCGTGTCATATGATAGGATTTGCGGTCGCGTCATTCCGTGAAAACGGCGTTTCGGGGCTTATTTCACAAGGAATAGGGACGAGTATGTTGCAAATACCGAATATAATGAAAAAACCCGTAATAATGCTTCCCGAAATTATCGCAAGCGCAATTTTAGGTCCGGTATCGACCTGTCTTTTCAGACTTAAATGCAATGCCGCCGGCGGTGGAATGGGAACGAGCGGACTCGTCGGGGTTTTCGGAACGATTGCGGCAAGTTCGGATATCAATCCGTGGATTTTGACGCTCGGAATAATTTTGCTTCTTTTCGTTCTTCCTGCGGTCATATCATTTTTTATAAGCGAACTTTTCAGAAAGAAAGGCTGGATAAAATTCGGGGACCAAAAACTCGAATAAAAAATAAAAACCTCTCATAAAATAGCGTGAGAGGTTTTTTATATGGAAAATGAAAGAAAACAACAACATAATTTAAGTCTTGAAGGAAGGTCGAGACTCCTTCTCACGGGCATAAAGGACGTCGGAGCGTTCAACGAGAGCGAAATAAGAGCGGTCTTGTCGGAGGGCGGACGGATAACCGTTGTCGGAGAAAAAATGCAGATAGCCGCTTTCGATAAAAATACGGGAGATTTAAGGCTTACGGGAAAGGTAAATACTATTAAATATTCCGATCTTTCCGCTCCGTCGCCGAGAAGATTTTTTAAATAATGTTCGATTCTTCAAATCAATTTTTATATTTTACGGAAGGGATGTTTTTCGGCGTAGTATGCGGTTTGTTTTATGATATTTATTCCCTTCCGTTCGATATTGTCGGCAACAAGACCGTAAAGGCTATATCCGACGTTTTGTTTTTTTGTCTTTGCTCGGTCGGCTATTTTTTCGCTTCGACTTTTTTCGTTTTTCCGTCTTTTCGGCTCTATCAACCTCTTTCGGTTATCGTAGGAATGGGGCTTTGGCGGATAAATATGCATAAAATAGTTGCAAAAATCACTTCGCCGTTGTATAATAAATACCGAAGAAAAGTATTACGGAGGAAGTCCGATGACCGAATTGAAAATGAGAAGGCTGGTCGCAGCCGCCTCTTCGACTGCGGTAGTAGTCGCCGTCGCGCTCGTGGTGATATGGGTTATTCAACTCGTCGTAATGGGCGTAAAGAGAGCGGAAGTCGACAGGCTTCAAGGGGAGATTGCCCGTCTTGAAGAAGAAAGGGACGACCTCGAAGACGAGATAGACCTCTGGCTTCAGAATTGGAAAATCGAGGAAAGGGCTCGTCAACTCGGAATGACGGACGCCGAATGATGAAAGAACAAGACAAGACCTATTCCGTTTTGGATATAGGCTCGAATTCAGTCCGCGCTTTATGTTTCAGGCGCGGAAAAGTTTTATATAACGGACTTATTACCACTCGTCTCGGCGAAGGCACGGCGAAAAGCGGTATGCTTTCGGAAGAGGCTATCGTGAGGACCGTAGAGGGAATGAAAACTCTTAGGGGAAAACTGTCCGTATTTTGTCCCGACGAACTCTTTTGCTTTGCTACCGAAGCGGTAAGGAGCGCGGAAAACGGAGGGGCTTTTTTAAATTACGCCAAAACGGAGGGCTTTTCGGTGGAAGTTCTCAGCGGAGACGAAGAGGGTGAACTCGGACTTTTGGGCGCGCTCGGCGGAAAAGACGGCGGAATTATAGATATCGGCGGAGCGTCTACCGAGATAACGGCGGCAAAAGGCGGTAAGATAATTTATTCGCACTCCCTACCGTTAGGAGCGGTCAGGCTTTTCGACCTTTGCGGAGAGGACGAAAGAGCCTTAAAAGAGAAAATTTACGAAAGGATAGGGGAATACGGCGATATACCCAAAGACGTCGAATATTCCTTTATCGGCGGAACGGCGAGCGCCGTTGATATTGTCGCCAGAGGACTTAAAGCGTTCGACGAGAATAAAATAAACGGCGATAAATTGACGGTCGACGAAATAAACGAAGCGTATGAAAAGATAAAAAGTTGCAGCGTCGAAGAGAGGGTTTTTAAACTTCGTTTGTCCGGCAAAAGGGCGGAGATAATAGTCGGAGGTGCGCTGATGATAAAAACCATCTGCGAAAAATTCTCTCTTCCTTTCGTAACGGTCAAAACGAACGACAATATGGTAGGCTATCTTCGGAAGAGGATATACGGAGAGGGTTATGAAAGAGGTTAAACGGAAGTCTTTCGGACTTTACGATATTTTATTTTATATACCAGTTTTCGCGCTGTGTTGTCTGACGGCTTATCTCGTCTACGAGGACGGTTTTTCCTTCGTGTTTTTTGCGGCGGGATTGCTTATAGCGTATATATTCACTTCCTTTTTTCACGAACTCGGACATATTGTCGTCGGGGCGATTACGGGCTTTAAGACGGTCAAACTTTCCTTTTCCGTATTCACTTTCGACTTTACCGCCAAAAGGGTTTTAACGATTAAACTTACCCCTTACGCAGGTAAAACGGATATGGTCCCGACGAGAGAGGGAAACTTTGCGAAGAGATACGCCGCATGCCTTTACGGCGGGATTTTGGTCGGACTTATATTTACGCTCATTTTGACCTCGCTTT
>CADBUU010000039.1 GCA_902797945.1 uncultured Eubacteriales bacterium | reverse complement strand
GTGTTTTTTAACGAGTCAAGCATTGTTTTATTTCTGTTATCTATAATGGATGCCATAATATTTTCTCCCGCATTCTATTATAAAATAAGATATATGACAGTTTTTGTCATACTAAACAATTTTTCTGTTTAAAAAATTTTTACTTTTGCAAATTAATGATACCGTAAAACGGCGCTTTGTCTTTTAACGCCTTTTTTATAGCAAGGTTTCTGCATCTGAAACAGCGATTAAAACCGTTGGGTGTGTTTTTGAAGTGTTCGCAGATTTTACGCGGATGAATCGTATGCTGTAATGGTAAAACGAGTTTCTGGAAACCGTGATTTTCAAAGAATAGCACGCCGATATGTATTTTCGTTCCGTATTCGAGAGAAATTATTAAATCAAATAAACTATTATAATCCATATATGATTGACCTAAAAATTTTTTTATGACCTTATTATACAAAAAAACTGTAAATAGTGCAAGTATTTATGGGAATTGTATTAGAAATATTGTAAGGGGTAAGCTATAATTTAAATAGATAATCAGGAGGATAATATATGAAGAAATACGATTTAATAGTGGTGGGCGGCGGACTTTCGGGCGTAGCGAGCGCCGTTTCCGCAGCGAGAGAAGGGCTTAAAGTATTGTTAGTGGAAAGGTCAGGTTGTTTAGGCGGCGCAATGTCAAATAATCTTGTCTATCCTTTTGTGTTCTTCTACGCGTTTGATGAAAAAGCAAAAAAGCGTATATATTTCAGTGAAGGTATATTTACCGAAATGCGCGAAAAGGCGGCGGAATACGAACAGCCTGCGTCGGATATGCATTTTAAGCCCGAAGGGTTTAAGGTCGCTTTGGATAAAATGGTGCAAGATGCAGGCGTGGACGTTCTTTTTCATACAACGATGATAGGCGTTGAAATCGACGGTAATAAGATAAAAAGCGTAAAAGTAGCCCTTAAAAACGGCATAACGGATATAAAAGCAGATTATTTTATCGATGCGAGTGGCGACGGAGATTTGTTTTATTTTGCCGGTTGCGAATACGTTCTCGGTAGAGAAAACGACGGGTTATGTCAACCTATGACGACTTGTTTTCGCTTAAGCGGCGTCGATCTTGATTTGTATCAAAAGGATCTTCCTATGTTGCAAAAAAGATATAAAGAGTTAAGAGAAAGCGGAAATATCAAAAACCCGCGTGAAAACATATTAACGATGATGGGATTAGGGCAAGGCATACTCCATCTTAACACTACAAGGGTAATAAAGTTGAATCCGACAGACCCGTTCGAGTTAAGCAAAGCGGAAATGACAGGCAGGGCACAGGTTTTCGAAATGGTTAGATTTCTAAAGGAGAATTCAAAGGCGTTTGAGCAATGCACGGTTATTTCCATAGCAAACGAGATAGGTGTGCGGGAAAGCAGGAAACTCAAAGGTATGCACGTTCTTACGGCGGAAGAACTCGTTAAATGCACAAATTTTGAGGATGCGATAGCGCGCGGTAATTATAATATAGATATACATAATCCGTCCGGAACGGGAACGTATATTTACTATTTTAAAAACGGGGAATCCTATACTATACCGTATAGGTCGTTAGTGGCGAAAGAGTATGTTAATCTGCTTGTGGCAGGAAGGTGTATATCCGCTACGCACGAAGCACAGGCGGCAATAAGGGTAATGCCTATATGCGCTTGCATGGGTCAGGCGGCGGGGACAGCTGTCGCAGTCGCGGTAAAAAGCGGCGCGGATACGCATACTGTTTCCATAGAAAAGGTGAGAGAAATTTTAAAGAAAAACAACGCCAACATATAGTAAGGTATATAAGGTGTATCATTGTATGAATAATGCAAAAGAACTTGATATGATAATACCCGTAGTTTAAGTGATAGTAATACGTGTTGCGCTTTAACTTTGAGATCTTTAACAGTATTTTAAGCGGATATTTCAGCCTTAATTCAAGAACTACTTGCGCTTTTTGCCATTCTTTTGCTCTTCCGCTCGAACTAAGGCATCTAATTTTTTTAAGTATTCCATCTCCGCTTGTAAATACGGTATTTCTTCTTTCAGCCGTTGATTTTCGGCAATTAAATCTTCTTCAACAATAACCGATAATTTGAATTCTGGCGAGTACTTTTTGAATTTACTTCCATTTTTTAACATAAAAATATGCACCTCCAAAAGTGTCTAACTTTTGGGGTGCATATCATTTTTTCAAGTCTTTTTTATATATTGCCTTATAAGAATTGGAAAATTTTACACTATCCGTCTTTATCTTTTCATTAAAAAGTTTAATATTTTATTTATTTAATATATTATTTTAATAGAGTTACGGTAACGACGGTTCTCTTGTCCTTTTCGCTTTTAATAATCATATTACCGCCGTAGTTTTTTATTCTGAATTGAATATTTCTAAGTCCTATATGCTCGTTTTCGTCTGTTTCGAGGTCTTCGGGGTTAAAACCGACGCCGTCGTCTTTTATTTCTACGACGTATTCTTTATCCGTCTCAAAAGTCTTTAAAGTAACCGTTCCCCCTTCCAACTTTTTTAATATGCCGTGTTTTATCGCATTTTCGACTATCGGTTGAATTGAAAGAGTGGGAACGTAAAAGTCCGTGCTTTTAATTTCATAAACGACGTTTATGCGGTCGCCGAAGCGAAGTTTTTCCAAAGAGACGTAAGTTTCGATATGCCTTAATTCTTTTTCAAAAGGAATAAGTTTGGTTTCGGTAAGAGAGGAGAGATTGTGCCTTAAATATTCGGTAAAATCGTCGAGCGCGCTCTGAGCCTTTTCGGGTTCTATCGTAATAAGCGTGGATATAGAGGAAAGGGCGTTATAAACAAAATGGGGTTTTATCTGCGAAAGCATTATTTTTATTTGCGCTTCCTTATTTTTTTGCTCCTCTTTGGCAAGGTCGATATTTTTTTGCACGTTGAGAAAGAAGAACAGAACTTCGGTCGCAATTATTATCGACGTATATGCTATCGCATATCCTTTAAAAACGTTTTGAAATATTATTGCAACAAACGGCAAAAAACAATAAAGAGCAAAAGAGGTCTTTTCCCTTACGTTTAAGTTTTTGTTCGACGAAGTTACTATAACGACCAAAATAAGCATAACGAACTGATACCCTTGCGAAAATATCATAGTTTTGCTCCTTAAATATACTCCGTTTTCGGCGGTAAAGAAAATCCCCGTAAATACGTTTATTAAGTCGAGCGTCATAAATACGCAAAACAGAGAGACATTTATAGCGCTTACTATCTTTTCCGACTTTCCCGAAAGTTCGGTATAACTTTTCATATATTTATACAGCATAAAAACTTCTACGTTGTTCAACAGATAAAACGCCGTATAAAAAGCGATAATGTATGCGTTACTCGTATATACCATTTTAACGAAAGAAAAAACGGTATACGCTGCGAAGTGGACTGCCGTAAAAACGAAAAAATCGAGGAGCGCTTTTTCATCTTTCCTCTTGTTTTTCTTTATCAGTAAATTTATGATATGTATTAAGAGAATAAATATTCCCAACACACATACCGCAACGTTGAACACACTGTTTTTACTCATTTTCCCTCTTTTTTAAGCGGCGTTAAAACCAATTTACGACAACCTCTTCTCGGCATTACGGCAAATTCGTTTGTAAGGTCGACATCGGAGACGCAATAATCGACGTCCGCAAGCGGAGCGAGGTTATATTTGTATTATATCTTATTTGAAAGGATTTTTCAAGATGTATATCGATTTTTTTCGAGTGTTTTGATTGATTATTTTTGTTTGAACGAAAAGAAACGAACGATTATTTGATTGAAACGATCATTTTTAAAACGCAAACTGTATTACACAAAAGCCTGCGTATATTGCGAGAAGGAGAATTCCCTGCCACCTTGAAAGTTTTCCCCTTATTAAAGCAGGGATAGTCAATATGCCCATTACCGCAAACATTACCGGGATATCGATTATAAGCGAGCGGTTAAAGCCCATAAATTCTTGAACGGGAACGGTGAAAGGGGAGAGGGTTATCGAAATTCCGCTGACTAAAACAAGATTGAAAAGATTTGCGCCGATCAGATTTCCGAGAGAGAGCGCTCCGTGTCCTTTTATGAGCGAAGTTATAGCCGTTACGAGTTCGGGAAGCGAAGTACCGAGGGCGACGAACGTTATCGCGATTACAGTTTCCGGAACACCGAAGATCTGCGCGATTTTAGTTCCGTTATCGACTAAAAGCCGAGCGCCTACCGCAATCAATGCTGCGCCTACTATCAACAAGACTATTTCTTTTATAAGACCTTTGGAGTTATCATTTTCCGTTTCTATGCTTTTGGGTTCTATAGCGGAAGATTTTTTCGCTTGAAAAACCGACAGGATTATATACGATATAAACGCAAGAAGTAAAATTATTCCCGTAATTCTCGAAAACTCATTGAAAAAATATGCGACCATTGCGTAAAAAATCGCCGCCGAGAAAAAGAAAATAATGGGAATTACGAGAGATTTTCTGTCAGTATTCCCGGGTTTTACGGCAATGGTTATTGCGGCGATAAGAGCCGTGTTGCAAATAATCGAGCCTATTGCGTTGCCATACGCCATTTCGCTGTGCCCGGTTACGGCGGAAGTCGCCGAAACCATGACTTCCGGAAGCGTCGTGCCGATAGAAACGACCGTCGCGCCTATCAGAAGTTCGGGAACGCGAAAGCGTTTTGCTATACCGCAAGCGCCGTCGACAAACCAATCGCCGCCCTTTATCAAAGCGACAAGTCCTACAATAAAAAGAAGAATCGGAATAATAAGATCTTTCATAAATTTATCCACCCGTAATTATTTAAAAAATATAAACCGTTCCCATCTTTTAAGACGGAAACGGTCTTGCCATTTAAAATTAAACCGGAAGAATTATTCTTCGTGTTAGCGATTTAATTCCGAAATTCGGAGGCTACTCCCCGTTGGAAGTTTTTATATAGTTAATTTTAACAAAAGAGGTTTTTATTGTCAAGCGAAAAATGCCGCTCGCAAAATAAAAAGGGAAATCGTTTTCGGTATGCGCTCTTAGCGGAATATTTTCGTTTTTTAAGGCAAAAACCAAAAGACAGTTTATTCCTTTATATTCCCCTTTTTTCGACGTTAATATACGTTTTATAAAAGATTTTCCGTTTGACAAAAATAATTTTATTCTGTTACAATATAAGCGAGGATAAGCGATATTTGCAATTATCAGAAAGAAATATTACGTCATCGTTAGATGATATAATTAGATTTTATTGCAGAGAAAAAATATGAAAACGCAAGAAAAAGACGATTTTATTAAAGAAGCGCAAAAGAAAAACGCAAGGTTTAGGTTAGTCGGGATTTTTAACGCCTTGGGACTTTCTTCGCATCTTAGCGGAACCAATTATTTAAGAGAGGTCGTTTTATTGTCCGTTGCCGAAAGGGAAGAAAGGGCGCCGTCAATGAAAGAACTATATTTTAAAGTTGCGGAAAAATTCGGAGAAACGCCCGAAAAGGTCGAGAGGGCGATAAGAAACGCAGTAAGCGTTGCTATGACAAGGTGCAAAAAAGAAAATTTCGATTACGTTTTCGGAAGGAACGTCTTTACGGAAAGGATAAAGCCTACGAGCGCCGAACTCGTTGCCTTGCTTACGGATAAGATATTGTATGAAAGATAAAAACAACCCCGTCGGGAAACCGACGGGGTTTGAAGTTTTTGAAATTATTATTTGTCTTCTTTCTTTCTTCCGATAGAGCAAAGAACGTTGGTAAGTATTCCAAGGATAAGAGCGCAAGCAACTTCGGTTATTGTTACCTGTCCGAAGTGAAGAGTCATTCCGCCGACGCCTGCAATAAGAATTACGGATACAACGAAGAGATTTCTGTTATCTTCGAGGTCGACTTTCTGTATCATCTTCAAACCGCTTACTGCGATAAAGCCGTAGAGAGCTATGCAAACGCCGCCCATTACGCAAGAGGGAATAGTTGCGAGAAGTGTTACGAACGGAGCGAAGAAAGACGCAACGATCGCAAGGATAGCGGTGCAAAGAATGGTTACTACCGAAGCGTTTCCGCTTATTGCGACGCAGCCTACCGATTCACCGTAAGTGGTGTTGGGGCAGCCGCCGAAGAATGCGCCTGCCATAGAGCCGACGCCGTCTCCGAGAAGAGTTCTGTGGAGTCCGGGTTCTTTAAGAAGGTCTTGTTCGATTATCGAAGAAAGGTTCTTGTGGTCTGCGATATGTTCTGCGAATACTACGAAAGCAACGGGAACGTATGCGACGAATATAGTGAGGAGATAAGCTCCGAAGTTGCCGGATTCACCGAAGTTATAATTTCCGGAGAATGCCTTCAAGAACGTGAAGTTGGGGAGCCAACTCATTTCGCTGAATTTGGAGAAGTCAACAAGTTTAAGCGAGTCGTTAGAAGCGAGAGCGCCGATTCCGGTAAAGCAGGTCGCGACTAAGTAACCCGCAATGATACCGATAATAAAGGGTATCATTTTAATCGTCTTTTTACCGTAAACCGAGCAAGCGATAGTAACGCCCAAAGTTACGAGACCTGCAACTATTCCCGCATATCCCGCGCCGGTAAGGTCGCCGACTGCGTTTCCTGCAAGCGAAAGTCCGATAATCGCCACCGTAGGACCAATAACGACGGCAGGCATAAGTTTATCTACCCAACCCGTTCCTACTAATTTAACTATAACTGCGAGAATAACGTATACGAGACCGGCGAACACAGCGCCCAAAAGCAAGCCGAGATATCCGACCGACATCGAAACGGAGCCTGCGAACGCAGCGAACATCGAGCCTAAAAACGCAAACGATGACCCCACGAAAACGGGGCTTTTGAATTTAGTGAAAGCGAGATAAACCAAAGTTCCTACGCCTGCTCCGAAAAGAGCCGCAGATTGGGACATTGCGTCGCTACCGGTCAAACCGCAAGTGTTGTTTACGATCGCCGGAACCGCTATCGTCGCCGCAAGAATGGCGAGGAGTTGTTGAAGGGCGAAAACAATCGTTTTGCCGATCGACGGCTTGTCTGTTACGTTGTAAGTGAGTTTCATAAAACTTCTCCTTATAAAAAATTTTCAAAAAAAAACCTTACCGCATAATACGGCAAGGTAAGTTCGTCATCAGTAACTATAAGTAAACCAAGTTGCATCTTGCCGATATCACAGTATCGTCTTTAAAGACCGTAACTATATTACCATATAAGAATTTTAAAGTCAACGCTTTTAGCGAAAAAATTTTAAAAAAATTTAAGGACGACTTTTTTTAAAAGTCGTCCCGGCGTTTTTTCGTTATAAAATAAAAGAGATAGTTTTTTTCGCTGAAAATTTAAAAGGAAAAATTTTTCGGCTAAGAGAAACTTTTCCGCGTTCGTCGGGGATTTCCCGACGAACGCTATATACAGCATTTGTGATTTTCCAAAGCGTTTAAGCTGCGCTGTCGTTCTTTAGGAAAGGTCTGTAAATAAGTTCAGAGAAAATAAGCCACAATCCCGAAATTCCTACGAGAGTGTAGATTATTCTCGTTACGACGCTTCCCGCTCCGAAGATAAACGCAACGAGGTCGAAAGAAAATACTCCGACGAGCAACCAGTTAAGCGCTCCGATTATCGCGATAACGTAAGCGATGACGTTTACAATCTTCATAAAAATACCTCCATTCTCATTATTTACAGAACGGAGGGTTTTTATTCTCTTTTTATAAATTATCTGTCGAGATTTTCTATCGTCAGTTTATCGAAGTCGACTTTTTCGACGAAATCGTCTTGTTTAAAGGTGACGGAATTGTATTTTGCGAAATTCATAATATGATTTTTTATGATAACGGGCGTTGCTTCGTCGAGAGCGTAACACCCTGCCGCTATATATTCAGAAAAATGCGAATAGATAAATTTCTCGTCATTTTCATAGACGTATTGTCTTTTTATTTTGTTATCTTTAATCACTTTAAACCAAATTCTTACCATAATTAAAGTATAACATATTTTTTTGAAAATTTCAACTTTCTTCGATACGTTGTCCGCTTAAAGCGTCTTGAAACATTATCCAATATCCCCAAGATTTAAGTTCGAATGGAGAAGATGGAAGAAAAGAACAGTAACCGCTTATTTCCGTCGGGCGCTCGCCGTATTTGCCCGGAACTCCGTAACATATCCAGCGAGGCGCTCCGTTTTCGTATTCTATTCCCACGACGTAGTGTTTGCCTTCGCCGTATGGTATTTTCACCCATTTGCTGTCTTTTACCATCTCCGAAAGACTTTCGACTTCGGGATATTTTCCGAATATATCGTCGAGTTTTTCTTTTATTTTCTCATAGTATTTTTTTTGGCGGCGCATATCGCCGTTTTCAGCGTCAGAAGTGTAAAATTCGCCCTTTTCTTTTTCCGTTTCTCCGCTATTTCCGCTTTCAGTCCAAGCGTTTTCATTATTTTTATTCCGTTGGTCAGCATAGTCCGCCTTCTCGTATTCATAGTAATTTTCGGTCGCAACGACCTCGTCGTCGTAAACCGACTTTTCGGAAATTAAAAGCCTTTCGACGTTCGGAGCGAATTTCGTCAGTTTCCCGAAAAGCAAAACTTGATCCCCATCCTCTCCGTTTTTAACTATTGCGATCGAGGAATTTTCCGAAAAATCGGAAGGAAGAGTAAATTCTTCTTCGTTTAGGCTGAAAGTCGGAAATTCCGCTCGGAAATTTTCGTCAAACACGATTAAATAGAGCCCGCCTTCCCCTGACACGTTTATGACCGACAGGGAAATAGTTGGAGGATTTCGGGAAAAATCGACTCTTGCGACTCCTCGCATTGTCGAGTCTTCGTCTACGGGTTTAAGGAGAGCGACTTTTTTATTTTCCATAATCATATTATATAATACTATATATGACGAGAATAAATTACTTTTGTCGTAAAAAGAAATAAATTGTAAAAAAGGACGTATTTCTTTTTTGCATTGATTTTTTTTCGTTTTGGTGGTATAATTATAATATGGGAATTTCGGAGGTGTAAATATGGGAGATAAAACCGGAGCAAAAAAAAGTAAGGAGCTATGTATTGTTTGGATCGTTATAAGCGTCATCGTTGCGGCGGTGTGTTTCGTAACCTTTCTTCTTAACGTAAGCGAGCCGACGATCGCCTGGGCAATCATTTTCGCATTTTTGACGTTGGCATCTTTGACTTCGCTTTACGTCGCCGTCATTTCTCTCCTGAAAAAGTCTTTCGGACGAAACGACTGATAAACGTTATTTATTCGGGAAGCGCTTAAAAACGCTTCTTTTTTTACCCTTTTTAATAAAAATAGTTAAAAGTAATAAAAAACGCTTGACAAAGTTTTGTAAAAATATTAAAATATTTTGGCTAATAAAGGGAGATTGCCCGATGAACGTGCCCCTCGGACGGCGATATTGCCTTTAACAATAAAAATTTTTTCGGAGAATTATTATGAAGACATATATGGCAACCGAACAGACGGTTGAAAGAAAATGGTATGTCGTTGACGGAACGGGTATGCCTCTCGGCAGACTTGCTTCGCAAGTTGCGTCCGTTCTTCGCGGCAAGCATAAGCCCACTTTCACGCCTAACGTCGATACGGGAGATTTCGTCATCGTCGTTAACTGCGACAAAGTAGTGCTTACGGGTAAAAAATACGATCAGAAACTTTACACTTACCACACCGGTTACGTCGGTGGATTAAAGCAGATTCCCTATTCGAGAATGATGGCTGAAAAGTCCGACGTTGCGGTTTACGAAGCGGTTAAGGGAATGCTCCCCAAAAACAGACTTGGCAGACAGATGATCTCCAAACTCCGTGTTTATAAGGGCGCTGAACATAACCAGAAGGCTCAAAAGCCCGAAGAGTTAAAACTCGACAAATAAGCGGAGGAAGATAGGTTATGGCAAGAGTATCTGTAAAGAAAAAACTTCAATATTGGGGAACCGGCAGGAGAAAGAGCGCTATCGCAAGAGTAAGGCTTATTCCCGGCGGTAACGGAACTATAACTATTAACGGAAGAGGAATTGATGAATATTGCGATCTCGATACGCTTAAACTCATCATTCGTCAACCCCTCGTTTTGACTGAAAGCGAAACCAAATACGACGTATTCGTAAACGTTGTAGGCGGCGGCTTTACCGGTCAGGCAGGCGCTATCCGTCACGGCATTTCCCGTGCGCTTATCGTTGCGGAACCCGATCTCCGTCCTGCGCTTAAAAAAGCGGGATTCCTTACGAGAGACCCGAGAATGAAGGAAAGAAAGAAATACGGCTTGAAGAAAGCGCGTAGAGCTCCTCAGTTCTCGAAGAGATAATTTTATATTTTCAAAAAAATTCGCCGTTTACACAAACGGCGTTTTTTTTGCGTCGACGTTGACAGAAAGAAAATCTTATGTTATAATTATTTCACTAAATTAAGCATTATCTGAAAAAAGGAAATCATGAAGGCGAGATTAAAGGACAATATTACTTTTCAATACAGCGATTTTTTGACGGAACTCGATTATGAAATATCTGACGACGCTTTTATTTTCGAATTTTTCTGTTACGATTCGAAGTTGTTTTCTTTTTGCGACAACGACAACGGAGAACTGTTTAACGGTGACGTCGCCGAGGTCTTTATAAGAACGGGAAACGACGAAAACGAGTATTACGAAATAGAAGTCGCGCCGAACGGCAGAAAATTTTTTGCTAAGATAAAACGTAACGGAACCGATTTAGATTTTGCTTTTTTGAACACCGAAAATATTACGGCGGAAGTATCTCCGTATAAATCGGGCTATAAGGCGATTATTCGCATACCTTTTGATTCCGTCGACTATAAAAAGGGCGGAGAAGCATATTTTAACGCTTTCAGGATAGAAACGGAAGGCGGAATTCCCGAAAAAAATCTTTTAGCGCTTTATCCTACCACGACGGGGAAATTTCACGATCCGTCGGTATT
The DNA here is from genome assembly GCA_902797945.1 of uncultured Eubacteriales bacterium. Lineage (GTDB taxonomy): Bacteria > Bacillota > Clostridia > Christensenellales > Borkfalkiaceae > UBA10281. The sequence goes on along the minus strand of CADBUU010000039.1, from coordinate 28,131 downwards.
TCATAAATTAAACGAGGGAGAGGTAGTATAGTGTATTGCAAGAATTGCGGAAGCAAGTTGGTTTTTAAAATCGGGACGTGCAAGAGGTGCGGACTTAACTATGATTTCAGAACTTCCGATGAAAAGAAAGAGGAGAATAAAGGTTTTAAAATCGGCTGGGCTATACTCGGTTTTTTTCTTCCCGTCATAGGGCTGATGCTTTTTTTGGCGTGGCGCAAAACGAATAAAGTCAAATCAAAATCCGTAGGCGCGGGCGCTCTGATCGGGGAACTGTTGTCGATAGTCATCACGATAGCGATGGTCGTCGTTTTAGTATTGTCCGTAGCGTTAGGTTTTTTTAAACCGCTTTTGACGGCGTTAAACGACGGCAAAGAAAAGGTGGAAATAGTTGAGCCGACGCCCGAAAACGCGAAATTTTCAGACAGCGCCGACGGAACTTTAAAATTTAACGTCGTCGAATCTTCATCGGGATACGCTTGCGCTTTCGATAAAAAAACGCAGACGGTTATAGGCAGAGATTACAATTCCGTATATCTTTATAAGGCGTGGGGCGGCGAGCCTTACAACGTCAGATATTTTGACGGACGCAATACGACTAATCGCAAGGTCTTTAATTATCCTATTCGTTGTCTTGACGCAGAAAACGGTATAGTTGCGATCGGTTTCGGTGAAGCGAGGTCCATAACGATTATAAGCGTAGAATACGGATTGACTTTTTCGATTTCGACCGAAATAGCGGTAAACGCTATAAAAATTACTGACGATTACGTAGTCTATTCAAATACCGAGGAAGAAAAATATTGCGAGATCAGGGCAATGAGATTAGACAACAGAATCGAAAAAACTCTCGGATTATATTATTCTCCCTCTTTTGACGCCGTTGCCGATATAAATCGCATTTTCGTGAGCGAAAAGGGAACTTACGAAACGACGTTTAAATACGTTGACATAGACACAACGGGAGAGAAAGAATTAGACCAAGCGGTCAATGGAGAGGCGGAAGTCTTTTACGACGGCGAATATATTCACGCCTTGGGAAGACTTTATACCCAAAACGGCAAGTTGGCGTGGATTGGGCAAAGTCCCGATTTCGATGAAAAAATAAGGTTTTATAGTCAGATTTTAGGTAACGGGGAATACAGGGTGATTTCGACTTCAAATTGTCAGACGGCGCTGTATTCGAAAAATAACGGAGGACTTGTAAGAGTTTACGATTTGTATGCGACCGAAGCGTATTATATCGGCGGAGGAAAATTCATCGCTCTATGCGGAAACAGCGGATATTTCGCGAATTTTTCCGTGATACCCTTTTCCGTCCCCGCCGCTTATTATAAAAACTTCGAAAAAAGAAAAGCCGAAAGCGATTTGCATGAAGACATTACTCCGATACCGGAGGGAATAGATGACAAAGCGGAAGAAATTAAGTACGGAAGGTTTGGGGTTGAGCGAGGATTTAAAAAGATTTTATACGATGAGGCGACGGGGAGAGTTTACGCTCTTTATAGCGGAAAGATAGACGCTTACGAAGTCGATTCGGGTGAAAAAATATTATCTCTTGAGATAAAAGATAATCCGTCGGATATGTGTATCGGAGAAGGCGTTATCGCCGTGGGATACGGAGACAAAGGAGTAATAGATATAATCGACGTCAAAACCCGAAAAACGAGAAGTGTGGACACGCAAGCGGAAAAGATAGGCGAAACGGCATTTGTCGGCGGAAGCGTCGTTTTTACGGAAAACGCCAAAAAATCGAAAGTCTATTTCCTCGATTCTAATACGGGGGAAATATCTTGCACGGAAGAAGATTTTTTCAGTCCCGTCATAGAATCGGACAAAAATGCAACTAAGATTTTGGTTGCGGAAACGGGACAAAATTTTTTATCGGCGTATTTTATAGAAGTTGCAGGCGAACGCAAGGTAAGTAAAATTTTATATTCGGCAATTGAAAAGTGCGGCGAGGGAAGGGCGGCGGCAAAGCCGTATTACGACGGTAAGTATTTCCACGTTTACGGTAAAATGCTGTTTGAAGATCACGGAAGCATAGCGTCCGAAAAAGAATATATTAACTATAAAGTCGAGCAAAGACTAAAACGGCAAATTTGTGAGAACGACGCCGAAGTATTGTGCGTCAACGACAAAAGGCAGATAGTCGTAATAGATAAAACTACGGAAAAAGTCAAGAGAGTAATTAACGCTTTTGCGACTTCCGCCTATGAAAAAGACCTCTATCTGAATTGCTTTTTAATAATAGACGACGAAAAAGGCGAGTTTGCCGTGATTTAATTATTTAATGCGTAAATAAAAAAAGGAATTATCCGAAAATTTCGGATAATTCCTTTTTAAATCTTTTGTTTTTAAAATTTAAGTTTCCGAGCCATCATTACGCCCATTACGGAAGCCATCATAAGACCTCTCGTCCAGCCCGAAGAGTCGCCTAAGCAATGGAGATTTGCAATGTTCGTGTTGAAATCGTCGTCCATTTTTATCTTGTTGGAATAGAATTTGAGTTCGGGTGAGTAAAGAAGAGTTTCGGGGCTTGCAAAGCCGGGAACGACCATATCGAGTTGCTTTATGAAGTTAAGAATGCACGTAAGCGTTCTATACGGCATGGCGGCGGTTATATCGCCCGCAACGGCGTCGGGAAGGGTTGGACGAACGTTGGACTGTTGAAGTTCTTTTTGCCAAGTGCGTTTTCCTTCGAGAATATCTCCGTAGCGTTGAACGAGAATGTGTCCGTCGCCGAGCATGTTTGTAAGTTCGCCTATTTTTTTTGCGTATTCGATCGGCTGATTGAAAGGATAGGTAAAGTTGTGCGAGCAAAGTATTGAGAGGTTTGTGTTGTCGGATTTCTTGTCTTTAAACGAATGTCCGTTTACGACGGCGAGATCGTCGTCGTAGTTTTCCTGCGCGACGTAGCCGCCCGGATTTTGACAGAAAGTCCTTACTTTGTTCTTAAAGGGAGAGGGGTAACCTATGAGTTTGGATTCGTATAAAACTCTGTTGACCTCTTCCATTATTTCGTTTCTGACTTCGACTCTTACGCCGATATCGACCGTAGAGGGTTGATGCTCGATGCCGTGTTCGGAACACATGCTTTCGAGCCATTCGGCTCCTCTTCTGCCGGTTGCTATAATGACTTTTTCAGCCTCGATGATCTCTTCGCCGTTTTTGGTTTTTATTATCGCGCCTTTGCAGGTTTTACCCTCTATGACGACGTTCTTGCAATCGGTGTTGAAAATCATTTCTACGCCGTTATTTAAGAGATATTGCTCGATTGAATAGTAGATATTCTGAGCCTTTTCGGTGCCGAGGTGGCGAATGGGGCAGTCTACGAGTTTAAGACCTGCGCTTATCGCCTTTTTCCTTATTTCTTTGATGGCTTCGGGATTGTCTACGCCCTCGATTTTTTTATCCGCGCCGAATTCGAGATATATTCCGTCGACGTATGAAATATATTCCTGAACGACGTCGTGTCCTATTTGGTCGGGGAGAGCGCCGCCGACGTAACTCGAAAGGGAAAGTTTTCCGTCCGAAAACGCGCCCGCGCCCGAAAATCCCGTCGTTATAGCGCAATTTTTGCAGTTCATACAATGTCCTGTCTTTTGTTTGGGACATACCCTTTTTTCGATTGCGGAACCTTTTTCAACTATGGTTATTTTTTTGTCGCAACCTTTTCTTACGAGTTCCAAAGCGGTAAAAATACCCGCCGGACCCGCTCCTATTATAAGTACTCCTGTTTTCATATTATCACCTTTATTTTTCTATGTTGTTTAAGTTGTCCAAGTGGACGTCAAGTTGATTGAACGGAATTACTATTCCCGCCTCGTCGAAAGCCGTTTTTACTCTTTCCAGCATATCGAAGTATACCGTCCAATAATCTTCAGTCCTGCACCAGAAAGTCGAGAAAAGAATTATTGCGCTGTCGGCGTGATCCGTAATTCTGCAATTAGGGGCGGGATCTTTCAAAACGAGGTCGTGCGCTTTGGCAACGTTTAAAATCACTTCCTGAGCCTTTTTAAAGTCTTGCGAGTAAGATATCGAAAATTTGAGATCGACTCTTCTCGTCGTTTTCGCCGAATAGTTGGTTATGACGCTGTTTGCGAGCGTTCCGTTCGGAAGCGCGATACGCTTGTTGTCGAAAGTTCGTATATAAGTATAAATTATCCTTATATCTTCGACCGTTCCCGAAACTCCCTGCGCTTCGATAAAATCGTCGAGCCCGAAGGGGCGAAGTGTTATTATAAGAAGTCCTCCGGCAACGTTTGACAGCGCGCCTTGAAGCGCAAGACCTATCGTTACGCCCAAAGAGGCGATGAGCGCCGTTATTCCCGAAGTGTCTACGCCGACGTAAGAAAGAAGAGCGACGACGATCAGCGTCTTTAAACCGTAACTTATTATTTTACGGAGAGTAACGCCGAGAGTTTTGTCAAACCCTCTTTTTATATTTACTTTCTTTATCCAGGAGACTATTGCGTTTACCGTCGCAAAACCTATAAAAAGCAATACGAGCGCTATAAGGACTTTAAAACCTTGCGTCTTTATCCAATTTAATACGCTTTCCCAGATTTGTTGAAGAGATAACTCTTCCAAAAGATTATAAGTTTTCATTTTTGCGTTCCTTTATTCCACCGATTTAAGACTTTCCACCGGTTTTATTCTATCGGTTAAAAACCCGAAAAATAAGTTTATTACAAGACTGCTTCCGCACGTTAAGGCTACCGTTTGCATAAACGACGACGGGAAAATGTGATAAATATAGCATATAAGCGGATTTTCGTTTATCGACATTACCGCATAAGTCAGCGGATAACCGAATATCAGCCCCGTAAGAGAACCGAGTAAAGTCAAGAATACTATTTCGATAACGAAAGAAGATATTATTTCGAACTTGCCGAATCCGAGAACTTTGAGAGTCGCTATATCCCTTATTCTTTCGTTATAATTGAGCAAAGCGAGATTGTATAAAACTACGACCGCAAGAAGTATTGCGAAAACTTTTATCGTTCTCGTCATTATTTTTATCGTTCCGAGAAGAGAGTCTATAAGTTCGGCTTGTTCCGCCCTCGTTTTGGCGGAAGTTACCCCGTCAAGCGCAAGTATATCTTCTTTTATTTCGGTTGCGGTAAAACCTCTTGAAACGCTTATATACGCCCTGTTCGGAGAAAACGGAAGTTCCGAAAATCTGCTTTTCGTGATTACAAGCCCCATCGTTAAACAGAAGTCGGTTATTTCGGTGATTTCCGCCGAATAGGTTTTTGCGTCGAACACGAAGGATACTTTATCGCCTTTTTTTACGCCGAGATCTTTTGCGACCTTCGATGAAATAACGCAACCGTCTTTTTTTAATTCGGGAGTAAAAATATTTCTTTCGTCGTCAAAGACGTAGACGTAACTTGAAATAGTTTTTTCTCCGCCGTTAAGGTTGACGGTGAGTTGAGAAAATTCGTCTATTTTATCTATTCCGTCGAGACTGCTTAATGCGTCGCCTTTACTTCCGTTTTCGGTATATACAACCGAAACGTCGTAAGGCGTTATATCGTCGAGTTCGTGGTTTATGCCGTATAAAAGCGTGTCTTCTATCCCGAAACCACAAAGAAGAAGAGCCGAACAGCCGAGCGTTCCGATAAACACCATTACGGTCCTGCTGAACTTCCTTCGCATATTTCTGAGAGCCATTTTGACGGAAAGGGAAAGTTTTCTGAAAAGTAGTCCCTTTTCCAAAGGAGAGGGTTTGAAATTGACTGAGTTTTCTCCTCTCAGCGTCTTTACCGGCATTTTTTTCGCCGTTCCGACGCTTACGATGGAGCAGGTTATCATTGAAATCAAGAACAATAATCCTGCGCTAAAAAGATATTCGGGGCGAAAAAACGGGTGATTTATCGTCGGAAGTTGATATAAAATATTATATTTAGCGCTCATTACCCTTGGGATTATGAGCGGTCCCGCAATAATTCCTATCGCCGAACCTATGAGGGATAAGGCGAGAAATATCTCAGAATAATGAAGAGTTATTTCGGCTGTCGAATAGCCGAAGGCTTTGAGTATTCCGATGTTTTTGCCGTCGCGGTTTATAAGTTGAGAAATCGAAGTGAGGATAATAAGCGTTGCGACGAAATAAAAAATTACAGGAAAGACGTAGATGAGATTTTTAGATTGTTCTATATCCGCTTCCACCATTATACACGTCGGAAGATTTTGTCTCGTAAGAGAGAATACGAAATTGTCTTTGCCTTTAAATTCGTTCCGTATTTCTTCGGTCAGTTTTTCGGCGTCGTCGCATTTAAAGAGATATTCGTTAAGGTAATTTTCTCTCAAATAATTGCCGACCGCTCTTTCGGAAAGAGAAAGAGGACTTATTTTTTCATTTAAAGTCGAAGTTACGACGGAAATCAACGCTTTTTCTCCGACGTATATGAACGACTGGGAATAACTTGAATTCGCCAAACTTTCGGGGTGAACTATAGTCCCTCCAACCGTAAAGGGGAGTTTAACACCGTATAGCGGAGAGTTTTCGGCGACCGAAAGTTCCTCGATATACAAAGTATCGCCTTTTTTTAGACTCGTTTCGGAAGAAAATCTACTGTCTATATAGACATAATTTTCATCTACGGAGTCCGACGAGGAATAGGGAAGATTCATTTTCGACGATTGCGTAAAAGTCGCCGCGTAAACGTTTCTTCCTTCCGCTTTTGCGGAAATAAATATTCTCTTTTCGTAATACGAAACTTTGTCCGAAATAAAGTTTTCTACGTCCGTATCGCTCGATTTAAGCAAGACCGCTCCGTCGCACGTGTTGGTTTTCGAATATATCTCGTCAAGCCTTTGTTTGAAATTTTCGTAATTTGCGAGTATTCCCGTAAAAAGGGTAACGGCGAGCGCGGCGATAAGAATAACCGAGAGATATTGTCGGAAATTGTTTTTGATCTCTCTGATAACCTTGAGAGAAAGGACGTTTTCCTTTACCATTCTACGTCCTCTACGTCTTTGGGATCGGCGTTTTTATCGTCGGCAATTATTTTGCCGTCGGATAATCTTATTACTCTGTCCGCAATTAGCGCTACGTTTGAATTGTGTGTTACTATAATTACCGTTTTACCGTCGTTTTTGCTTAAACCTTTCAAGATCGACAAAACGACCTTACCCGTCTTGCTGTCGAGCGCTCCCGTCGGTTCGTCGCACAAAAGAAGATCGGGCTTTTTTGCTATCGCCCTCGCAATCGCGACTCTCTGTTGTTCTCCTCCGCTGAGCGACGAGGGAAAGTGGTCGAGCCTTCGTTCAAGCCCCACCGATTTGAGCGCTTCTTTAGGAGGGATAAAATCTTTTATTCCCTTTAAAGACAGAGCGACGTTTTCTTCGGCGGTAAGATTAGGCATAAGATTGTAAAATTGAAAAATAAATCCTACGCTGTTTCTTCTGAAAAGGGTAAGCCCTTTCTGAGAGAGAGAAGTAACCTCGATTCCGTTTAAAGTATAACTTCCTTCGCTTGCGAGGTCCATTCCTCCCAGCAAATTCAAAAGGGTGGATTTACCGGCTCCGCTTGCCCCGAGTATAACGACGAATTCGCCCTTATCGATATCGAAAGTCGCTCCCGAAAGAGCGGTTGTTTTATTTTCACCCGAGCCGAAAACTCTCGAAAGTGATTTTATAGAAATAAAAGCCATAGTTCTTAATTATCGTCCTTCTTTTTGTCGCGGAATAAAAATCTGCGTTCCAAAAACAACGCCGTAACGAAAAGAGTTAAAGCGACGAGTATGGTAATTGCAGCCTTTATTATATCCGACCTTCCGTCGTTTACGACGAATTTGCTTTCCGTAAACGCTATTTTACCATCTGACAAAACCGCATATTTATCGTCGTTAAAATTAACGACCGCAAGTTTTGTCTTATCGGTTAAGGTGTTTTGAGTTTCAGTCATTTGAGCGTCCGCATAAAGAGGAACGCCGTATTTATCGTAGAAATAAGCCGAGAAAATTTCGGAGGCTCCGTTTTCCGGAAGAATTTCAAAAATAAGGAAGTCGGACGGTATAAATCCCGACCTGCCGCCGCAAGAAACCGCCGAATAATTTCTGCCGTTGAATTGAATTTCGCCCGAAACTTTAAGTTTTTCAAATTTATCGAAAAATCGGGTAGTATAGCGACTTTCGCAAACGGGAACGGCGAATGCGTTGAACGAGACGACGGCGAAAGCGTCTTTATCCGAATTATCTGCGCCGAAAACGTTTTCGGCGTCAGCGGAGCGCAGAATGACTCTCGTTCCTTCGCAAGCGGCGTAAGAATATTTCCCGAAGTTTTTAACGGCGTAAACGGTCTCGCCGTCAGCGTTGAAATATCCGCCGTAGAAAAGGTCGGAACTTTTTGAAACTTCGAACATTTTCGTTCCCTTTTCGGGGCGGACGAAAGTCGGATTTGAAACGAACCTTTCGTCGAAGTCTTCGGGAAGGACAACTTTACCCGGCGTCGCGACGTCGAGATCGTCCGTAGCCGTTTTAAGTATAAGTCCCGAAAAAATAAAATATGCGTTTTCCGAACGGTAGGAAAGGCACGCCGATTGAGCGTCGCCGACTCCTACGAGATTGGGAGAAAGACTTAAAGTTTTTTCGGTCAGTTCTCCGCCGTATATTTTGCCTATTTTATTGCCTTCCGTCAGATAATACAACGAGCCGTCGAAATCCGTTTGAAGATTTTTGATTTTCGACGTCGCTGAAGTCGTGAATATCTTTTCGACCGAGCCTTTACGGATACCGTAAAACTCGTAGTTGCCGTCTTTTTCGGCAAGATAATAGATTTGACCGAACACGTCGACGACTATTTGTTTCGCTTCTCCGAGCGGCAAGGGTAAATTCAATTTCGTTATTTCGCCCTGTGAAGAAAGCGTGTATATTTCGGGTTTATCTCCGCCGTCGTAGACGGTGCGAAGAATATAAAAGACGTCTTCGGAATAGTATACGTCGGAAATATTGACGAAAGTTCCCGAATTGTCGGGAAGTCTGTTTATTTCGGTTATTTTTTCTACTTCGAAATCGGGCTCGCCGACGTCTTTAAAAGAAAACAATTTTATCTTATCTGCTACCGCATAGCAAACTTTTTCGTCGCCGGCTGCGAAAATCGAGACGTCGTCGTCTTCCAAAGTTATTCTGCCGTAACTCCGAGTATTATCGGGAGAAATTTTTATCGAAACTATGCGGTTGCCGTCGAGGGCGAAAACGTGGTCGTCGTCGACGCATAGGTCGGACGCCCTTGCCGAAAGTCGGTTTACCGCATTGGAGTTCGTCGTTATGGCAAATTGAGTGAAGGTTTTGTCTTTAACGTTTATTTCCTGCACGGCGTTGATATCGCCGTCAACCACCCAAATCGTGCCGTTATCCGTAAGGCATACGCCGTAGGGGTTATAAATTTTGCCGAGATCCGCGTCTTCCGTCTTTTCGGATGCGGAGGCTATCGTCGTTATGAGATTGCCGTTTACCTCGTAAACGCCGTCGGAAGATGAAAAATAAATTTTTCCGTTTTTTCCGTCGGCAAGAAACCTTATATTGGAAATCGATACGACTTTTTCTTCCGAGTTATCGTCGACGTCGAATGACATAAGGTCGGAGTCGTCGGCGGACGTATAATAAACTTTTCCGCTTTCCGTCAGAAGGACGTTGGAGGTTTTCGTCGCGTTGCGCTGTTTCAAAGCAGGCGTTTTGACGCCGAACGTTTGACTTTCCTCGTCTATTTCGTAGAAATAAAGATTGTCCCCCGTCGCCGTAAGTAGAGTGTTTCCGCAAACCGAGAAAGTCAGACATTGTATTCCCGTATTTACTATTTCGGCTTGCCAATCAGAGCCGTTAAATCCGTTAAGGTCTATTGCGTAAATATTCAAATCGTATGCGTATAAAAGGTAATTTTTATAGTGAGCGAGCGTTTTTACTCTGTTCGTCGCCGAAAACGCAAGGGGAATAGAATAAAATTTTTCGTTTCTGTATATTACTATCGCGTCGTCGTGAGAGATGGCGATGACCTCGCCTCCGTCGTCGTATTTACAAATTGCGTAAGGGTTTTGAAGTTTATAATATTCGAGGTAACTCGTCGGAAGAAATATATCCGTAGAAAGAAATTCTTCTCCGTCAGCCGAAGCGAAAACCGTCGAAATAGGAGCAAGGACGGCGAAAATAACGATTAAAACAACGCCAAAAAATATTTTTTTCATAATTCGCCTCCTTTATCTATTATAGTATAACATTAAAACAGTGAAAAGACAATTTTTTTTCGGTAAAAATATTATGAAATTTAAAAAGAGGAAAAATTTTTCTTTTTTTCTAAAAAAGAAAGACGACCGCCGAGAGGAATCGACGGTCGTCGTATCGTTTTAAGTTTTTAACCGATCGTAACTTCGGTGAACATTCTGTTGATGTCCTGTTCTTTATCTCCGAAGTCCTTCATAACTCCGCAACGGAGAAGAGTCTGTTCGGAGGGGAAAAGCATATCGAGATACATTTGTCTCCATTCTTCGCTTTCGCCGTCGAACATTTCGAAATCTTCGGCGGTGTATTCTTCGTAGAGTTCGTCGTAAGCGCTTGCGACGGGGCTTATGGCGCCCGCTTCTTCACTGTTTAAAATGGCGATTTCTTTGGTGCAGAGGAAAGCGAGGAAGTAGTTGGCGGCTTTTTCGTTTTTAGCGTATGCGGGAATGACGAATGCGTCGATATATACGTTTCCGCCCTCTTTGGGTATAACATACCACAAATTGCGGTTTCCGGTGTGTTCTTCGCCGTTGTCGTCTTCATAATCGTTCATAACGTAACCTGCGTCGCAAGACCACATAAGCGCAACTTCCAAGTCGGTATTTCCGAGAGCCATTTCGAATTTTGCCGTTTCTTCGTCCCACGAAATAATGAGGTTCTTTTGTCTGTTAAGAGTTTGTTTCGCAGCGGAAACGGTATTCTGAGAAGAGTCTTCGTATATGGATTGAAGAGCAGCGTTGAAAGCGGGGGTGTAAAGCGTTCCGTTTGCGGACAGAAGATTTAAAGCGTCCCTGTTGTTATAAATACAAGCCGAAGCGTAAGCCTCTCTCATCGAGTATTTAGCCGAACATTTTTTGTAAAATTCGTGAGAAGTAGGATCGTCGTTATCGGTAAATATAGCGCTCCAACTGTCTATATGCTTACCCGTCTTGGAATAATCATACATAAGTCCGAAAGTTCCATACATATAGGGAACGGCGTATTCTAAATTCGGATCGAAAACTTTCGTGGTGTCGAGATAAGAAGATTTGATAAGGTTTTCGACGTTTACGATAGACTTGTCCACCTTCTTTAAAAGTCCGGCTTTACGAAGATGTTCGACCATATAATCGGAAGGACAGATAAGGTCGAGGTCTTCTTTACCCGTTTCGATTTTAGTCCCGACTTCTTCGACGGTAAGAAATTCTTGTTTTTCTACTTTTACGTTTTCGCCCGTCTTTTCTTTATACCAAGATTCGAATTGTTCTAAAATGTCATAGTCCATATAGGCGGACGGAAGACTGATTTTGAGAATTTCCGAACGGTCGGTATTGTTGCAACCGGCAAAACCCATTGCGGAAGCGGAAATTACCGCTACGCAACAAACAGCGCTTAAAAGTTTTTTCATAAATTTATTTCTCCTTTTTTAAATTTTTATTCTTTACTATATTCACGACAATCATCGCGATCAGAACGAAGAGGAAAATTATTGTGCTCAAAGATCTGACTTCGGGCAAAACTCCGCTTCTGCGGATATGATTATATACGAAAGTCGAAATGGTATACGTCTTTCCGCCGTTGATGCTCGTTACGACGAAATCGTCGAGCGAGAGAGTAAAAGCAAGGGCAAATCCCGATATCATACTGCCGAAAAGTTGGGGGAGCATGACCGTAACGAGACTCCTTATCGGCGTTGCGCCGAGATCCATACTCGCTTCGAGCAGGTTGGGGTTTAACTGTTTCAATCTCGGACTTACCGATAAAATGACGTAAGGGGTGGTTATTACGGTGTGAGCGATAATCAGCCAGCCGAGCCCGAGGTCGAAAGAAAGGTGAACGACGTCTCTCAAAAATATGAATAAGAGATAAAATCCCATTGCGGTAACGATTTCCGCATTTACGACGGTTATCTGCGACGCGGTGTCGACCACTTTGCGCATTTTAGTCATATAGTGAATCCCGATAGCCGTGACGCTTCCGAGAATAGTTGCCAAAAACGCAGAAACAAGACCTATTATAAGAGTGTTCATCGTCGCCGTCATCAATTCTTTATTCTGAAAAAGTTTAGCGTAAAGACCGAATGAAAACGAACCGTATTCTCCGCCGAGATCCCTCACTTCCGAGAAAGAATAGAGGATTATCAGCGCTATAGGCAGATATATCGCTATTAGAACGACGATAAGTATCAGCCAGCGTATAACGAGAGAAAGGATTTTTTTATCTTTCATCTTTTCTTTCCTCCCGTAAGAGTTTTATTCGTCTTGCCCGTTATAAACGACGAGAGGAACATTACGATAAATACGAGAAGGAGAAGGACGAACGAAAGCGCCGAGCCTGCTCCGTAACCCGAAGGTTGAGAGAATAACTGTTCTATTCCCCTTCCTATTACCGTCGTTCCGGCGTCCGCCAGAAGTCCGGTAACGGCGTAAGCGCTGAAAATCGGCATAAAAACCATACTTATTCCGCTTATTATTCCGGGAATGGATAAAGGGAAAGTTACTTTCCAAAAAGTCAGAAAATCGTTGGAGCCGAGGTCTTTCGACGCTTCGACGTAACTCTTGTCGAGGTTGGAAAGAACGGTGTATATAGGCAAGAGCATATATGGAAGAAAATCGTATACGAGACCGATAATTCCCGTCCAGAAACTCGGTTTAAGCCCCATCCAGTTAAATACCGATTTAAGGGCGACTATTCTCAAAACGAAATTCATCCAGGTCGGAATGACGAATAATAAGGCGAGGACCGCCATTTTGTTGAAAGGATGCGACGCGAGAACGTATGCGACGGGGTAAGAAACAAGCAGGCACAAAACGGTTGCGAGAAGAGCTATTCCCACCGTTTTAAAAAGTGAATTTCTGTAAGCCGCTTGCGAGAAAATGTAATTAAAATTTTCTATCGTGAAAGATCCGTCGTTTCCTCTGAATGCGTAAAGCGTTACGAGAAGGAGAGGAACTATTACGAATACGACTGTTACCGCAATATACGGGAAAGCGAACGCCGTCGGGCGAAAAACCTTAGCCTTTTTCATTTGCGGAATCTCCTTCGCTTTCCGAGTAGTCGACTTTTTCGACCGTTATTTTTTGTGGATCTATTCTGACGCCGACTCTGTCGCCCAAGCCCCATTCGTAGGGAGTGTCGACGAAGAAATCTTCTCCGCCGTCGGTAAAGATCTGAACTTGATAATAAGAGCCTTTATAGAGCGATTGCGTTACGGTCGCGCCGATGTCGCCGTCGTTTTCGTCGTCGGTTATTTCTATTGCGTCGAAAGGAATTTTGACGATTACCTCGTCGCCCTTTTCGAAAAATTCTCCACGATTTGCGAATTCGAAAGATTCTCCGCAGAAGTAGACCGTATTTTCGTCTTCTATTTCTCCCTCGAAAGAGTTAATGGTCCGCATCTTACGCATTATGTGAATGCTGTCGGGAATTATTTTTAAAACGACTTCCTTTCCTACGTCAAATTCCGAAGTGTTCTGCACGGTAAATTCGTAGTCGCCGGAAAGGACGTTCATTTCGTAGTAAGTGCCTTTAAATACCGAAGAGGTAACTCTTCCTTTGAATTGACCTTCTCCGTTTTCCGAAATCGCTATATCTTCGGGGCGGATAACGAGGTCGACTTGTTCGTTTTTATTGAATCCCTTGTCAAGACACGGAACGTTGACTCCGAGGAAGCGGACGAGATAATCTTTTATCATCGTCCCGGATAAAATATTGCTTTCGCCTATAAAGTTGGCGACGAAAGCATTAGACGGTTCGTCGTAAATCTTTTTGGGCGTTCCGATTTGTTGAATTTGTCCGTCGTTTATGACTACGACCGTATCCGACATTGTCAGCGCTTCTTCCTGGTCGTGAGTAACGTATATGAAAGTGATGCCGAGTTCTTGGTGCATACGCTTTAACTCTATCTGCATTTCCTTTCTCATTTTAAGGTCGAGAGCGCCCAAAGGTTCGTCGAGGAGAAGAACTTTGGGTTCGCATACGAGCGCCCTTGCTATCGCTATACGCTGTTGTTGTCCGCCCGAAAGAGAATTTACGTTTCTGTAACCGTAATCTTCAAGGTCGACCATTTTAAGCGCCCTGTTTACTTTTTCGGCTATCTCCTGTTTTGTGAGTTTGCGATATATCGTTTTTCCGTTCTTTTCACCCGCTTCGATTTTTTTGAGTTTAAGACCGAAAGCAATGTTGTTAAAGACGGTCAGGTGAGGGAAAAGAGCGTATTTTTGGAATACCGTGTTTACGGGGCGGCGGTATGGAGGTTTGGAAGTAATTTCCTCTCCCTCGATGAAAATCCGGCCGCTCGTCGGGCTTTCGAATCCCGCAATCATTCTTAAAAGCGTGGTCTTTCCGCAACCGGACGGCCCGAGAAGCGTAACGAATTCGCCTTTTCTTATGTAAAGGGTAAGATTTTTAACCGCCGGCGTGTCGCCGTAAGATTTACAGACGTCGACGAGGTCGATGATTTTTTCTTCAACGTATGCCATTCGCGTTTTCTCCTTTAAAGTAAAAATAAAAAATTAAAAGGTCGGCGGCGAACTTATCCATAAGAATTTCGCCACGCGGTCGGTCGGATTTTCTATGTAATGACCTTTGGAGGAGGTGTAATAAAAACTCTCGCCCTTGTTACACCTGTATTTTTTATTGCCGTGATGAATAACTATCGAACCGGATATGACGTATCCGAATTCTTCTCCTTCGTGCGGAACGTCGGATTCCGTTCTCTTCGTCGGCATGAGTTCGACGAGTATCGGTTCCATCATATTTTTTTGAGCGTTGTTTACGAGCCAGTTGAGTTTAAACGCGCCCGTGTCTTTTTCGATAAAATCTTCCTCTTTGAAAACTATTTTTTCCTCTTCCTCTTCGGCGAAGAATTCCTTTAAAGTAACGCCGAGCGCCGATAAAATATCTATCAAAGTCGCTATCGACGGACTTGTCAAGTCGTTTTCAAGTTGGCTTATATATCCTTTCGTAAGTTCGCACCTATCCGCAAGTTCTTCCTGCGTAAGGTCGCATTGAAGGCGCAACTCTTTTATTTTGTTTCCGAGTTCCACTATTACCTCCGAATAGGGGTTTTGTTTAAAGATTTTAAACCCGAAGTTTAAAGCATTTAGGCATTTTAAACAAAAAGTTTAATAAAACTAAACCCAACAACGCGTATAATTATATATATATTGTAACTGCGTGTCAACTGTTTTAACGCCTTTTTTTAAATTTTTTTTCGGGAACTCTGCGAGCGGTATAATAAAACGGGATTTGTAAACATAAAATTTTAACGGAGTGGAATAAAATGAAGTATTTTTTCAAAAGAGCGGCAAAATACGCCGTCGTATCGATTCTTCTTGCTTCTCTCGTTTTTTCGGTTGCGGCGGGAGGCTCTTACGCAGTGTATACTTTCGGGGTAAAACCGTCGAGAAAACTTCCCGTATACCGCGTCGACAGAGACGACGACCTCGTGTCCATATCTTTCGATTGCGCCTGGGGAACGGAATATACTGACGAGATTTTGGACGCTCTCGATTTTTACGGAGTGAAATGCACTTTTTTCGCCGTTCAGTTCTGGGTGGAGAAAAACCCCGAATACGTCAGAAAAATTTCCGAGCGAGGACATGAGATAGGCACTCATTCCGCAACTCATTCGCACATGAACGGACTGTCGGAAAGCGCTATAATAGAAGAACTCGAATCGTCGTCGAAGGCGATTTCCGAAATAACGGGAAAGGAAGTAAACCTTTTCCGAGCGCCTTTTGGAGAATATAACGACGCGCTTATCGGCTCCGCCTCGTCGATGGGACTTCATACTATACAGTGGGACGTCGACTCTCTCGACTGGAAAGACCTTTCCGCCGAGCAGATTGCAAATCGAGTAATAACGAGAGTTAAATCTGGCTCGATAATTTTATGCCACAACAACGGACTTCACACTGCCGAAAGCCTACCTCTTATTTTTACCGCCCTTAAAGAAAAAGGTTTTGATTTCCGACCTATAGGTCAACTTATTTATACCGAAAATTATGAAATTCTTCCCGACGGAACGCAGAAAAAGTCTTCCGTTAGCGGATAAAATCGTAAGACGCTGTTTTAAAACCGCTTTTTAAAAGGCGGTTTTTATTTATTATACGTTTATAATAATTGTATTTTTATAAAAAAAGTGTTATAATAGTTTTAATTAAAATATAAAGAAGGTAACGAGATGTTAAATAACTTGCTCAACGCCGACCATTTTATTTTATTCGGTCACGAATTTACGAATCATATTTCTCTTTTCGGCAAATTCGACGTTTATTTTTATGCGATAGCGATAGTGACGGGAATGATTTTGTGTTGCGTTTTCGCCGTGCCTCTTTTTAAAAGGAGAGGGGAAAATCCCGAACTTATTCTCGACCTTATGATAGGCATAGTTCCGCTTGCGATAATCGGCGCGAGGCTTTGGTACGTCTTATTCGATATAACTCATTTTCACAGTTTCTTCGACGTCATAAATATAAGGGATGGCGGACTTGCCATATACGGCGGAGTTGCCGGCGGAGCGCTCGGCATATTTATAGTGTGTAAGATAAAAAAGATAAGCATTATCAAAATATTCGATTTCGGAGCGACTATGCTTCCGCTCGGACAAGCGATAGGAAGATGGGGCAATTTCTTTAATCAAGAAGTTTACGGACAGCAGATAACCGATCCTTCTCTTCAATTCTTTCCGCTCGCCGTCGAAATCGATTTGGGCGGAAGCGTGAAATGGTATCAAGCTTTGTTTTTTTACGAAAGCATATTAAATCTCATCGCGTTTATCGGACTTTATCTTTTTTTGTATAAGAGAAAGGGAACGACCAACGGTTATTCCGTAGGGTATTATTTTATTGCTTACGGAATTATCAGAGGAATACTTGAAAATTTCCGCCAATCGGAATACAATCTTCCCCTTTTCGGATTAAAGATAAAAGCGATGGTCATAGTTTCCGTTATTCTCGTGTTGGCAGGGGCAGCGATAATCGTCTCGCTTCTTTTTAAAGACGGAATCATCGGGAAAAAGAAAAAAGTTTCGGAGGGAATAAAAAAATGAAAAATAAAAAGAACAGGGTGATAATAGGCGGCTCGATCGTTGCGGCGGCGCTCGTCGTGTGCGCTCTCGTATGCTTTATTCTGGCGGACGCAGGCGTGTTCGGGGTAAATCCTTTTCAACTTACTTTCGCAATATTGACGCTCGGCGCAGGGGTTGCTCTCTTGGTCTACGGCATAATTGCAAAAGGCGGATATGAGTTTGCTATCGGCGGCATAAGCCTTACCATAGGGCTGATAATAGCGTTTATCGGCGTTTTAAAGTGGTATCTTATAGTCGTTATCGCCGTTGCGGCGTTGCTTCTTACGTTGATAGGTCTTTTCGCTATGAAATCGAAAGAACTCGTCGTTGAAAGGACGGAACGCAAAGACGAAAAAGAGGAAAAATAAGCCATGGAAAAAAGAAATCTTACTCTTTTGACTGATTTATACGAACTTACTATGATGAACGGCTATTATTTGCAGGGCAAAAAGGACGAAGTAGCCGTTTTCGACGTTTTTTTCAGACAAAACGAACTAATAACATATTCTCTCGCCGCAGGGCTTGAACAGGCGGTCGACTACGTTATGAATTTAAAATTCGACGAGGACGACGTATCCTATTTGAGGAGTCTCAATATTTTCGACGAGGGGTTTTTATCCCTTCTTAAAGATTTTAAATTTACGGGAGATATTTATTCCGTTCCCGAAGGGACGATGGTGTTCCCCGGCGAGCCTATTTTAACCGTAAAAGCGCCGATAATGCAGGCGCAACTTATAGAAACGGCGATACTCAATATCATAAACCATCAAACGCTTATCGCAAGTAAAGCGGCGAAAGTCGTTTATGCGGCGAACGGCGACAACGTTATGGAATTCGGGCTTCGACGGGCGCAAGGTCCGGACGCCGGCATTTACGGGGCGAGGGCGGCGATAATAGGAGGATGCAATTCGACTTCCGACGTGATAGCGGGCAAAGAATTCGACATTCCCGTTTCGGGAACGCACGCTCACAGTTGGGTTATGAATTTTCCGAGCGAATACGAGGCGTTCAAAGCCTACGCCGACGTTTATCCGAACGGCGTTTTGCTTTTGGTTGACACCTACGACACGCTGAAAAGCGGAGTGCCGAACGCAATAAAAGTCTTCGACGAAGTCGTAAAAAAAGGCGGAAAGCCCGTAGGGATAAGAATAGATTCGGGGGATCTCGCATACCTTACCAAGCAGGCGAGGAAAATGCTTGACGAGGCGGGATATCCCGATACGATAATCTGCGCGTCCGGCGATCTCGACGAGAGGTCTATCACCAGCCTTAAACTTCAAGGGGCGAAAATAAACAGTTGGGGTGTCGGAACTAAACTTATAACGAGCGCGGATATGCCGGCTCTCGGCGGAGTTTATAAACTTGCCGGAATAGAAGAAAACGGGGTTATAATACCGAAAATAAAAGTTTCCGACAATTCGGCGAAGATAACCAACCCCGGATTTAAAACCGTTTACAGAATATACGACAAAGCGACGGGAAAAGCCGAAGCCGACCTCATCGCTTTAAGGGGAGAAAAATTCGACTTCGATAAGCCGATAACCTTGATTCACCCCGTGGAAAGATGGAAAACAATAACTTTTACCGATTACTCCGTAAAAGAACTTCCCGTAACTGTCGTAAAGGACGGGAAACTCGTTTACGATTTGCCGACGCTTAAAGAAATATCGGCTTACGCAAAAGGAGAAATGGAAAGTTTTTGGGACGAATATAAGCGACTCGATCAACCGCACGTCTATAAAGTCGACTTGTCCGACGGCTTATATTCGCTAAAAAGCGGAATGCTCGAAAAGATAAGGAAGGGAGAAAGCCTTTGATAAATAAAGAGAAAATCGACGAACTCGAAGCCGAAAACGAATATCTTAGATCTGTGATAGAAAAATATAAAAGCAGGGAGAAAGAAATAGAAGACGCGGAGAGGAAAGCCAAAGAAAATGCCGAGCGCATTGTTGAAGCGGCGGAAAAAATATTTGATATGGAAGCGGACAGATTAAGGCTGTTTAAACTGTCGTGGGACAGGAAGTTCGCAACACTTTCTGCGAGTGAAAAAGGCAAGCTCGAAGGGCTTAACTCCCTCGCTTTACGTATAGACGAAGCGATTGAAAGAAAAGGAAAGTATTCCGACCTTACGACTGCGGACGTTACCGCCGAAATGAGGAGAATGGTCGACGAAAAGGGAACGCTTTTAAAGAGCGAAAGCGTTTTCGTCGGCGAGGGCGAAGAGGGGTTTTCCATGGACGAGATTTTAAATCCGAAAGAGGACCTCGACCTCGAATCTCTTTGTAAAGAAATGGGGCTAATGGAGGAGTGATATGTGGTATATAGTAGTATTTATCGCCGTTTTGCTCGTCGATCAGATAACTAAAATACTTGTAGCCGCCTTTTCGGGTTTTGCCGGACAAGGGGGTATTCACCACCTTTTCTGGGTTATAGACGGGTTTATTGAAGTTACTTATTGCGAAAATACGAACGGGGCGATGGGATTGTTCGCCGAGCTTCCTCATTCGCAAATTATTTTTATAATAACCACGATCCTTATTTTAGGCGGAATAATAGCATATCTCATCTTTTCGAAAAAGAAAAGGTCGGTATGGCTCAACCTTACGCTGTCGCTGATATTATCGGGCGCGATAGGAAACTTTATCGACAGGCTTACGACCGTCTACGTCAGAGATTTTATTCACGTCATTTTGCCTTTCGGTAAAAACGGGGATTTTTTCCCTTATATATTCAACGTGGCGGATATGGCGCTCGTCGTCGGGGCGATAATGCTTATCATACATTTGCTTTTCCTCGATAAAGACGCGCTATTCCGAAGAAAGAAAAAAGAAAATGAAGAAAATTGAAATAATAGCCGATAAGCAGGCAAGGCTCGACGTCGTTTGTCTTGAAAAAGTCGATAAAACGAGGTCGGCGTTAAAAAAACTTATCGACGAAGGGTTGATAACCGTCAACGGGAAACCCGAAAAAGCGGGTAAAACGGTTAAGTCGGGGGATAAGATAGAAATATCTTTGCCCGACGCGAAACCTCTCGACCTCGAACCGGAAAATATCCCCTTGGAGATAGTTTATCAGGACGAAGATATAGCGGTAATAAATAAACCGCAAGGGCTCACCGTCCACGCCGGCAACGGCGTAAAAGGAGCGACGCTCGTTAACGCTCTTTTATATCATCTCGACAGTCTGAGCGGAATAAACGGAGTTATACGACCGGGGATTGTCCATAGGATAGATAAAGACACGTCGGGGCTTTTGGTTGTCGCCAAAAACGACAGGGCTCATATTTCCCTTTCCGAACAGATAAAGGATAAAACTTGCGGAAGAATTTACGTCGCTCTTTTAGAAGGAGTAGTAAAAGACGATAAGGGGGTTATTTCGACGCTCATCGGAAGGAGCGATAAAAACCGCACGATGATGGCTGTCAAAACGACGGGCAGAAGGGCGGTTACTCATTACGAAGTTATAAAAAGGTATAAAGATTTTACTTTATGCAGGTTTATACTCGAAACGGGAAGAACTCATCAGATAAGAGTTCACGCAAAGTATATGGGGCACCCCGTCGTCGGCGATCCCGTTTACGGCTATAAAAAACAGGCGTTTAAACTTAACGGTCAACTGCTTCACGCTCAAAAACTTCAACTTAATCATCCTTCGACCGGCGAGAGAATGACGTTTGAAGCGCCTCTACCCGAATATTTTTCCGAAGTGTTGAAAAAACTCGAAAAAAAATAATTTACGAAATCCGAAAATTTTTCGGATTTTTTGTTATAAAAATTTTTGGGTTACGCACAATCAGTGTATAACCGAAAGTTTTTAACTTGTTCGGATTTGGAGGTGAAATATGGGAAAAGCGACGAAAATGCTGTATACGGTCGGAAAGGTTTTTAATATTATAGAAATAATACTTTCCGTTTTGGGACTTACGGCGGGAATTTTGGCCGTCGTGTTCAATAACGACATCGGCGAAAGATTGCTTGCCGGCGGACTTGATATGATAAATTCCGTCGACGGAATAAGACTTACGGGTTGGGGACTTATAGTTTCGGGCGCCGTAATGCTTCTTGTGTCCGCCGTTGTTTTGGCGCTTGCGACGAAAGCCTACGATTCGGTCAATAACGGAAGAGTAGATATAACTCCTCACGTCGTTATGATAGTCGTCGGCGTTTTCGGAAATATCTTCTACCTTATAGGCGGAGTTATGGGTATTTTCGAAGAAAGCGCGACTCGCGGAAGACCGCAAGGCGGAATGTGATTTTAAAACGCCCTTGCCAAAGCGGAAAACGCAAGGCGAGGGCGAGTATTATTTTAAAAGTTCGTCGTGAGAATTCGGATCGACGAAACAAGTTTTATAATCTGTGTATATAACTCCTCCCGGTTTCGACTGCGGAGGTTTTTTTACGAACTTTTTAAACGTATAGTCTACGGGAACTTTATTTCCCTCTCTTGCGTCGCTGTAATAGGCGCAGATTTCCGCCGCCGTTTTTATGACTTCGTCGGGAATACCTTCTCCCTTGGTCTCTATTATAACGTGAGCGGAATGGTAATTTTTCGTGTGTAACCATAAATCGTCCTTAAACGCCCTTCCCGTAAGTCGGTCGTTTTGAACGTTGTTTTTTCCGCATTTGACTGTAAACCCGTTTATCTCGTAGGTTCTGTAAGAACTTTCTCCGTCCGCTTTTTTCTTGAATTTCGGCGTCGGGAGAAGTCCTATCGACATAAGTTCGGCTTCGATATCCTTGAAATCCGCAACCGATTGAGCCTGAGATATTTCGAAATTTACGGTGGAAAGATAATCGAGTTCTTTTTCGGTCTGTTCTTTTTGTGGGAGTATTATTTCGAGCGCCCTTTTGTTCTTGGCGTATTTTTTGAAATATCTTTGAGCGTTCTGATTTGGGGAAAGGTTTTTGTCGAGTGAGATTTTTATTTGCTTATATTCGTCGTAATAGTTTTCGACAACGCAAAACTCTTCGCCCTGTTTTATTTTCCATAAATTGGCGGTAATGAGTTCGCCTTTCAGTTTGAAAATTTCGAGATTTTGCGCTTCGGCTATCTTTTCGCTTTCGCCTTGTAATTTTTTATTGAGTTTTTTAATTACGCCGTTTACTTTATCCGACAATTTCTTTTTGGTCGTATCGAACTGTTTCGCCCTTTCTTTCGCGGAATAAAAGCAGTCCGAAGCCGAAGATATTTCATCGAAAAACGACTTGTCTCCGCCGATGGTGATATAATCCGAAACGTAGACGTCTTTTAGTTTTCCTTCTCCCGCTATATTTGGTTTTATTACGGGGCGGAGAAGGAAATTTTCTATTTGTTCGGCGACGTTTTCTTTCCCCAAGTCGATTCTTGCCGAACATTCTTCCGCGGTGGAAAACGCCATTCCCTTGACGTTTTCGAATAGAAATTTCGAAAGGTCAACACCGTTGAAAGACTTCATTTTTTCGGCAATTTCGCCGTGACAAAAAACGTCGGCTTTATCTTGCGGTTTCGGAAGAGAATATTTTGCGCCGGAAAGAGTGACTCTCGTCGTCGCGACGTCTAACGGGGCGTTTTTAAGACAGCCGAGAATTATTCCGTTTTCGGTTAAAATGAGATTTGAATATTTTCCCATTATTTCGCAGTAAAGTATTTTGACTACGTTTTCACGGAAATCGTTTTTGCAATTGAAAGTCAGTTTTACTATTCTTTCAAATCCCACGAGTTCCACGCTTTGCAATTCCGCGCCGAGAAGGTGTTTTCGTAAAAGCATACAGAAATTGGGCGCGACTTTGGGATTGGGTTTTTCGTTTTGGGTAAAACCTATTCTGCAATTTTCGGCGTTCGCCGAAAGGACGAGCGTTCTGCTTCCTGTCGACGAATAAGTCAAGAGGTAAACGTCGTCTTTGTCGGGTTGACTTACTTTATTTATTTTTGCGCCCTTTAAAAGTCCGTCGAGTTCTTTTGCGGTGTGAAAAAGGGTAAATGCGTCCTGCGGCATGGCAAACCCCCGCTCTTTTTTCTATAATTATATATAAAAATCTTTGAAAAGTAAAATTTATTCGATAAAAAAATTGCAAAAAGGTTTAAAATGTGTTAGAATATTAAAGCGACTTTGTTAAAATATCGGGTAAAGCCCGAATTCAGGAGAATAAACATGAAATACACGTTTGAAAAAGGCGAACACAGCACGATCAAATTGACGGTTACCGTCGACGCTAAGGAATGGGCGGCGGCGCAAGACGAAGCGTATAAAAAGAGCGCAAACAAATTCAACGTTCCCGGATTCAGAAAAGGGCACGTTCCCAAGTCTATCATTTTGCAACATTACGGTCCTACCGTTTTTTATGAAGACGGAGCAAACGAGGCTTTCGTAAAACACTATTACGATATACTCGATAAAGAACCCACTATCGAACCTATCGACAGGCCCGACGTAACCATAGATAAAATAGATGCGAAAGGACTTAAATTTACGGCGGTAATTCCCGTAAAACCCGACGTCAAACTCGGCGAATATAAAGGTATAAAGATCGATAAAGTTGAGTATAATGTTAAAGACGAAGACGTCGATACCGAAGTAAACAGACTTCTTTCTCAACACGCAACGCAAGAAGTAGTCGAAGGCAGACCAGCGAAAGACGGAGATATAACCCTCATCGATTACAGCGGAGCGATAGACGGAGTCAAGTTCGACGGCGGAACGGCTGAAAAGCAGACTTTAACTCTCGGCAGCAAGACATTTATTCCCGGATTCGAAGAACAGGTCGAGGGAATGAACGTCGGCGAGACCAAGGACATCAACGTTAAATTCCCCGACGATTACGGAGCCGAAGAATTGAAGGGAAAGGAAGCGGTGTTCACCGTAACTCTTCACGAGATAAAGGAAAAGAAACTTCCCGAACTTACCGACGAATTCGTAAAGGAAAAGACGGGAGAGGAAGGCGTTGAAGCGTATAAAAAGAGCGTTCGCGAAAGACTTGAAAAGTCGAACGCCGACCGCGCCGAAAGAGAAACCGAAGATAAACTCATAAAGGCTATTACGGACGCAAGCGAAGTCGAAATACCCCAAGTCCTTGTCGAAAAAGAAATCGACAATATGGTTCAGCAAGTTTCTTACAGACTTATGTATCAAGGACTTAAATTCGAAGACTATCTCAAATATACCAACCAAACTATGGAAAGTTACAGAGAGGGTTGTAAGGAAGCGGCTCAAGACCACGTTAAGACTCAACTCGTTATAGACAAAATCTTGACGGAAGAGAAGATCGAGGCGACGGCGGAAGAAGTCGACGCAAAGATCGCCGAACAGGCGGCGTCGGTCGGAAAAGACGCAGAGGCTTACAAGAAAGATATGGGCGACAGACAGAGAACTTATATCGAAAACAATCTCGTTATAGAAAAACTCTTTAAGTTCCTTAAAGAAAACAATAAAATCGGTTGATAAAACGAGTCGGGGGATAATTTGTATTTAAAATTATCCCCCGTATTAAATCAAAAAGGAGTTATTATGGCGCTTATACCTATGGTCGTGGAACAGACGGACAGAGGCGAACGTTCTTACGACATTTATTCAAAACTTTTAGAAGAAAGAATAATTTTTATTACGGGCGAAATCAACGACGCTCTCGCAAACACCGTCGTCGCTCAACTTCTTTATCTCGAAGCAAAAGATTCGAATAAAGACATAAACGTATATATAAACAGTCCGGGCGGAAGCGTTTCGGCGGGACTTGCGATTTACGACACTATGAATTTCATCAAGTGCGACGTTTCGACTATTTGCATAGGGCTTGCCGCAAGCATGGGCGCGTTCTTACTTTCGAGCGGAACAAAAGGAAAGAGATATTCTCTTCCGTCGAGCGAAATTATGATACACCAACCTTTGGGCGGAGCGCAAGGTCAGGCAAGCGATATAAAAATTCAGGCGGAACATATTTTAAAACTCAAAGAAAAACTCAATTCCGTTTTGGCGGAAAACACGGGTAAACCCATAGACGTAATCGAAAAGGATACGGACAGGGATAACTATCTTACCGCCGAAGAAGCGCTCGAATACGGGCTTATAGACAAGATTTTCCACAACAGATGATTTATATTATCGGGAGGTAGAAATGGCAAACGTTAAGGGAGACGATAAGGAAAAATTGTTTTGTTCGTTTTGCGGAAAGCCCAAGGATCTTGCAAAAAAACTAATTGCGGGACCGAACGGCGTGTATATCTGCGACGAATGTATAGATATTTGCAAAGAAGTTTTAGACGAGGAAGAAGGAAAAGTTACCTCGAACGAAATAAAACTTTTAAAACCGAGAGAGATAAAAGCCGAACTCGACAAATATATCGTAGGACAGGATAAAGCCAAAAAGGTTTTGTCCGTCGCCGTATATAATCACTATAAAAGAGTGAATTTGGCTTCCGGCAAGAAAAATAAGGACGATACGGAAATAGAAAAGAGCAACGTTTTGCTTTTAGGCCCTACCGGTTGCGGTAAAACGCTTATGGCGAGAACGCTTGCGAAAATTCTCGACGTTCCCTTCGCCGTCGCCGACGCAACCACGCTTACGGAAGCCGGATACGTCGGAGAGGACGTTGAAAACATACTCTTAAAACTCGTTCAAAACGCCGACTACGATATCGAAAGGGCGCAAAGGGGAATAATATATATCGACGAAATCGATAAAATCGCAAGAAAAAGCGAAAACGTTTCGATAACGAGAGACGTGAGCGGAGAGGGCGTTCAGCAAGCGCTTTTGAAAATCATCGAATCGACAGTCGCTTCCGTTCCGCCGCAGGGTGGAAGAAAGCACCCCCAACAGGAATTTATAAGAGTAGACACGACGAATATTCTCTTCATTTGCGGAGGGTCGTTCGTCGGGCTCGATAAAATAGTAAGCAAGAGAAAGGATAATTCTTCGCTCGGATTTGGCGGAACGCTTAAAGCGACCGAAGTCGAATTCAATAATTTTATTGACGAAATACAGCCCCAAGACCTTACGAAATTCGGGCTTATTCCCGAATTCGTCGGAAGAATGCCGATCGTAGTCGGACTTCAGCCTTTGGACGAAAGCGCTTTGGTCAAAATTATGACCGAGCCGAAAAACGCCATTATAAAACAGTATAAGAAGTTGGTAGGACTCGACGATGTAGAACTCGTCGTAACCGACGACGCCGTTTTGGAAGTCGCAAAAAAGGCGATCGCTTTAAAGACGGGAGCGAGAGGATTGAGAACGATATTCGAAAATCTTATGCTCGACAGTATGTATGACGTTCCGTCGGAAGAAGGCGTCGAAAAAATAATAATCGACAAAGAAGTCGTTTTGGGAAACAAACAGCCCGAAATAGTAAAAAAACAAATAGCGTAAAATATACGCCGCCTTGTCTATGCAAGGCGGCGTATGTTATCGTGGGAAAAATATACCGCAAAGCGGAGCCCTTAAAAAGGACTCCGCTTTGCGAAAAACAATGAAATTGACAAACTGACCACTTAAGGTCGGGATTTAAGCAATTTAATTATTACGCTCTTTCTACTTTATTGCTCTTTAAGCAACGAGTACAAACGTATTCAGCCGAAACGACGCCGTCCTTAACGACTCTTACCTTTTGTATGTTGGCGTTGTAAGAACGAGGAGTTTTACGGTTACTGTGGCTTACTTTATTGCCGGATAATTTTGCTTTACCGCAAACGCTGCAAACTCTTGACATATATTATACCTCCTAACCCAAGCGATTTTAACACCGCTTTTAAAAAATGCGCGCAAAAATAATACGCCTTTAAAATCAAAGCATAGATAATATATCACAAAATGATTTTAAATGCAACCAAAAAAGGCATATTTTTCATAAAAAAAGATTGAAAAAAATTGTGAGGGATAAAATATGCGTAAAAATCCTTGCAAATTTATTTCAAATAATGTAAAATATGAATGAAAGGAGATAACTATGCCTGTAACTACTTCGAACATTTACGGAAAAATATCGGTTTCGGACGAAGCGATCGCTAAGGTCGCCGCTCACGCTGCGCTCGAATGTTACGGTATCGTAGAACTCGTTTCGAGAAAGTTGAGCGACAGTATAAGTCAGTTGCTCAGAAAAGATCCTTACGGCAAGGGCGTTAAAGTCGTTACCGTGAGCGACAGAATATATATAGATATTTTCGTCGTAATAAAATTCGGCGTTTCCATATCCGCAGTCGCGGATTCTTTAAAAAACGCCGTCAAATATAAAGTAGAACAGTTTACAGGGATGATTGTTGATACCGTAAACGTAAATATAACCGGCGTTAAGCTGTAACGCCGATCGCTTTGAGCTTCGCTTTTTTTGCGAGGCTTTTATGCGTTTTTTTCGGAGGATTATTTAATATTATGATAAAGAAACTTAACGGCGCCGCTTTTGCTAAAATGGTAATCGCCGCATCCGCTTTTCTGGACGTTAATCGCGAACAGATAGATACGCTCAACGTTTTCCCCGTCCCCGACGGAGATACGGGAACGAATATGAGCCTTACTCTACAATCTTCCATAAAGGAATTAAAGGCATGCAAGAGTAATAATCTCGCCGACCTTGCCGACAGTGTTTCCAAGGGCGCTTTAAAAGGAGCGAGAGGTAATTCGGGCGTTATAACCTCTCAGATTTTCAGAGGAATTTGCTCGGTAATAAAAGACTATAACGAAATAGACGTAAAGATATTTACCAAGGCGCTTAAAAACGCGACTACCGTCGCTTACAGCGCAGTTTCGATACCTAAGGAAGGAACGATATTAACCGTTTGCAGAATGATTTCCGAACACGCTCAGACGATCGTCGGGAAAGTCAAAGATTTCGAAGGTTATTTCGAAGAGATAATAAAAGCGGGCGAGGAAGCCCTTCAGAAAACTCCCGAACTTC
>CADBUU010000038.1 GCA_902797945.1 uncultured Eubacteriales bacterium | reverse complement strand
CGGAGGTGGGATTTGAACCTCACGACCTTCGGGTTATGAGCCCGACGAGCTACCAAGCTGCTCCACTCCGCGCCGAGATTGCCTACATATATTACACGAAATTTTTCCGTTTGTCAACTGATTTTACGGTATTTTCTTAAAAAATAAAAAAAATATTTTTTGTTCGTCCGAGCCTTGCTTATATCCCCTCTTTTTGATATAATATAAGCGAAGATAAGCAATTTTTGCAATTATCCAAGCGAAATATTGCTTCATCGTCAGATGATAATATAAATCTATCAAAGGAGTGAAGTTATGCTTGATTTATCTCTTTTCAAACCGAACTCTACCGTTGCCGTTGCAATTTCGGGCGGCATGGATTCGGTATGCCTTTTGCATTTACTTCTCGACCTTTCCTCATCTTTCCCTATAACAGTTAAAGCGATAAATATCGACCACGGAATAAGAGAAAAAACTTCCGAAAGAGATTCTCTTTTCGTTAAAGAGCTATGTTCATCGCTCGGCGTTACGCTTTACTATAAAAAAGTCGACAGTCCGTCTTTTGCTGAAAAAAATTGTCTTTCACTGGAAGAGGGAGCGAGAATTTTAAGATACAATGCGTTTTACGATGCGATAAATTCGGGGTTTTGCGACGTCGTTGCGACCGCCCATCACTCATCGGACAATGCCGAAACGATATTATTTAATCTTTTCAGAGGGTGTTCGGTTAAAGGAGCGACGGGAATCAACAGAGTTTCTCCGGACGGAAAAATCATACGCCCTCTTCTTATTGCTTCAAAAAAACAAATCGAAGAATATGTAAAAAATAATTCTCTTGAATTTGTTACGGACGAGACAAACTACGACAATTCTTTTTCGAGAAATTTTATAAGGCTTGACCTCTTCCCTTTAATAAAATCGAGATTTCCCGAATTTGAATCTTCGATTGCGAGATTTTCTGAAATTTTAGATAAGGAGGACAGATTCCTCGATTCTCTCGCATTAAAATCTCTAATAAAAATTTCAGACTTTGAATATTCTATTCCCAAAAAAACCGACGACGCTATTTTTTCAAGGACCGCCGTTATGGTTTTAAAGACGCTTGGGATAAAAAAAGACTATGAAAAACAACATATAGACCGACTTATAAGTTTAAAGTCGGAACGAAACGGCGTGATGGTCGACTTACCTCTCTCGGTTAAAGCGACGAGCGATTACGACGCTGTAACGATTTATAAAGAGGTAGGCGATAAACCTTTTTCTCCAAAGTTATTTGCTCTCGGAGAATATTATTTATGCGGAAAAAAAATGACGTTTGAAAAAACCGATTTCCCGACTCTCGGCGACGGCAATCTTTATTTTGATTTGGAAAAAATTCCGCCTACCGCCACGTTAAGAACGAGAGCGGACGGAGATTATTTCATAAAATTCGGAGGAAAAAGAAAAAAACTTAAAGATTATCTCATAGATAAAAAAATTCCTTTGAGGAAAAGGGATAGTCTGTTGCTTATCGCAGATGGAAAAAATATACTTTTAATATGCGGAATTGAAATTTCCGACCTTATTAAAGTAGACAAAAACACTATAAATGTGATAAAATGTATTACGGAATAATTATTAACTGCTAAAAGTTAACTTACAGGAGAAAATTTATGGAAGAAGTAGTTGAAAAAATTCTTTTGACCGAAAAACAACTCGACGAAAGAGTCACCGAGATCGCCCGTCAACTTGACGAAGAATACGCAGGGAAAAATCCCCTTATGGTCTGTATCTTAAAGGGAAGCGTGATGTTTTTCGCCGACCTTATAAGAAAGATGAAAATCGACTTGTCGATAGACTTTATGTCTATTTCAAGTTACGGAAACGGCGTTAAGTCTTCAGGGGAAGTCAAGATGATTAAAGACCTCGACAGAAAAATCGAGGGAAAAAACGTAATAATCGTCGAAGATATAGTAGATAGCGGATATACGATGAGTTATCTTACGAAAATGCTTGCTGCAAGACGTCCGGAATCGATTAAGATATGCACTCTGCTCGACAAGCCGTCTCGCAGAGAAACGGACGTTAAAGTCGATTACAGGGGGTTTGAAATAGCGGACGAATTCGTAGTCGGTTACGGACTCGATTATGCCGGACTTTATAGAAATTTCCCTTACGTCGGCGTTTTGAAAAGAGAAGTTTACGAAAAATAAAACTGAAAAGCCGTTCCTAATCAGGAACGGCTTTTCAGATATAATGGAGAAATGATTTATAAAAACAAGAAAACCTTGCGTCTGTAAGCTTTTTATCTGTTCGTATTATATATTATTTGTTTGATACGTTTTTGTTAAACGTATGTAAAATAAGTGAAATTTAATTTTTTGTCGAAAAAAAGATCGGCGAACTCTTTCGTCGACCTTTTTATTTTTAAATAAGAAGCGAGCCTTCTTCCGTTTCAACGACTTTAAATATATCTGCTTGTTTAAGCGTTTTAGCGTCGATATAGACGTAGTATCTTCCGTCTTCGCCGTCGCAAATAAATTCGTAGGCATTGCTTTCGTTGCCGTTGCCTTTGGGTATAACCGCTTCTCCGGCGTAAACTATTTTAAGCGATTTATTTATCTTTTCCGCCGCCTCTTCCAAAGTATGCTCCGGAATAGGAAAGTTTCTGTCCGTATGATTTATATAGTAAGTTTCGGCGTTTAATGCGCTTACCCTTCCCGTTTCCATACAGACGTTTACCTTGACCATATCAGGATATACTTTCGCTCCGTCTTTTTCAAATACGAAGTTAAATCTCATCGTATTCCCCGAAGGATACCCCCAAACGTCGACCATATTTTTAAATCCGGCTTTCGTTAAAAAGTCTTGGGCAACTTTAAGACATTCTTCTTCGGTATAACGTTGATCGCTGCAATCTCTGAATGCGTGAAAGGCTACAAGTTTACCTCCCTTTTCGGAAAATAAGGCAAATATCTCTCCACGGTCAATATCCGCCCTTAACGCATAGCAATTTATTTTACCGTTAGCGCTTTTACCCGTAACTTCGGGAGCGGAATGCTCGTAATCGGTAAAAAGCGAATTGAAATTTTCCAAAACGGTATTGATATTTACTTTCTCATAATCGAGCCCTTTAATTTTAATACTCTCAAGCCCGTCGGAAAAAGGTCCGTCGTAAATCATTTCGGGATAATCTCTCGCTTGTTCCTCTATCGTATCGAATTTTTCCGTAACGCCGTCGCCGTCCAACTGATTTACAAGACTATCGAAATCGTAAGCGCCTTGGTTCATTTCAATAGTCGCTTGATTAAGCCCGTCTTTAACGGCAAGATTCATAGCCCTTAGCGAAACGAGTCTGTTAAAATCGTCGGAAGAAATATTTTCCCCGTCTATAAGTCGATTATTCAGGTATTTCGCATAATCTCCTATTTGATTTATTCTTTTTGAGGTTTGAAATTTTGATTCGTCCTGAAGGGGAAGTTGCGCAAGCGCCGCATCGGCTAAAAAACTTTGAGTCGCTATTTCGCCGAGTAATTTTTGTCTGCCCTCATTGTCAGACGACGCCATAAATTTACCTATATTTACGTCTATATTATCGACGTAGCCGACGAAATCATAATACGCTCTCTCGCTGTCTATCGAAGCGTTCGAGGGTTGATTTTCTATCTTATTTCCGTTAAAATTCGAAAGGGTGAGAAGAGTGCCGAGAACTAAAATAATCGAACACAATCCCGAAACGAGAGCAATCCATCCGCCGTTTCCTCCCCCGCTATTCCTTTTTTTTCGATCATTTTCATTTTTCTTATACGCTTTCATTTCCGATTTCGCCTCGCCGTATTCCTTTGCTTTTGCGTTATACGCTTCTTCTCTTTTCTTATATTCCTCTTTATCTTTCGCCCTGTTTTTCATAGCCCTTGCTTGCTTTAATTGAAGTTTGAGAGTTTTTTCTCTTTCTTCTCTTAGTTCTCCCTCCCGTATAAGCCTTTCTTCTTCGGAAACACCTTCCGAAAACACCGGATTTAGTCCATATAGTCCGCCTATAGGTTGATTTATGCCGTTTAAACCCATATTCCCGTAAAGTCCGTAATTTGCGTTTGCGCCAAGCGTCGGGTTATTATTTACGGCAATTTCTTCGACTTTGTCTACCGCGCTGTTACCGCTTAAATTTTTTTCATCTTCTTTCATAGAACTATTCTCCTTTATAAGTTACAGCGCAAAGACGTGATTGCCTATCGTAAGCATTGTCTTTCTCGAAAAAATCCATTTGCTCGTCGCTATTGCGGGATTGTAATAATACAGACAACCGCTCGTCGGATCGTAACCGTTCATAGCATCTCTTGCGGCGTTTAAAGCCTGAGCGTTGGGTGTCATATTTATTTGCCCGTCCGATACGCAAGTAAAGGCGTAAGGCTGATAAATAACGCCCGAAATGGTATTGGGGAAAGACGAACTCTTCACTCTGTTTAAAACTACCGCTCCGACGGCAACTTGTCCCGTATAGGGTTCTCCTCTCGCCTCGGCGTAAATGAGTTTTGCGAGAAGATTCGTATCGGCGCTCGTATACGAGCCTTTTGACGATGACGACGATGAAGTAGTTCCTGCGGAAATTCCCATTGCCGCGAGGGTTTTAGGTCCTGCTATACCGTCTGCCGTAAGCCCGTTCTTGCGTTGAAAATATATAACGGCGTTTTTAGTGTTTTTGCCGTATATGCCGTCTATGCTCCCCTTATAATAACCCCATTTTTTGAGTTTTGTTTGTAAAGTTTTTACCGTCTGACCGCTCGAACCTTGCTTTAAAGTCAAAGTCTCGACAACAGAATCTTCGCCGAAAACCGCCTGAACTCCGCCTTCGCCGACATGACCTAAAACTGCGTATCCTGCAACGAAAATCGTAAGAGCGAGAGCGATAGACACTAAAATTGCATTGCGTTTATTCATTGTTCCTCCATTTTTTTATGATTTCAATTATTTTAGATTTGTATTTCACGTCTTTCACGTCGGTAAAGCAAAAAGGAGGATACACAACGCACCACCAATTATCGCCCTTTCCTTCGCCAAGTTCTATTATCATGGCGTCGTAATAACCGCTTTCAAGAGTTAGTCCTTCGTATACTCTCGTCGGAAACATCTCGTTCCGAACTTCTATTGCGGAATAATAATCTTTTCCGTTGTTTTTTAATACGCTGTCGCAGAGAAACTTCAACGTCGGTTTAACTTCCGCTATTTTTTTTACCGCCTCTTCTTTACTTAGACATTCCGAAACTATCGGAGTAACGTAAGAGACGACCGCTTCTTTGACCGCATATTTGACGTCTTGATCGCTTTTAAGGTTGGAGTTTGCGCGAATATGTATTCTCAGATATTCGCTTTTATCGCTATTTCCGCTTCCTTCGGCGCAAGCCGTCGTCAAAATTATTATGATTATTAAAATCAAACTTATACAAAATTTTTTCATGGTAAGACCTCCATAAAACCAAATAAAAAAAATTCCTTAAAGGATTACGTAATAAATTGTTTCCCTTTAAGAAATTTCTTAAACTGTTTTTTAAATTTTTATTTGTTTAGCAAAGTCCGACTGACCGAATCAACCGCAACTGCGTCTATACCCCGTTTCTTTAACTTTTCCTCAGCCCATAAGCAAAGTTCTCTCGTCTCGAAAACGGCGAACACGGCTGAACCGCTGCCGCTCATTCCGGAAAATAATGGTGAAAGTTCATCGCACGCTTTCTTTACCTTTTCTATATCCCCGTTTAATTGACTCGCAGCTCTGTAAAGAGCGTTTTTTATATCTCCTTCAAAAGGCGTTTCCCCGTTTAAAAGACTTTTTATCAGCCTGTCGTTATCCGAAAAACAATCGCCGCCCACTCTATCGAACTTATCGAAACACTCTTTAGTGTTTACTCCACCTTCGGGAATTGCGACGACGAAATGCATTTGGGGAATTTCCGTAAAGAATTGGATTTTTTCTCCTCTGCCTCTAAGCCTTGCGAATCCTCCTTTCAGTTGAAATGCCGTATCGCTTCCGGTCCCGTTGGCTATCGCAGAAAGGTCGTCGGCTATTTTGAACTCTTTAGCCATTGCATTGAGAGTCGCCGCCGATAAAGCCGAACTTCCCCCAACTCCTCCGCACTTAGGTATGCCTTTATAAACCGTTATGTCGACTCCGTTCGTTTTATAAGTATTCCGAAACAATACCGCCGCCTTGTATGCGTTATCGTTTTCGGGAAATTCAACGTTTTCACCGACGACTTTTAGGGTTATTATATCGTCCTTTCTTCTTTTAACTCTTATTTTGTCGAATAAATCCACCGAAATAACGACCGTATCGAGTTCGTGATAATCTCCGTATTTCCCGATCACGTTAAGAGATAAATTTATTTTGGCGTAAGCCCTCGCAGTCGTCATAAGTAATTGTCCTCTTTATGTTTTACGACGGTAAATTATTATTCTCTCCTCTCCTGTAAGCGGATAGTTAAGTTCGCCGTTATATTTTTCGATTTCTTCGTTGGTAGCGCCGAGCGCCTTCGCAACTTCCCAAAGACCGTCGCCGGCAGTCGGAATATATACGCTGAGCGCGCTGTCGTTGACCTTTTTCTCGACTCCCTCCTCGACGGAAGTTATACATTCTGCGGTTATTCTTTCGTAAACTTTATAACTTGCTTTAAGAGTAAAAGCGAAATCTATTCCGCCGTTTTTAGCTCTTGCTGAAAAATCGGAAAGACTTATTTTGGTAAACGTCGGCTCTCCTGCCACCTCGGTTTCCATATCGAAAGGCATTTCCGCAACGGCAACCGACGTCCCGTTATCTGCATTTTTAAATACCACATCGGCCCGAACTACGCCGCTGATTCTCATAATTCCGTTTTTAACGGAATGAGAATATACTTCAACGCGCTCGCCTACGGCGGTTATCATCCTTCCGCCGCTCGGCATCTCGCAATTTGCCGAGCCGTCGAATTTTTCACTGAAATTAAACTGACCTATGAAATTTACGAAATCTTTTTGCTCTTTACGGGCAACGATCTCGCAATAATTACTGTATGCGTCGGACGTAAGTTTTACGGGAACGGAGTCTATTCCTTCCCCCGCAAACTCCAAAGTCATTTCGACCGTAACGACGCTTTTCGATTTTCCTTCGTCCGCAACGACTTTTACGGCAACCTTCTTTATTTCCGCAAGTCCTTCCGCTCTCATATTCGGCAAAGTTCCGACGTTTTCAAGTTCGAACCTGAAAGGAATATTCCTCTTTTCGCGAAGAATATCGCTGTTTTCGGAAAAAGGCAACAAGCAAAGAGAAAGATTGACTTCCCCATCGAAAACGACTGAGGAAATACCGCTCTTTACTTCGCCAAGTTCTACCGTTTCGACGTGCGATAACACTTCCGATACTGCGTATCCGACTTCGAACTCGTCTTCAATTCGGAGCGTATCTCTGCTTATTCCCGTATTTACGTCGACGTTTTGAGTAAATTCTTTTACCAAAAGCCCTTCTCCGCCCGTTACTGCCGCAAAAGAAGAACGAATAGAACTTTCGCCTTTAAAAATAAGAATACATCTCGCAACGTAACCGTCTGCGGAAGCGACTATCCTCGCCTCGCTCGCCGTTACCGTCACGAGAGCGTCATCAATAGGAAGTTCCGCCAAAGCGTCGGCGGTTACTTCACTCTTTTTATACCCCTCTTCGGCGAGATATACGAAAGTAAAAGCCACTTTACACTTCGCAATACTCTTTCCTTCGGCTTTTTCCGTTGCCGTTAAAAAAACGCTTGCCGTGACGGACAGCGGTTTTTTTACCGTTTCCGTATCAGGCATGGGTATTTCTACGTTTGTTTTTACTTCTTTTATTACTTTGTTTACGAGATCGACGCCCGTATTTTCGGGTTTTATCATTATAACCGTCCTCCATACTGTTCGGTATAATATATGCCTCGAAACAAAGTTTTATAACGCCTATTTCAACAATTTATTAAAATAATATACGGGTATGGCGCTCCAACCATGGCAAAGACTTCCCGCCCCGTCGAAATCGGCTTCTCCTTTCTCGGTTTCCCAAAATGAAGTCGCTCCCGCTTTCAACATTAAAGAATATCTTTGCTTTATATCATTTATTATATAATCGGAATATTTATCCCCCAAAGTCAAAAGCGCGTCGTATACGAACGCTCTCATCGAAAGCGTTGCGGTTATCATCTTTCCGCCTATGATCTCTTCCGCCGTCTTCTCGTCGCCTAAGCCGACTAAAACGGCGAGCGCATTGCCGAGTTGACTAAACTCGTTTAAGTCGTCATATAACTTGAATTTATTTCCGACTCTGAAAGTTTCGTCTATCGCTTTTAACGTCTTACTCTCGTTAAACTGCACGTTTTCGAAAAGTTGCTTATATAAACGCATAACGTATACGAAAAGACAGTTTAAAATAAGGCTGTATCTCTTCTTTCCCCTTTCGCTTTCATCGCCTATCTGCTCAGCGTTATCGCTATATTTCGTCCATTCGTAAAAGTTCCAAAAAGGAGACGGAAAATCGGCTATAAGCCCGTTATCTTCAATTCTATCGGTAAATACGCCCATATATTTTCGTATGGATCCGCCGACTTCTGAAAGTATGGTTTTATCTCCCGTATATTTAACGTATTCGTAAACTTGTATGACGTTATGAAGAGAAAACGACGGGATTGGATAATCTATTCCTGTCGGGAAACAAAGAGAGAGCAATCCGTCTTTTCTGTTTCCTTTTGATATAAGCACGAGGTTCGCCCTCTGGTATTCGGTAGTCTTGAACGCATAGTATCCGCAAAGCATCTGATTTCTGCTGTCCATAGTATAAAGAGCTTGCTCTCTCCACGGACAATCTTCGTAATGCTCGTGCATACAAAGTTTAAGCGTTTCAACGCTTACGTCGTAAATTTTATTTATAAGTTCGTCGTCGCTTTTAAATCCCTTTTCTTTTTCCTCGACGGGATAATAAACGGGGCGTATTCCCAAATATTCTATTTCTATCGGGTAATCGCTAAAAATCTCGACGTATCTTCCCGCTATCCTACGAATTGTATTTGTGTATTCGTTATCGCCTTTTGATGCGTAATAATCAAAACTGAAATCTCGGTTGCCTATAATTCTTCTTACTCCGCCGTCCTTTATATGCTCGCCGTATGCTATGGTAAGAAGTTGCTCGCAAGGCGATTTTAACTTAAATTCAATAAAACCCGCCGTTTCCTTGCCTATATCGACAAGGTAAGATTTTTGACGTTTCGAAATAATTCCGTCAACTCTTTCCTTTAATTCGAGTTTTTTTATTTGTCTTTTATGAAGGTCGAGGGTTTTATCGACTTCAACGCTTTCGCCGTATGCGTTTAAAGTCGCCCTGCCGTCAAATGAAAAAGTATATCCGAGTTGAGGAGTGAGCGTCCTTATTTCGCCGTTTTGATATTCAAGCATTTTGCGACTTTTTACCGACTTGTCGCTGCAAGTCAAAACTTCTTCACCGCTAAGAACCTCGAAAATAACGCCGGCCTTGTCCTCTATATAAGTCTGACTGTTTTCGCCTGCTCTCCATACGACGACTTTAAGTCCGTTATAATCCCCGCATTTATCGGTTATATCTATCTCGTCGTAAAATTTATAATGAGGGTAATCGGCGCAAGCGGAAAAGGCGACGAGTTCATCGTTTAAAAAGACGTTATAAACGCCGTCACAAGCAATTTTTAAAATTGTATTTTCTCTTTTCGTCCTTTTAAAAGTCGTAACAAATTCGGCGTATTCGTTTTTTTCACTCGCCTCTTTTATCCAAATCCACTTTGCTTTCATTTTACTAATTCCCTATAAATATTAAAATATCTTCTACCAAATTCACAGATAGCTTCGGCGCTAAAATGCGCCTTATCTCCGTTTTTTATCGCTTGGTCATTTGAAATCAATCCGTCGGATAAAGCAACTCCGCCAAAGCCTATTTCTTTTATTACGTCCTTAGTCGCTTTTTCGACGGCGTCGCATTGATGACGGTATTCCGCTCCCCAATCTTTATTTACCTCTCCCGCAATAACGGGGAACTTAAACTGCGAATATCTCTTTAAATAATCCAAAGTCTGCTCTTTAAAGTGATTATAATAAAAATCGTATCTCTCGCTATCGTTAAATTGCGCATTTTCAAATGCGTCGTGTTCGCCTTGATGCCATAAAAACGCAACGATTCTGTTTTCGGGATTAAGTGATAATACGGCGTCCGTCATTTGCTTTAATCTTTCGTAAAGAGGGCTCGTAATTCCCCATTCGTTGCGAGAAAACCCCGTTCCGCCTACCGCCGCTTTTATTATGATTATATCTCTGCCCTCTTTAAGTTTCCCGGAAGAAATATAGTCAAGCGCAAAGCCTTTTGCGAGGTCCGCAAAAGAATCCTTGCCGTTAGTCCTTTCCTGATAATTTTGTATCTCGCATTCAACGGGAAGAGTTACTATAAGTTTCGGGGAATCTTTCACTTCTTCGTTTATGTAAGAGGGGTTTTTATCTATCTCTTGGTAAACGTTATCGAGAGGTTGCGGAAGTTTTCCCTGTATAACTCCGTTACCTTCCGCGTTTGATTGTCCCGCAAGTATTACGACGTCAAATTTCTTGTTTGAAAAATTCATTTTCCTTCCTCCAAAAGTCTATTTTTATTGCGTTTTACGCATATTTTTTTCTGAATTAAATAAAGTAGCCAACTTATTACAAAAGTTGCCGCATACATTCCCGTGAAACTCAATGGAACGGTCCAAAGCCTTCCGCCGAAAGTAAATCCGTAAAAATCCACCCATCCGCCGTTCGCTTCGCCTATAAAAACCACCATTACGAGATAAACGACCGAATAAATAACAGTCGGTATAACACCGTAAAAGACGCTTTTAAACCCTAAATCGTCATTGCTTTCCACTACCAAAAAATTTATTATCGCCAAAATCGGAACGAGCAAATGAGTATAGATGTTATTTCGTCTAAATAAATCAAAATAACTATGCCCTATAAGAGCCGCATAGGGAGCGAGAAAAAACACGACGGTCACGCAAGTCAAAGTTATCGCAACCGTAGACGTATATTTTATGTTCTTAAATACAAACGGAAAATCAAAAGAATCTCTCGCTGCGTTTTTAAAATTAAACGCTATTGTTACCGCAGAGGTTATAGCTATAAAAATATTGGACAAATTGGTAAAAAAAACGAGACTCTTCACCCCTGTATAACCAAACCAGGAAGCGTCCCGTATGACGTCGTTGCGAAGATTATAATAAACCGATATTCCGACGAAAAACACGATAGCCAAATTTAAAGTTAACGAAACTGCGTTTCTTACTCTTCCGTTCACAATTCAAACCTCTCCTATATCATTATACCATAAACTTCAAATTTTGCAATTATTTAAAAGATAATTTAAAAAAGAAAATTTTTTCACAACGCTTTCTATTCGTAAACGAAAAAATAAAAGACTACTTGCTATCCTTTTGAAAAAAATTAAAAAATTTTTAAATAAGCCCGAAATTTTCTTGCATTAAAATTTTCAATATGTTATAATAATTTGGCTTAATGCGGAAGATAGATAATGTATCTTCGCCTTTTAGTTTTATATTATGTTGGTATGGCTCAGTTTGCCGTTTCCCTTCGGGGTCCTCGGCAAGATACCGCCTTTCGGCGGATATGCGGTTTACCTCCTTCGCCTTTTAGTTTTTATTTTTATATTATGCTGGTATGGCTCAGTCGGTAGAGCAGCTGATTCGTAATCAGCAGGTCGGCGGTTCAAGTCCGCCTACCAGCTCCAAATTGACCGTTTTCAGTCGTTTTTCGACCGAAAACGGTCGTTTTTTTGTTCTGTCCCTCTTACTAATGTCCCCCTGATTTTACCTTTTCGGTGTCAAATCGGTGTCAAAACCTCAACCGATTGATGCTTTTTTTTGTAACTTTTAAGCGATTTTAAATAGCATTAAACACGTTTCTTATGTTGTCCGATATACTTTCGAGATATTCCGTCTGGGTGTCGGTATATACGTTTTGCGTCATTTCAAGCGAAGAATGACCCAGTAATGCCTGCTTTACTTTGGGTGAAACGTTAGCCTCTTCAAGCCTTGTAGCGTAGGTGTGTCGCAAAGTATGTATCGTAACGTTAAAGCCTAAATTCGCCCTTATACGCTGCATTGCTTTATTTACCGCATTATAACTGAACGGAAAAATATCTTCGCCCACAATACTTTTTAACTCGTCGCAAATGGCTTCGGGAACGGGAACCGTCCTGTATGAAGTAGCGGACTTCGGAGTTTGAATTATTCTTTCTTCTTTAACGAACACTACGTCTTTGCAAACGTAAACGGTATGCTTTTCAAAATCTACGTCCCTCTTCGTTAAAGCGAGCGCCTCGCCTATTCGCAAACCCGTAGATAATAGAAATCTGAAAAGCAAAGCGTATCTGCTTTCGATTTTATCAAGATGGGCTAAAAATTCGGCTTGCTCTGATTTAGTAAGCGCCGGCTTATGCTTTTTGACGTATTTTTTTATTTCGATTCCGTCACAGGGGTTTTCTTTTACAAACCGCCTTATCTTCGCTTTTTCGAAAATCTGCCCGGTATATTGTCTACACAGATCCCTCGTCCTTCCTTGCGGCATTAAAATAAGCATTTTCTGAACGTCGTCGACAGTAATACCGCTTAATCTTTTTCCCCCGAATGCTTGCCTGGCATGGCTTAAAGCGTTTTTGATTGTGCCTAAAGTTTTTATCTTTAAGTTGGGTTCTTTATACGTCTTATACCAATCGTCCGCAAATTCGTTAAAGGTCGGAGTATTTTGTTTTTTATGCTTTACTCCGACTACCGCGCTTTGTTTTCTATAAAAGTTAATCTTTTTTTCTACTTCTTCTACACTACCTCCGTAAAAATATTTTCTTCTTCCGTCATCTTCCGTGACGTAACCTTGGTATCTGCCGTCCGCTCTCGGTTTTGAGTTTACGGAAATACCGCTAATATTGATTAACATATTATCCTCCTTAGAGGATATTTCAGCCTTTATGTCCTTACTTTGCTCGGTATTGCATCGCAAGGCTTTTAATTGTTCGAACGCCATTGATTCGGCTACAAGTTGCAACACCTTCATCGACGTTTCGTCATCGTTTAACTCTCTTATTTTTTCCAATATGCTCTTAATTTCTGTCCGTTCCAAATCTCCTTAAATTTTTTATTGTTTATAAAGGCGATATAATAAATCGCCGTTCGACATTGAATTGTCATAAACAAGTTTCGCTCCTTATCGTATTTCCTGACATTTTCAGGGAGTTGCGTGTAGG
>CADBUU010000037.1 GCA_902797945.1 uncultured Eubacteriales bacterium | reverse complement strand
ATTTAACAGGATAGTTTACGGAAGGCCGATAGGCGGAACAATGGAGAGATTCTTTTCGTCGGTGCTATCGTTGTTTACGCCGGAAGTGACGAATAGGTCAAGAAGATTGAAAGAAATTGAGGAGGAAATAGAAGATGAGAGAGATAGACAGAACAGGTTAAACGGCAAT
Organism: uncultured Eubacteriales bacterium; assembly: GCA_902797945.1. Lineage (GTDB taxonomy): Bacteria > Bacillota > Clostridia > Christensenellales > Borkfalkiaceae > UBA10281. Next base: position 11,370 of record CADBUU010000037.1, on the reverse strand, counting down.
TATTACAGCAAATAATTAAAAAGAAAGGTCGGAAATTTTAATAGAAAGGCAAAATGCCTATGTGTGTAGTAAGAGAAAAGATTAAGTCAGACCTAAACGGAGAGATTACCGTATTCATACGGAGACCAAAAATAAATTTACATAAAGGAGTCTAAAAAATGAAAATACAACTGAATAGCAGAAAAACGAATAAATGACGGAGGAAAACAATTACGAGAAAGCGGAAAAACACAACGGGCATACCTGATTACGAGATAGAAAGTATAGCAAGGGTATTACTGCCCGAAATTCAACAAATGTTTGAGAAAGAGGAGGTAAAACAAGAGTTTGAAAAATGGCTTACCGAAAGGCAAAAATTACAATTTAATAAAACAAATGATAATAAAAATAGTCCCGTTGAAACCATAGGGACACCGCAAGAAAATACATAGCGGCGGTTTACTGTAAACCGAGAAACAGTATATGGGCTTGCGATTTGAAATCGCAAGCCCATATTTTACTTTTAAATCAAAGTAAATCATCAATATAAAAAGTAAATCCGAACCACTCACTTGTAATAAGTAAACAATTCGGATTATACTCTCTTGGTGCAACGGTTACAATCCCAGTTGAACCGTGAAAATCACAGATAATTTCTACGGTTTTTTATTTGGTAATATAAAAAATGACGTTAGAGTAGTATGTTTTTTAGAGGATTATTGCATAAATCCTTAACTAATAAAGATTTTTTAGGGTTTAAGTCAAAGGATAGTCGAGTGATTATATAACTGCTATGTCTACCGTTATATGTACAGTTCGACTTGCATTTTTACGCCGAAATAATATGTTTTGTTTTCGTTGATGTAGAACTTGAATTTTTCATATGAGTAGGTTTTCTCAAAAGTTTCCGAGTAAAATAAAAAGACCTGATGATCGTCGTCATCGGGTCTTCTCTTGTCTGTGTAATTGTAATATATTTCTACTTTGTCGTCGTATAGAATTATATGGTTTACAAGAAGATTTATCATTTGTTTCGGCTCTTTTTTAAGAGCCGTTTTAATATGCTTGACTATTTCAGCCTTTGTTATTTTAACTTTTTCACGAGATTTTTCAATCAATAGTTTTTCTTGCTTTTCTTCGAGCTGCAGTTCGAGTTCTTCCATACGGTTTTTGGTTGTATTGTTTACTATTCCTTTTTCTATCGCCGCCAAAATATTATTGAGTGATTTTTGAATTTCCTGTATTTCTTTGGTAAGGATATTTACAACGGAATTGTCCGTTTCTTTTTTTATTTGTGCGGTGAGGATTTTGTCTGCGATTTCGGATAGGTTTTGCGGAGAGTAGAGAACTTTTATAGTCGTTTTTATAATTATTTCTTCGAGTATTTCTTTTTGAATAATAGACTTATTACAATTATGGTTTAGTTTTCTGCCGTTACATTTATAATAACGTCTTACGCTTCCGTCTCTTGCCGTTCCCGTTTCTGAAATGATTGATTTGCCACAGTACCCGCATCGGATTTTATTCTTTAATATGTATTGAACCGATGAGTCGTGCTTACCGAAATGATTTTGCTCGGCTTTTTTTCGGACGATATCAAAAATATCTTTCGGGACTATGCGCGGGTAGATATTATCGAAAATGTCTTCGCCGTGCCTGACTATCCCCGAATATTTTTCATTTTGCAATAGGTTGTAAACGGTTGTTTTAGCAAACGGCTTTCCCCTGTTCGTAATTCCTTTCTCTTTCAAGTTGGCAAGTATATCTTTGACAAAAACGTCGTTTGCGTATTGAGAGTAAATGTATCTTACTATATGAGCCTCGTCGTCATCAATATAGACTTTTTTATTTTCAACCTTAAAACCATACGGTATTTTTCCGCCCGTAAACTGTCCTTTTAATCTGCTTTCACGCATACCGCGAGAGACTTTTTGCGAGAGTTCTGCGGAGTAATATTCTGCCATACCTTCGAGCATAGATTCAAGAATTATGCCTTCGGGGGAGTCGGGTATATTTTCAGTAGCGGAGATAAGTTTAATACCGTTGTCTTTCAGCGTCTTTTTATGAATAGCGGTTTCGTATTTGTTTCTCGAGAACCTATCAAATTTATATACTAAAACGACGTCCCACGCTTTTTTATTGCTGTCTTTTAGCATGCGTTGAAAGTCTTTGCGGTTGTCGTTCGTTCCCGTCATAGCACGGTCGATATAGCGGTCTACTATGACTATGTCGTTTCTTTCGGCATATTCGTCGCAAACACGCATTCTGAAGTGGCAGGACAAGGCAATTTACCCGCGCAACTTTGCTATTCTTGCGAAGACGAAGAGATGATGAATTTAATAGTCGCAATGCTTAAAAAGTGGCTTGAAGACAGTCCCGACGTCGAGATGATGACTTTTTCGCAGGAAGATAACCAGTCGTGGTGTCAATGTAATAAGTGTGCCGCGGCAAAAAATACTTACGGCACTAATGCGGCTCAAGTTATTAAATTTATGAATAGACTTTATCAGAAACTCGAGCCGTGGCTTACAGAAAACGGAAGGAATCTCGTACTTGCTTTCTTTGCTTATCACGAAACGGTAGACGCACCTGCCAAAAAGCAAGGCGATACTTACTTGCCGATAGACGACAGCGTAAAATGTCTTAATAACGTCGCGGTAATGTATGCGCCTATCGAGGCAGACTATACCAAACCGCTTACAAACGAAGCGAATTCCCGTGAATATGAGAATTTAATGAAATGGAAGGCGTGCAGTAATAAAACTTTGCTTTGGACTTATTCCACGGATTTCATTTCCTATCTCGGACCTTACAACACTTACGACAGTATAGTTGAAAATTATAGATTAGCCGTAAAAAGCGGAGCGTTTTGGATACTTGACCAACAACAAAAATTCCAGTCGAACTCGACGGCTTTCCACGTTTTGAAGTATTATCTTCAAGCGAAACTTGCTTGGAACGTAAATCTTGACGAAAACGAACTTATTGACGATTTCTTTAAAAACTATTTCGGCACTGCGAAAGACGTTATGCAAAAACTTTTCAACGAAGTGCGTTCGAGAATGAAATATATAGAAGACGAATTACACGTTTCTATGTATATTTACGTCGCGCTTGAAAATAAAGATTACTGGCCTAAAGGGTTATTGTTACAATGGCTTGAATATATAGAGAGCGCGAAGAAGACGATAGAATATCTTAAAGATCAAGATGAAGATTTATACTCTTTGATTTACGACAGGATATTGCTTGAAAGTATATCGTTTAGGTTTTTGCTTATAGACATTTACGGTGGTTCGGTTTACGATGCGGAGACGTTACTTGCGGAAAAAGTTGCATTTAAAAACGATTGCGCTTATCTTCGCGTCGATAGATTTAACGAAAGTTTAAGTTTGTCCGAGTATATGAATAGGAACTGGTAATATATATCTATGAAAACTCTCTATCTTATAGCAAATTCTCACATAGACCCTATATGGCAATGGGATTGGCAAGAAGGCGCTGCCGCAACACTTTCGACTTTTAAGTCTGCGGCAGACCTTCTCGAAGAATACGATTATAAAGAGTTTTCTCTCCGTATGGGTTACTTGCAAGCGCAAAACGATTCGGCGGGTATGTATAAGTATAAGAAAGCCATAGCCGAAGGCAAGAGCAAAGAAGAGGCGGCGAAATTGTCGCGTATTAAAGGTAAAAAGAAATAAAAGGAAGGTGAAAAATGCAAAACAAAACTATATTTGTAGAAAGGGAAACTTTCGAGAAGAACGACAAGACGTATTATTCGTATTTTATTAAAGGCAAGGTGAGAGGTAAGGACATAGAAATCGCTATCGTGCCGCCGGACAAGGGCGGGTATACGGTACTCGACATAGTGTTCGGAAACGAAATGTCGGCGGAACTTACCGTAAAGCCGTTCGAGATGAAAACCGAGGCGGGCGAAGTAATAAAGGGCAACACCTATACCGTCCATACGGTAGACGAAGACGGCGAGATCTACGAGTGTTCCGTCAAACCTTTCCGCAACTCGGATAAAACGTTACTCAATATGCTCTTGAAATAAAGGGTATTAACCGTAAAGCCCGCAAAAATAAGCGGGCTTTACGCAAAAATAAAATTTTGGAGGTAATATGAACAATATAATAAAAAATAAAAAATTATCTATCACAGTGCTGTCGGTAATAACAATTCTCTCAATAACGCTTGGGATAGGGCTTATAGCGAAACTGTCTTCGGACAAATCGTCAAGCATCGTTGCAGTAACGGACAAAGTAATCGACGAGAACGGAAACGCCCTTAATGACGGTAAAATTCACGAAATGCCGCATACAATGCTGTTTGCGCCGAAGTCTGGCTTACTTTCTTCGGGAAACGAGCCTATGAAGGCAATAGTTTCGGCGAGCGTATATCCGCAAAACGCCGTAAACAAAGCGGTGGATTGGGATTTGGAATTCGTAAATGCAGAGTCTGAATGGGCGAGCGGTAAAAATATTTCGGATTACGTTACGGTAACGCCTGTGTCCGACGGATCGTCCATAGCGGAAATCAGTTGTTTGCAGGCGTTCGGGGAACAAATAAAACTAACCGTAACTTCAAGAGATAATTCCGATGCTAAACTTTTCTGTTTAGTAGATTATAAACAGCAGTATACGGGTTTTAGCATAAGTCTGTCGCAAACGGGTAAGACGCCGAGCGTGAACAACGATACGAAGAAGGGAACGGTTTATGCGGATTTTGGAAATGAAGACCCTCTTTTGGTTGCTTTTTCTTACGTTAAGTCCGACGTGTATACGGTTGCGATGTCTGACAGTGAAATAACCGCCCCAACTGTTTCGGTGGAGTATAAGTCGGCACTTACGACTGCTCTTAACGCAGTAAAAGCAAACGCGGCTAAAACTCCCACTATAACACCAACAGGCAACGGATACGAAGTAGGACTTTTATTAAAAGATTTTGTTGCGGGATATACTGCGAGCGAGACCAACGGAATTATAAACGCTTTAGATAGAAATAAATCAAGTGGCATTATATTCTATTTCGGCGACGAAAACGGGAACTCGCTTGCAACTTATACTTTCACGATAGACGTTACGGCAATAAAAACGCAGTTAAAGGTCGAGAGCGTGACGTTGGATAAGACCGGAATAATCTTCGGCGAAGAAAAAGCGGTTTACAACATAACGTATAAAAAAGCGGGTGCGAATGCAGGCGATTTAACGTTGTTCGAGGTCGGCTCGGAATACGGATTAAGCAAAGTGTCTGACGGATATTATCCCGAGACTTATACTTATGGAGAGGCTGTAAACATAAGTAATCTTAAAGCAAGATTTTCCTGTGGCGGACCGGGAAGCGATTATCATTCGGGTAATGGTAGCGGAAGTGCCGGCTACGCATTTAAAGGTTGGTATTTAGATAGTGCTAAAACCATAGCGTTCGACGGAGTTATTCCCGCAGGAACAATCGGAGACATTACTCTATATGCGGATATAGAGGTAACTTCAACGCATTTTTATTAAAAATTTGAAGGAGCATACATCTCGTGATGCTTTGTTCCGCGCGGGTTTTGAAATTCCTGCGTACAAAAAGTATGCTCCCTTTCAAAAATCTTCGCGCGCCTCGCCTGACGAGCGTCTGCCCCTTCAAACACAAAAAACACAAATTAAAAATCGGAGGTAAAAATATAAAATGAAAACGTGTAACAAGATAACAAGCAAACATATATTTATTGTTTCGGCTGTATTTATCGTCATATCGATTTTATTAGCGGTCGGTATAGGGATACTAAACAGTTTTAGCAAAGCCGTAACTGCAAGCGCGGAGGTGAAAGAGCCTATTCAACTTTCACTTATGATGTCGCCGAGCATTTCTTCAACTCCGCTCAAAGGCGACGTTGCGGAAGTGAGTAAAACGCTTAGCGCAACGGTTCTTCCGGATAGTGCGACGAATAAGCAAGTGGATTGGGAAGTCGCGTGGGGCGGAAACCAAACGGGAAACGTGAGCAATTATATAACGGTTACGCCCGAAAGCGACGGAAGCACCGAGGCGACGGTTACCTGTAAAAGCCCGTTTGACGGCGAGATAATAATCGTATGCACCACGCGTATGGGGAACAAGACGGCGAGTTGCACCGTAACTTTTGCGGGCTGTCCGACGGAGATGGATTTTGCGGACTATACTCCCGACGAACAAGATAAAAGCATATACGGCGTAGGCGGCAATTACGAATACGACGTCGTTCTTTCTAATCCGTTCGGAGAAGTCGGAAGCAAGTTTAATAATTTCGACGTCGTCATAACGGGCGTAGGAAAGATAGAAGTCGGATATATGGAACACTATAACCAGAGCGGAAACGACGTTTGGTATGATACGAGTTTTAAAACCGTGGATATAGACAGTTTAAAAGATAATTTCATAACCGCGTCGTATTCAAGCGGTAAGTTACGTATATCTATTCTTCAAGATATAGAGAGTTATTATCTTTCTTCCGCAAAAATAGACGGTGGACGAACGAGAGCGTATACGGATAAATTCCACGAATACGTAAGCGAGTGTTATTTTAACGTAACGGTAACGGAAACCACTTCGGGAGTAAGCAAGACGATAAAAGCGAAAATAGATCCCGGGTCAGTCGTAGAGGTCAATATAAGTAACGATACGCTTGAATTTTAAGCAAAAAACGGAGGCGGTAAATGACTAAAAATAAAATAATTCAAATATTGTTTTACTCGCTTATTTTGCTTGCCGTCATAGCGATTATTGGGCTTGTTGCAAAGTTTACGGGCGGATTTACGAGCGACTTCAAAACTTTCTACGTTACTGTAAATAACAAGGACGTATTAAGTAAGTCGGGCGGATATTCCGTGTCCGTAAAGCAGCCGCTCGAAGTAGACGTGAAATATACTTTCGGCTTTACTTCGGACGAGGTGAAAGGCTATTCGGTGAAAATAGTTCCTAATAAAGTTTCGGGTAAAGATTTTACTTTTTCCACAGGCGATGAAGACATATCTTTTCAGAGCATAAAAGATTTATCCGCGGGTTTCAGTATTAAAAAAGGTGAAAAGTCTTTTACGGTAACGCCCAAAGCGGATACTTTAACGGAAGTTATGCGCTCAATATATCCCGAATTAAGCGACAACTTGGAGCAAAAAGGATATGAGGATATGTTTTCGCTGATAGTAACTTCGTATAACGGCGAGGCGAGCGTAACGCTCAATTTCGTAATAAGCGGAACGGTAGCGGGAGTAAATCTTGATAAGGAGGCAATAGAGTTTTAATGCGTAATAAGGCGGTTAAGTTTTTAATTCGTATACTCGTTATTGCATTAAGCGTTTGCGTCGTAAATTTTACGGCGCAAACGCCTCTTACGCCCATTGTTTATGCCGACGAAGTATACACAGAGGCAATAGACGACTTAAAAAAAGACAAGTCTTTTAACGAAAACAATTATCCCGAAGTTAAAACCGACTATTCAATAAGAGTAATACAGATAGCGGAAAGCGTAAACAAAGAACTGTTCGTATATACATACCAGCCGAGCGGAAATAAAATAAGGGCGTCGTCAATAAACATTTCGACGACCATAAACGACGAGATAAGTTATTATAACTATAAATTGAAACTTATAAGCGGACAAGGGACTATTTATAAGTATAAGGTTAAGGGTTTTAGCGTGTTAAACGAAAACACGAGGTATTATTGTATAAGTTCGCTGTTCCGTTATTTTAATAATGATATAGACGAACAAGCGCCAGACGGGAATACTATAACGGAAGTCAGTTACGCTATAAATAAAGAGTATTGTTTCGGAAGTATAAACGGAAAGCCTTACGTAAATTGTGTGGATGTTGAGACGATAGTCGTAACGGATAAATTTGTAGGGTTCGTTAGGTATATGGACGGCTTTAAATTTTATGTCGGGGCGTGCGACAGTCATTTCGTCGCCTTTAACACGGACAAGCCGATAGATAAACTTTTAGAGGCGGACGTATATTACACAACGCAGTCTTACTCTTCCGCATGGGTTATGTTTGTAGGAACGAGAGAGGAATTTGGAGAAAAGTCCGACGCTTACGCTTATTTAAAATATACCGACAAGGTAGAACACAACGGCGGAGGTTTATTTGCGGGAACTTACGTCTGGGACAGAATCCAAACGGTCGAAGACTTTATAGTGAGTGAAGACAGAGAAGATATTTATCACGGCGCAATAATAGACGTCAAATATTCAAGTAAACTGACTGACGCCGCAATGCAGGAATTACAGGGCAAAAGATGGGTGCTGCGCTTTGCCGAAACGGATTATACCTTTTGGACAGGCGACGGCGCATACGGAACTTTTGCAACTCTCGTCGGCGACGTTACTATACTTCGGTTAAAGTTTGAAACGGACGGAATTACTTACAATCTCGGAGTTATAGACAATAAGCAATCGGGTTCTACCGATCCGGTAAACGAAACAGATGTCGAAATATCTTTAAACAACAAAGGCAAAAGCATTTTTGGGCTTATTCTTCTCGGTATTTTAGTCGTAATATTCGCGCCTTTGCTCCCTTACGTGTTTAAGACGGTATTATGGTTTGTGACGTTGCCGTTTGAAATACTGGCAGGAATAATAAAACTTGTAAAGAAAAGGAAACGGGATGAAGACGATTAAAAGAATAGCGGCGGTAATAACGGTAATACTTGTTTGTTTAGTTATTTCGTATATATCCTATACGGTGAAAAGCCTATGAGAAAAGCGTTGTATATAATAGTAACGGCGGCGTTGTTTTTAGTTTTTATCTGTCTTGGAGCGACGGCGTTTTTTAAGTCGTATTTAAGACTAAAAGAGACGTTAATCGACCTATACGGGGCTTTTTCGTATTATGTATTTGTTGTGTTTTACGGCAAAACGCACACTTTGCCGTCGGTTTTAGGCTATTCCGAAGTTATAAAGCAGGAGATAATATCCGTCGCGGATATAGAAAAGACGCTGTATAATGCGGGCGAGTTTATTAAACTATTTGTAAGCAAAGATAATTTTACATCGTGGCTTTCGTCTATGGGGAAAAGCGCGCGGAGAGCAAGTAAAATCTTCGTGCTTTTGATCCCCTGTATAGTCGGGCTTATAGTTATAGTAAAGAGGATATACGGCAGCACTAACGCAAAACACAACAAGGACACCTTGGCACTTAAACTTTTTAAGGGGGTAACGGGTATAACCTATTTGCCTATAAAAAGGTTTATAACGGGTTATGTGGAGTTTTTAAAAGACCGTGCTTGGATATGGAAACTCTGGATAGCGATTTGGGTGTTCAATCTCAATTTCGCGAGCATAATAGTCGCGTTTTTAGCCTATTATTTATATTTTGCGACAGCGTTCGAGGTTAAGACTTTGTATTTACAAGCGGTGAAACTACTTCTTGATTTACAAGTGTTTTTTATGTCGTTTCCGCGGTGGAGTCTCATTATAATCGCTTACATTATTTTTAATAGCGTAAGAAAGAAGATTGCGACTAAAAAATTAAGGCGTTTCGAGGCGAGGAACTGCGGGTTTATAAACGAACTGCCTATCGTATCAATGACGGTGGGAAGTATGGGAAAGAAGAAAACGACCATGATAACGGATATGACGCTTTCGCAAGAAGTAATGTTTCGGCAAAAGGCTTTGGATATAATACAGAAGTCGGATATGAAATTTCCTTTTTTCCCTTGGATATGTTTTGAAAATGAATTGCTTAATTGTATGGAATACGGAACGGTGTATAACCTTGCGACGGTCAAAGAGTGGGTAAAGAAAAAGCGCATAAGGTATGAAAAAAGAAAAGGTAGCAACTCTCAATTATACGGTTATGACGTCAACCGTTACGGGTATAACTATCACGACGGGTTAAAGGAAAACGATTTGTTCGACGTGCTTGAAACCTATGCTTTAAGTTATTTCATTTACGCGATAGAAACGAGTTTAATAATTTCCAACTATTCCGTTCGGACGGATAACGAGAAGTTTTCTATCGGGAATTTCCCACTATGGAATTTGGACTTTTATTTAAGAAAGGGTAGTAACGGGTACTCCCATATTCTGGATTTTGACGTTTTAAGGCTCGGCAAGAAAGTCATAGAGGGGAATAGACGCGCGGGAAGTTTCGAGTTCGGGGTGGTCGCTATAACGGAGATAGGTAAAGAGCGGGGGAACGTCCTCGAACTTAAAGAGATAAAGAAGAATGCGGAAGAAACCAAACAGAAGAACGACCTTTTCAACACTTGGCTCAAAATGTGTCGGCACTCCGCGACGGTAGATAATTTTCCGTTTATAAAGGTATTTACGGACGAACAACGCCCGGAGAGTTGGGGCGCGGACGCAAGAGATCTATGCGAGATAATACAGATAGTTAAAAGCGGGGAAATGCGGCTTGCACTGCCTTTTTATACGCTTGAAGAAATGCTCTCTGAATTTGCGTTTAATCGCTTTATAGCCCTGTATTATGATTTTCGGTATCGCCGAGGAGATAATACTTTGCTCGTGCATATTCTTAAACTCATAACGGAAAAACTTTGGAAACGGAACGTGAAGTTCTATAACGAATACGGTTACTCGGTATTAAGGATAGAAAAGAAAAGCGGAACAATGGACGGGAAGAAGGAAAAGAAGAAATATTATTTATGTAATAAAAAGATATATTCGGATAGGTTTACGACGGATTGTTTTTCGGATTATTTTACTGACAAAGCAAAAGATTGTAAAGTCGGGCTTGCCGATTACTACGAATATCTGACGAGTAAGGCGAGCATAGAAGAGTTAAAAACGCAGAACAGTTATTTTATAAATTCGCTATATGGAAGTGATGGAGAATAGAACTGCGTGCTAATAAATTCTCCGCACCGCTCCGCAAAGCGAGAGGAGGTTTATATGATATACACGGAGGCTAAAATATACTCCGACGGCAGTCATTATATAGCCATTCCGCACACGGTAAGACCGCGAAAAATAAGGCGGAAGAGGCAAGAAGAAGTGATAACGATAAAGTGTAAAAGCAAGGCTATAAGCCCGTTAAACGAGGAAAATGAGAATATAATAGAGAGAATAACGACCAAGAAAGAGTTGTTTAACGAGGTATACGCGGAAACCGTTTATATGAAAAAACGGGAACGGAAGAAAAAGATAATGGAAACGCTCTCGCCGCACTTTGAAAGCGAGGAAAAGGTCAAAGAATATATAAAGGAAAATACGGAAATGAAAAAGAGAAATCTTCTGGCGAGAAAGATAAGGCTTTCAAGGAAGATGAATTTACAGGAATTCAATTATTTCGTGACGTTCACTTACGACGGCAACTTGCATACCGAAGAGAGTTTCAGAAAGAAGTTAAAGAATTGTTTAAGTCATTTAAGTTCAAGGAAAAGTTGGAGATATATAGGGGT
>CADBUU010000036.1 GCA_902797945.1 uncultured Eubacteriales bacterium | reverse complement strand
GGACACAAATATAATATTACTTCAGATTATGATATTTCTGTTGGAAGGGGGCGTCCTTGTATAGCAAACAACGATGATGACCTTGATCTGATCGAAGATCGTGATGAAAGAGAACGCGAATATTGTCGGCGCGCAGGATTTTTTGACAGCGTCGAGGAAATGTATTTAAACTATAAATTCCCCGACGGGCGCCCGATTTTAGACGTTCTCGCTTCAGATGACTACGATTTACTATAAAATTTAATTGATATTTTTGGCGTAACGTTTAACGTTACATAAAGATATACAAAAAACGCCCTATCGCGAAAGGGTGTTTTTAACATAAAACAAGGTAATTAAAATAGTTGAATTGAGAAAATTTTTTTAGCGAATTGTTTATAGATGAAGACTTTTCAGCCCAAAATCTTTTAAACAGTTGTTTTTTGGGTTGGATTATTGTATAATATAAGTGAGAACAAGCAATTTTTGCAATTGTTCGAGCGCCATATTACATCATCGAAAGATGATATAATATAAGCGAGAATAAGCAATTTTTGCAATTATTTAAGCGCCATATTACATCATCGACAGATGATATAATTATACTGTAATTTGCATATTTATATCTTATAAACGGCGACAAAACTACCGTATTATAATTTTATTTGAAAATCAAAAAAGAGATTTTCTGAAATATCGGAATGAAAAGTCATAAATAAGAAGTTTTTGACCTTAAACAATAAGAAGGAGATTTTAATATGAAAAAATTCAGCGCAATAATGGTTACCCATTTGGTTTTAATGGTTCTGATGATTTTGGGAACTATCGGCGGAGAGGTAAATTTCATTGTCGGAGCAATTAATTCGACTACGACGACTGAGAAATTATCAAATGTTTTTAACCTTGTTTTAATGCTGGTAATTTTGGCAATGCTCGTTATGGGAGCATTGTATCTTTTAAAACGTTACGTTAAGCAAGCGTCGCTATTTTATAAGTTGTTTTTTGCGTTTAATATAATCGTATGCGTTTTGACTATCGTCATAGACTTGTGTTTCTACAACGTAAACGCATTGTTGATCGTTATTTGCGTTTTGAACGCATTTAAGATTATTTCCCTGTGTGTTCTTGTGTTCGGAAAGGATCTCGGCGAAGATATGACTTGGTTGTTTTTATATATTATTTTGGCATTGGACTTTATCGGATTGGTTCTTGCAATCGCAAATATGTCGGGAGTAGGATTCGATTTCAGTTTTACGGGTTACGTTACCGCGCTTATTGCCGACGGAACTATCGGGCTTGCTATCAGAGGTAAATATCAGGATAAAGCGTCGCGCGGAAGTAAATAATAAGGCGTTCGGCAAGTTTATTCAAGTTAAAATACCTTTTCATTAAACATTTAAGAGAAAGAGTAGGATTATAAAAAAGCGAATTGTTTTTCCGTCGGGAGAATGATTTCGCTTTTTTATTTAAAAAATATAAGGCGAAAGCGCAAGAAATCAGAGTATTTCATCATTTGATAGAAAGGAAGTTTTTCATTGACAAATAATTTGCTTTTTGTTATAATCGTTTTCGAAAATTAAAAAGGTTGACGATTAAAAAGAGGTGAGTATAACGACGATTGATTTTAATGATATTGAGATAACGCCGGAAGAACTTTCCGCAAAAGACGGGGACGATATCGCTATCGTCGACGTTAGGGACGGATATTCTTTCAATTACGGGCATATTCCCGGGGCGATCCATATTTCCGAAGAAGAGTTACGAGAAAAAATAAGCGATAAAACTAAGGAAATATGTCTTTATTGCAGAAACGGAGTAACAAGCATTCGCCTTGCGGAAGAACTTAGGGAAGAGGGGTATAATTCAAAAAGTTTAAAAGGCGGATATAACGGCTGGCTCCGTATTCATCTTGCGGATATGGACAGGGAAGAGACGCTAAAAAAAATAGAGGACAGTATAAATAAAAAATTTCATCGACAACTGTTTACGCCGTTTGTAAAAGCGATTTCGACTTACGACCTTTTAAGACCGGGAGATAAAGTCGCGGTATGTATTTCGGGCGGAAAAGATTCTATGCTTATGGCGAAACTTTTTCAACTTCTTCATCGCCACAGTAAATTCCCTTTCGAGGTCGTCTTTTTGGTGATGGACCCGGGATATAGCAAGGAAAACAGGGAAGTTATAGAGAGAAACGCCAAGATTATGAACGTTCCTATAACTATATTCGAAACGGATATATTCGATAACGTTTTTACGATAGAAAAATCTCCCTGCTATATATGCGCCAGAATGAGAAGAGGGCATTTATATAGTCAAGCGAAGAGTTTGGGTTGCAATAAAATCGCGCTCGGACACCACTATGACGATGTTATAGAAACTATACTTATGGGAATGTTATACGGCGGACAGATGCAGACCATGATGCCGAAAGTAAGGAGCGCGAATTTCGAAGGAATGGAACTTATACGACCGATGTATTTAGTCAGAGAAAAAGATATAAAGGCGTGGAGAGATTATAATAACCTTCGCTTTATACAATGCGCATGCAAATTTACGGATTATTGCGATTCGGAAGGGTGTAAGTCTTCCAATACCGGTTCGAAGAGAAAGCAAGTTAAAGAACTTATAGCCTCGCTTTCCAAAGAAGATCCGCAAATCGAGCAGAACATTTTCAAAAGCGCGGAAAACGTCAATTTATCGACCGTCATCGCCTATAAAGACCAAAATGGAATAAGGCATTGGTTTAACGACGAATGGGACGACTTAGATAAAGGAGAATAGATTATGGGCGGAACGCAGATAAATACTACGAGGTTTATTTCAAAACTCGACGAATGTTTCAATAAAAACGATATGAAAGGCGCTAAGGAATGTATCGAATTTTGGGAAAAGGAGGCGACCGAAGCAGGCGACGAGCGATCGCTTCTGACAGTTTTAAACGAGGCTGTCGGGTATTATCGGAGGACTCAAAAGAGAGGAAAAGCGACGGCGGCAATGCAAAAAAGCCTTGAACTTGTCGAAAAACTCGACTTGACGAGAACGCTGTCGGGAGCGACGGTATATATAAACTCGGCGACGACGCTCTCATTTTTCGGACAGGAAGAGGAAGGGCTTAAATTATACGAAAAAGCCGAGGAGGCGTATAAACAAGCAAATAAAACTCAAAGTTTCGAATACGCCGCCCTTCTTAATAACAAAGCCGGAACGCTTAACGCAATGAAAAGATACGACGAAGCGGAAAAAGATTGGCTTGAAGCGATAGAAATACTTAAAGAAATAGGAAGACACGCCGGCGAGATCGCTATTTCTCTCGTAATGCTCGCACACCTCACTTTCGACAGGGACGATACCGCATACGAAAAGACCGAGGCGCTTTTAGACGAGGCGTGGGATTATATAAATTCAGACGATCAGGAAAAAGACGGTAATTACGCATACGTTTTAAGAAAATGCGCTCCTTCTTTCGATTATTTTCAGCGCCCCGACGAGGCTCAGGCAATGAGAGAAGTCGCCAAAGAAATATATGAAGGTAACAAATGAAATGTTAAACCAATATTCGAGGACTCAACTTCTTTTCGGTAAAGAGGGAATGGAAAAACTGTGGAATTCACGAGTCGCAGTGTTCGGCGTCGGGGGAGTAGGCGGCTACGTCGTAGAGGCGCTTGCCCGTTCCGGAGTCGGCAAAATAGATATTGTCGACAACGATAAGGTTAGCCTTACGAATATCAACAGACAAATTATCGCTACGCTGAAAACCATAGATCGATATAAGGTCGACGTTGCAAAAGAGAGAATAGCGGATATAAATCCCGAAATAGAAGTTAAAGGTTATAAGGTTTTTTTTACTCCCGAAACCGCAGCCGAGTTTGATTTTTCGCAATACGATTACGTCGTCGACGCAATCGATACGGTAACGGGCAAAATCGAACTCGTAGTTCAGGCAAATAAGGTCGGAACGCCGATTATAAGCAGTATGGGCGCGGGAAACAAGACGGATCCTACGGCTTTCGAGGTCGCTGATATTTATAAAACCTCCGTTTGTCCGCTTGCAAAGGTTATGAGAAGAGAACTCAGAAAGAGAGATATAAAAGCGCTTAAAGTGGTATATTCGAAGGAAGAACCGATATCCCCCGAAAAAAGTGAAGAGTTATCTTGCGTTTCGGACGGAATAAGCCACAATGAAACAAATGTCAGAATAATAAAACGGCAAATTCCCGGGAGCGTAGCGTTCGTTCCGTCGGTAGTCGGACTTATTATTGCGGGGGAAGTAATTAAAGATTTGTTGAAAAAATAGAAAAAGTCCGCTTTTAAGTGCGGACTTTTAAATGAGACCGCTCTGCGAAATTATTTCGCAGAGCGGTAGTTTAATCTCTGAGTAACCATTTATAAGTTTCGTCGTCGGCAAAAGTTCTGTCCCATACGTTATGGTCTAAATCGTCGTGAATAATAAGTTCCGCCTTTCCTCCGACAGCGTTTATTCTGTTATACAGTATTTGGCTTTCTCTCGGTAACACCGTTTCGTCTTTCGCGCCGTGTATAAATTTTATGGGGATATTTTTTACCCTTGCGGCATTCCAATACATACCGCCTCCGCAGAGAATTGTAACTTTTTTAAACAGTTCGGGGAGAGAGCAAACGAGTTGAAAAGTTCCGTAGCCGCCCATACTTACGCCTATTACAAAATATCTCGATTTTTCGACGTATGGAAGGTCGCTCATTGCCTTGGCAAAATCCTGAAGTTGCTCGAAAATATCGAACCAAGTATCGGCGTAACATTGCGGAAGTATAACAACGAAGTTTTTGAAACAAAATTCGTTTTTTGATTTTAAAATCGGTGAGTCTTCTAAAATTCCTAAGTCTTTTCCTCTTCCTCCGGCTCCGTGAATCGATAAAATGGTAGGATATTTTTTATTTTTGTCGAAATCTTCGGGAAGAGATATAAGATAGGATAAATTTTTATACTGTTTTCTATAAATCATTTTTATTCCTCCTTTAACGGAAACGTTTTGAGTTTTTCTTTAAAATCGGTAAGATATAAAAGCCTTAAAAGCGAAAGCCGTCTGCGCATATAAGTATGGTATAAAAGCGCTTCTCGCATAAGTTCTTCGCTTTTTCCGATGTCTTTAAACGTGAGTTTGCAACCCGCCTTTTTCATTGCGGTTTTTACTTTATCGTATGTCGGGACGGATTTTATAATATCTTTTATATTATCGAAATTTTCCTCGACGGACTTCGGATCGATGTCGTCGGTTATGGTGCTCGGCGAGTTTAGTTGTATCATATCGTCTTTTAACGGCCCGTATACTTTTTCGACTTCTTGCCAATCGGTTTCGCTCATTTATCTAAAAACGAGCGATTTTATTGCTATTTAACGACGTATAATTCGTCGATTCCGTATTTTACAAGAAGGGCTTTTACCCTTTCGTCGACGAGTTCTCCGCCTACTATAACGCTGACTGCGGGCGGACATTTTATCGTCGCTTCCGATATTATCCTCCCGACGGCGTTTTCAACGTTTATTTTTTCGGAGGGTTTTTTCGCCGCTTCGAAAACTTCCGTTATTTTTTCGGGGACGTAAAAGTCTGGGAATAGTTCGTTTATCGGTGGTTTTCGGGAAATCGAAAGGAGGGTTTTTTCTAAAATCCGCATATCTTTTTCATCGTTTTCGGGCGAAAACATAAGGACGAGAAAATCGTCGTCGTAAAATTCGCAATAAATGCCGGACGAGCGGAGAATGGCGTTTAATTCTTTACCCGTATAGCCGTAATCGATCGTCTTTATCGTTATTTTTAATTTTTCGTCCCCTACCGCCTTATATCCTTTTTGCATCAACTTTGCTTTAAGAGTCTCGACTTTTTCCGCTGTTTTTCGAATTTTTTCGGCGTAGCCGTCAAAAACGAGGGCGTTTAGTTTATCGAGCGAGCGAAGTATAAGATAAGACGGACTTGTGGAGCCGAATAAAGCCATTGCGCTTTTCGCCCTTTCTAAAAAAATAAGGGGAGAATCGTCGGCAATATGAAGATAGGCGCTTCCCGTTATACAAGGCAAAGTTTTATGCGCAGAGTCGGCGCATATATCCGCTCCGAGGTCGATAGGGTGGAGCGAGGGAGATAAAAATTTCAGATAGGCTCCGTGAGCGTTGTCGACGGCGAGAATAACGCCGTATTTTTTACATATTTTCGATAATCCGTTTACGTCGGAAATATTGCCGAGATAGTCGGGCGAAGTTATATATACGGCTACCGGAAGTTCGTGTAGCCGAGAAAGAATACCGTCGAGTCTTTCCGCCGTTATATCGCAAAAAAGATAATTTCCTTTATCGGGATATATCCAATCTACTTTTATACCGAGCGTTATTGCCGAAGATAAAAAAACCGAATGGGCGTTTCTCCCCGCAAGGACGAAGGGCATTTTTCCTTTTTCCCTTGCGTATAGGTCGATTAATCTCATCATCGCCCTAATTGCCAGCGAAGAGCCTTCGGTTGAATAAAAAGTCTTACACCCGAAAATTTCGCTTGCGTTTTTCTCGCTTTCGGCAATTATTCCGTTTGCGGCGTAAAGACTGTCCGCTCCGTCTATTTCGGTAACGTCGGAATTTTCAAAGCCGATAAAATTTTTGCCTTTATGCCCCGGCATGTGAAGCCGAATGGGAGAAGAGCGAGAATATTCTTCGATAAAATCGTTTATCGGAGTTTTTGAAAAGTTGTTTTTCATTAGGTATCGAGCGCCTTGTCGACTGCGACGGCGATAGCGCATTCCATTCTCGCTTTAAATAAACGACAGCCGTATTCGTATACTCCTTTGACCGAACCGGTTGAGTGATAGGCGTTTGCGGCGCAACCGCCCGAACAGTATAATTTTGCCCAACAGTTTTCGCACTCTTTTCTCGCATAGACGTTGCAAGAGGCGAATTCGTCCTGAATTTCGGGGTTTGTAACTCCGTCGTATATGTTGCCGAGTTTGAACTTTTCTTCGCCGACGAATTGATGGCAGGGGTATAAGTCGCCCCAAGGGGTTACCGCCATATATTCGGTGCCCGAACCGCAACCCGAAATTCTCTTGTAGATACAAGGTCCGCCGTTTAAATCGAGCATATAGTGATAGAAAGTAAACGGTTTTCCCTCTTTGCGCCTTTGTATCATAAGTTCGGCGAGTTTTTCGTATTGCTCGCAAACGACGGGGAAGTCCGCTTCGGTAAGTTCCGAACTGTCGCCGTGAGCGCAGACTACGGGTTCCATACTGAGTTCGGTAAACCCGAGGTCTAACATTACCTTTATATCGTTTAAAAAGTCGGGATTTGCGTGAGTAAAAGTTCCTCTCATATAATAGTTCTTATTTCCCCTTTCTTTGACGAGTTTTTGGAATTTCGGAACTATTTTTTCCCAACTCCCGTTACCGGCGTAGTCAACTCTGAAAGCGTCGTGTATTTCTTTTCTTCCGTCAAGACTCAAAACGACGTTGTGCATCTCTTTATTTGCGAATTCTATGACATCGTCGTCGATAGCGACGCCGTTCGTGGTGAGGGTAAATCTGAAATTTTTGCCGTGTTCTTTTTCGATCGAACGGGCGTAGGCGACGAGTTTTTTTACGACTTCGAAATTAAGCAGAGGTTCTCCGCCGAAAAAGTCGACTTCGAGATTTCTTCTCGTTCCCGAATTTTCTATTAAAAAGTCGAGCGCCCTTTTCCCCGTTTCAAAGTCCATTACCCCTCTTTCGCCGTGATATTTACCTTGACTTGCAAAGCAGTAAGAACAGTTTAAATTGCAAGTGTGAGCGACGTGAAGGCATAGCGCTTTTATTACGCCGGCGGATCTTTCCTTGAGTTTTCCTGCGATAGGTCGGAAAGTATCGGGCGTAAATAATTTACCGGCATTTTTTAATTCTTCGACCTGATCGTAACATTCTTTTATTTCGGCTTTGGAGTATTTAGCGCCGAATTTTTCAAAAAGCTTATCTATAAGTTGATTTTCGGGCGTGTTTTCAAAAAGAGAAATAACGTCGTATGCCAATTCGTCCACTTGGTGAACGGAACCCGAACAGACGTCTATGACGATATTTAAACCGCAACGCTTAAATTGATGTATCATAATTGTAAATTCCTAAAAAAAATACCGCCGTTTATCGGCGGTATTTTAGATTTCAGTTGTCTTTTTCGCTTTTTGCAGAGTTTTCACAACTTTGATTTGCAATACCGCAACTTGTTTTGCAAGCGGATTGACAAGAAGTCTGACATTCTCCGCAACCGCCGTTTACGGCGCTGTCGCACAAATTACGCGTTTCCAAAGTTTTTATTCTTTCCATAGTTACTGCCCTCCGTTATTTTACCTTTATATAATAACACATTTTTCCCCCTCTGTCAATTATAGTTATGACATTTTTCTTATTCGTTGTCAAAAAAAAGATTCAGCCCGTATAATAGTTTATGATAATAAAAGAATACGACCGCCAAAGAGCGGTCGAATACGCAAAATATTGGGCAAAAAAAAGAAATCCGTCATACTATAATTTCGACGGCGTCGGCGGAGATTGCACGAATTTCGTTTCGCAATGCGTTTACGCCGGTTCGGGAAAAATGAACTATACGCCCGTTTTCGGTTGGTTTTATATAAGTTCTGACGTTCGGACGGCGTCTTGGACTTCCGTCGAATATTTTTACAGGTTTATAGTAGGAAATCTTTCTGTCGGGCCGTTCGGACGGCTCGTAGATGAAAAAGACGTCAAAATAGGCGATATAGTTCAGTTGGGAAGCGAAACGGGCGATTTTTATCATTCTGCCATAATAAGCGGGTTTTCGTCCGAAGGTCCGCTCGTCTGCGCTCATACGTACGACGTTTTGGATAGACCGCTTTACCGCTATTCTTTCGCGAGGGCGAGATTCATAAGTATAGAGGGAGTGTCAGACCTTTAAAGTCTTTTTATATTCCGTCGGAGTAAGCCCCGTCATCTTTTTAAAAACCGATGAAAAATGATTTTGCGACGAAAAGCCGAGCGATGAAGAAATTTCCGCCGCCGTCTTGCCCTCGGCAATCATTTTTTTGGCTTTTTCAACCCGTAACGAGGAGTGATATGAAAGTATGGATTTTCCCGTTTCCTTTTTAAAGGACTGTTTAATATACGACTTCGAAAAATAAAGCCTGTTTTCTATTTCGTCCAAAGTGATTTTTTTATGCAAATTGTTTTGAAGATAAGAAATTACTTCGTCGGTTATGCGCTCGCTTTCAAAAGAATATTCTCCCTCTTTAATCGCTTGCAAAGGAAGATGGGCGGGAATTACGCTGTCTATAAGTATAAGTTCGAGCGAGTTAAAAGCGCGTTGAATTATCACAGGGTCTGTTTCTTCGTCATTTTTAGCCGTTTTTTCAAAGTCAGATTCGTATGATGAAATTTCGCTCTGATTTTTCTCGTCGGGGAAAATATCGTATGCCGAACCTATAAAAAATGACAATAGGTTTTTGGATACCGATGAAAGAAAAGAGGGTTTTAAAGAGGGAATAAGAGACAGTCTTTCTTCAACCTCGAAAGAACAGAAAAACAACCTTACGTCCAACCCTTCTATAACGGGACGAAAGCTGACGTTCGGACCTACTACCATTATTTTGCCGCGTTCTATCCAGGTTATCTTATTTCCCGTAATAATTCCAAACATTCCTCCGTCGTTATAAAATACGGAATGACAGGGAAGTTTTACGTCCTTAAAACTCCCTCCTTTTATTTTTCGGTAGAAAAAATTTTTAATGGATTTTATCTTTACGGCGTTAAGCCTTGTCAAGGATTGATTTTGCATAGTCGAATTATAACTCAAAATTTTCCAAAAATCAAGTTTTCGCCATAAAAAAACAAATAGACGCCTTTTCTCTTAAAATTTTCGGTTTGAAAGGGAGTAATATCTCTTTAAAAACGGAGGCGGATATGGCAAGAAAAATAGTGATAACTTCGGGTAAAGGCGGAGTAGGAAAAACGTCGATAACGGCAAATCTCGGGTATAGGTTGGCGCTCGGCGGAAAGAGGGTGTGCGTATGCGACGCGGATTTCGGATTGAATAATCTCGACGTTGTAACCGGCGTCGAAAATCTCGTCGTCTACGACGTAGTGGATTGTATAGAAGGGAGGTGCAGACCGAAACAAGCGCTCGTGCAAAGTCCGTCGCATAAAAATTTATACGTCCTTCCTTCCGTCCATACTTTTGCAAAGGAAAGAGTTTCTCCCGAAAATTTAAAGGAACTTATCGAAGGGCTTTCGGTCGGTTTCGATTTTGTCTTGGTCGATTGCCCGGCAGGCATAGGCGGTGGTTTTCATAAAGCGGTTTCGGCGTGCGACGAGGCTTTGGTCGTTACGACTTCGCAGATTTCGAGCCTTCGAGACGCCGACAAGGTTTTGTCTGTTTTAAGAAGTTATAAACTCGCAAATATCGGACTTATTATAAATATGATAAGGGGAGATCTCGTTGCGGACAAACTCGCCTTGACTCCCGAGAAAATCGAAGAACTCTTAAAGACGGAAGTTGTCGGTGTAATTCCGTCGGATGACAGAGTAATGCTTAAAAACGCAGGCGAACTTCCGCCCGAATGCGAGGCGTTTAAAGCCTTCAAAACTCTTTGCTCCAACGTTATCAACAAAAAAAATAAAATTTACGACTATACTTCCAACTACGTCGGCTTTTTCGGAAGTATAAGGAGAGGATTAAAAAGGAATATATGAAAAAAAACGCCGAAAATTTAGTCGAGGAAAGATTTAAAAAAGTAATAGACGGAGATAGAGTCGGAATAGCAAAACAATCGAAAGACCTTATGGAAAGGGCTATCTTTTTGACGCTTTCGCAATATTTCGGAAACCTCTCGATTCCCGAAATAAAGATAGAAAAATTAAAGGACGGAATGGAGATAACCGTCAGGGCGCTTTGTTCGTCCGTAAACGCGCCGTCGGGAATTATAAAATAATTTTTATTTATTTGTCTAAAACGCTTGCAAAACTTAAAGTTAAGGTTTATAATATTAGCAAAGACAAGGCGAGAGTGCTAACACTCTCGTAATTTAATTGCCAAAGGTGAATATTATGAAAGATTTTAAAACTCAGTCTAAAAAAATTCTCGACATGATGATCAATTCTATCTACACGCATAAGGAAATTTTCCTTCGCGAATTGCTTTCGAACTGTTCCGACGCAATAGACAAACTCTATTATAAAGGGACGAAAGAAGGTTTAAGCGGTCTTACGAGGAACGACTTTTATATAAGGATAGAAGCGGACAAGAAAAACAGAACTCTTACCATTTCCGATAACGGTATCGGAATGACCGCCGAAGAACTCGAAGATAATCTCGGAACGATCGCTCACAGCGGAACTCTCGATTTTAAAAATCAAAATCAGGACGCCAAGGAAAAAGAGGACGTCAACGTCATCGGTCAATTCGGCGTCGGGTTTTATTCGGCGTTTATGGTTGCTTCAAAGGTCGAAGTCTTATCAAAAGCGTTCGGCTCAGATAAGGCGTATAAGTGGACTTCTTCGGGCGTAGAGGGTTACGAAATCGAAGAGGCGCAGAAAGAGGAAAGAGGAACTACCGTCACTTTGTATTTAAAGCCGGACGGAGACGAGGAAAAATACGACAATTTCCTCGAAGAATACGAAATAAGAAGTCTTGTAAAAAAATATTCCGATTATATCCGTTATCCTATAAAAATGGCGGTTACGAAATATAAAGAACAATCCGAAGAGGACAGAAAGGAAGGTAAAGAAAGGGAAAGTTATCAGGAAGACGAAACGCTTAACTCTATGATTCCCCTTTGGAAAAAGAACAAGAGCGAAATAACCAAGGACGATTACAATAAATTCTATAAAGACACTTTCTACGATTACGACGATCCTATTAAAGTTATTCATACCTCGGCGGAAGGCGCGGTAACTTATAAGGCGCTACTCTTTATTCCGTCGAACGCTCCCTATAATTACTATTCCAAAGACTTCGAAAAGGGACTTAAACTGTATACCGATGGCGTATTAATAACGGATAAGTGCGCCGATCTTCTTCCCGATTATTTCAGTTTCGTCAGAGGGCTTGTCGACAGCGAACTTACCCTCAACGTATCGAGAGAAACAATTCAGCACAACAGACAACTTAAACTCATAGAATCAAACCTCGAAAAGAAAATCAAGAACGAACTTCTCGATATGCAAAAAAACGACAGAGAGGCTTACGATAAATTTTTCAAAGCGTTCGGGCTTCAACTTAAATACGGTTTATATTCCGGTTGGGGTATGAATAAAGAGGTTTTGCAGGATCTCGTGATGTTCAGATCTGTCAAGCAAGACAAAATGATAACCCTCAAAGAATATATCGAAAATATGCCCGAAGGACAAAAATTCGTATATTACGGCACGGGTAAGAGCGAAACGGCGGTAAAATCTCTTCCGCAGAGCGAAAAAATACTCGACCTCGGTTACGACATACTTTGCTTTACCGACGACGTAGACGAATTTGCCGTAAAGATGCTCGGTAAATATGAGGAAAAAGAATTTAAAAACGTTCTCGGAGAGGACCTTGGCATTGCGGACGATAGCGAAAAACTCAATAAAGAGGACGAGGGTATGCTTTCCGCTATCAAAGACGCGCTCGGAGATAAGGTTGCGAAAGTCAAGGTTTCCGGAGTGTTGAAATCACACCCCGTATGCCTGTCCTCGGAAGGTGAAGTTTCTCTCGAAATGGAAAAGGTTTTGTCGCAGATGCCGAACGCTCAGGAAGGCGTAAAAGCGACCAAAGTCCTTGAAATTAACGGAAATCACCCTATTTACGAAAAAATTAAAAAGGTCTACGCTGAAAATAAAGACGCAATCGTTCCCTATGCGGAAGTTTTATACGGGGCGGCAAGGCTTATAGCCGGGCTTCCGATAGAACAGCCGACGGAACTTACCGACAAGATTTTTAAACTTTTGGCAGAATAAGTTTTGAGCGAGGCGGAATAAAATGGCGATGAGGACTACTCTGAAAACAATGAGGTTTTAAATAATACAAATTAAGACACACAATTTATAAATTAAGACACAAAAATAAAATGACGTTTTTTTTGTTGGACATTTGTGGGAAAAAGTTGTATTATATACCCGTAAGTTGAGGGCAGACGTTGATCTTCAAAGCCCGAAACTCTTGAAAATGCTCATCATTTTCCCCCTTATCATATATTTTTCAAAAGGCAGTTTGCGAAGAGTTCGCGGACTGCTTTTTGAATTTTACGAGCGCTTTTTACGGTCCTGTTTTCGAAATGGTTTTTAGTGGCATTTTTCGTCGGTTTTTAAACGAGCCTTTTTCGGGGCGAAGTTAAACGCGTAAAAAGAGTTGCAAATTTTTTATCTTTCGTATATAATAAGGTTATATCCGATTTTTGCGGAGGGAGAAATGAGAATAAGAAACGCCTTTAAAATATCGGTTAGCAATTATTCGCTCGTATTTAAAAATTTACTTTTTAAACTTATCGTGTTCGCATTGGTTTCTTTTGTTGCCGGGCTTATACTCAGATTGCGAATATCTGACTTTTTTATGAGGTTAAAGGATATTTTCGACGAGATAAAAGAAATTGCCGTCAGCGTTTATAACGGCAACGTCGATTCTTCG
>CADBUU010000035.1 GCA_902797945.1 uncultured Eubacteriales bacterium | reverse complement strand
TGTCTTTAACATACGAAAAAGCTACACCTACGATACTGTCATTATACTACATTTTTATAAAAAGCGCAAGAAAAACCCGGAGTATTTTCCGGGCATATTCTCATATTATATCTGTTCAAGTTTTTCTTCGATTTGTAAGCCGCCTTTCAAAACGATGATTATCGTTTTGTCTTTCATCACTCTGATGTATTCCACCAAACGCCTTACCATAGTATCATTGTATTCCGTAAAGTCAGCATTGTCTGATGATAAGTAATTTTTAATGTTCTCAATCTCTTCACTTACTCGTTCATTAGATTTCAATCGCCCTTGGACAGCTTCAAGTTGTTCTCTTAAAACAACTATTTGCTCACTCAACGATTTTATTTCCTCCATAAAGCGCTTTCCATCGCCTGTTGAGTTCGTTGCAAGTTCCATTGTTTCATCCATTATTTTATTGAGCGATGCTATTTGTTTCTCGATTGCATACATTTCCAACGTATCATCCTGTCCCGTTACGGCGTAAGAAAGATTTGATAAAATCAGACTCATAACATCTTGTCTATCCGTAATCGCCTTATTGATACCTCTGCATATCGCTTGTTTCAATGCTTCATCATCAATAGTTATCGAATCGTAGCAAAACTCTGTTCCGTGCTCCAAGCGATTCAAACAACGCCATACTCGTTTGTTTTTCCCATTGCGGCTATATGTCTTTCTACGGTACGGACTTCCGCACTCTCCGCATATGAGTATGTCTGTCAGTGCAAACTTACCGCTATATTTTCCTTGTTCGGTAATGCTCTTATCAGACGTCTTTCTTACACTACTGCGCCGAGCCATTTCCATTTGTACTCTTTTGAACGTTACGCGATCGATTATTGCGGGATGATTATCTTTCACAAGATACTTCGGCATTTCGCCACGATTCTTCTTCACCTTTTTCGTTATACAGTTCTCAGTGAAGGTCTTTTGCATCAATAAATCTCCGCAATAACGCTCATTAGTAAGAATACTTTGAATGATAGCTTTATTCCATGTTTTGCTCCCTGTTTTCGTTTCAACTCCGTTGCTCTCAAGTTCCGCTTTAATTTGGTCAAGACTATTTCCGTCTAAATACATTTCATAGATTTTACGGATATGCTGCGCTTCTCCCTCAACAATTTCAGGATCACCGTTCTCTCCTTTACGATAACCGAGCAGATTATATCGGAACTTAAAAGTTCCCGACTTCATACGTTGCTGAATACCCCAACGCACATTTGCGCTGATATTTTCGCTTTCGGATTGCGCAAGAACGCTATACAGACCGATTGCCATTTCATTCTCAGTTTTCAATGAGTCAAGGGCTTGTTCTTCAAAATATACGCCAATCCCTTTCGCTTTGAGTTTTCTGACGTATTTCAGACTGTCAACAGTATTTCTTGCGAAACGCGCTACAGATTTTGTAAGTATCAGGTCAATTTTTCCCTTTTCACAGTCGCGCATCATTCGCATAAAGTTTGTTCTCTTCGTCGCCATAGTTCCGGTTATACCCTCGTCGGCATAAATATCGACGAAGCGCCATTTTGGATTTTTCGCTATTGCATCGGTATAATAGGCAACCTGTGCTTTATAACTTTCAAGTTGATCCTCGCTGTCGGTGGAAACTCTGCAATAAGCCGCAACGCGCAAAAGTCCGTTTTCATCATTTTGCTTTGCAAGTAACGGATTGGCGTCTATTTTTGTTACGATTCTTTTCGCTTGTGCCGGCATTGTTTTCCTCCCTATCTTTTATCTCGCTTCCGTTTATAAACCTAATGGTTATCGTTCCGTCTGCATCAACAACAATTTTTGAAACAGCCTTTTCGAGATAGTCCGACTCTATCTTATTGTCGATATCTTGTTCTTTGGTAAGCTGCAACACTCTATCCGTATAAGCAAGTCCTTTTTTCTCACGACAAGCCTGAAATTTAAGATTAGCGCACTCAAAAATAAGTTTTTTACCCGTATTAAAACTTGGATTCAACGAATTTGTTATACGAGATATTTCATTAGTATAGCGCATAATCTCATTGGTGCGAAAATAAGAGGTTTCTTCTTCATCACGACTTAATATTTGCGGATTTTCTTTTATCTTCTCAATTGCATTTAAGACCGCCGCTATAATATCTTCATCGGCTATGTATCTTTTACATTTACAGTCCGAATGGCATATCCATTTCTCTCGCGTATCCCACATGGATCTTCTATGCAAAAGTTTTCCGCACTGTCCGCAATATACTATTTTTTTCAAATATTCGATCTCAGGAGCACAAGGTTTCTTTTTATATCCTTTTAATATTATCAGTTGATTGGCTTTTTGAAAAATTTCGCTTGAAATTATTGCCGGATGGTTATCCGCTCCGATATATTTTTCATTTTGCAATATCCTTGAAATTCTTCTCTTGTTCCATTCACATTTTCCTTCGGAATATTCTACCTTATCTTCATTCAACTTTTCAACAAGGGTGCGCAGCGAGATCCCGTCCGCATATTGATTAAAAATATACCTTACCACTTTTGCCTCGTTGTCAGAAGTAATCAATTGTCCCTTATCAAGGCAGTATCCATACGTTATAAACCTATTCGCCATTGTTTTCCTCCGCTATATTTACCCTGAACTCAATATCGCCTTTCAGTATAAAACTCAACGATCCATCTTCTTCCGCATAAATCAATTTTACAGTTTTCGAGAAAAGATCTTTGTCCATTTCTGTAAGGTAATCGGGGCTTTCATCAATAATTCTTCTTAACTCACGGAGTTCTTCAAGACAAGATTCATCATCGTCACCCTTTATTATTAATTGCCGGCGACTACGTAAATCAGTTATCCTTCCCTTGATCATTCCTGACTTTTCATAGTATGTCACCTCATCAAGTACCCCGTTAGCAAACATCTGTCCATACAGATTGTTCTGTTTTCCGAGAGTAGCAATCTCTTCATCTATTTCTAAAATAGCGTTGTTACCACTGTTTACCTTTGTTTTTAATGCCTGTAACTGCGATATTGTTTCGTCAAGCAACTCTTTCTTGTGATGCTTTAAGATATTATACAATTTCATAAAAGCATTATTCAGTACATTATCCGTATACGATCTTGACGGACATTTTTCAAAGGAAATCCCTTTTTTTGCGCAAGACCAGACATATCCGTTTTGAATTTCCCTCGTTCGGTAAAACCAATTACAGCATCTGCATTTTATTTTCTTGTTATAGAACTTTTTTTCTCGCTTATTCGTACTATAAAATCTTTCTTTTCTTTCTTGCATCAGCCTTTTTACAGCATAAAAGTCCTCTTTGGAAATAATCGCTTCATGTGTGTCCTCGCAATAGTATTTAGGTAACTGTCCATAATTCGATTTCTGACGTAAAGGCAGAATATTAGGAGTATAACTTTTTTGCCATAAAGTATCACCGATATATCTCTCGTTTGTAAGAATATATTTTATTGCGTTATGACTCCAAATTTTATCCGGAGTATCTTCCGATTTCAGTTTCTTGATAATCGAATTTATACTTGCTCCCTGCAAATACAGCGAATATATTTTCCTGACTATTTCAGCTTCTTTCGGAACAATAACCAAATCAAACTCTTTCCATTCATATCCGAACGGATGAGCTATATTGTAATAAGTTCCATCCTCCATTTTCATTCTCACAGAGGTACACATTCTTCGGGAAGCTGACGTTGCTTCGCTCTGTGCAAATGCACTCTTGATATATAGCATCAACTCGGAATTCATCTTCTCCGTATCAATGCGGTCATTCTCAAAAAGAACTGATACACCGCAAGATTTCATAAGACGAATCGTTTCGATACATTCAAGTGAATTTCGCGCAAATCTCGTTACGCTTTTCACAAGCACACGATCTATCTTCTTGTGCTTGCAGTCACGTATCAAGCGTTTCATTTCATCACGCTTTTCAAGCTCCGTTCCCGTAATACCCTCGTCCGCATAAATGTCCACAAGAACCATTTTGTCGTTACTGCGAACAAAGTCCGTGTAATATCTCATTTGAGCAAAAAATGAGTTGAGTTGATCATCTTTGTCGGTACTGACTCTGCAATACGCCGCCACTCTGATTTTTTCCGCTTTTTCGCCCGTCTTTGTCGCTTTGATTACCTGTACTTCCTTGGCGACAGTACTCATAGCCATACCTCCTTAATGATAGTGTATAAAATCCACAGGGATACACCCCATCGTTTCCGCGTTTTTCTTGTTCAGTCGTTTCAGTATTTCCACATCGACTACCTTGTTCAGATACAATCGACGAATTACAGCGACCGATGCAAGATATATCATTTCGTTTTTTTGTCTTTCTTCCACGCTTACCGTAAAGTCCTCCTTCCGATGAAGCGCAGAGAAAGTTATTTAGTTGTCAGAAGGCATAGTCACTTACGCTTCATCAATTAAAATTGATTCTTTGTTCGTGTCTATGCCTTCCGCATACACAATTAAGTTGTAGTTTCCGTTTCCTTTCTAATCTGTTCTTTCAGGGCTTCGTATCCTGCGAAAATCAACTGCACTTTCGTAATATGGTTTTTCGCCAAAAACTCGTTGATTTCCTCAAACAGATCTCTCGGTATCATCGTACCGAAGTTTCCGCTTGCCTGCTTGCGTTTTTCTTTATTACGCTCTTCGTAGTTTCTGCGCGCCGCTCTTCTCGGCGTTGTTTCTTTTTTATCCATCTCTGACTCCTTAACCCTGCGAGGTGATGGCGCAAATCAACACGCCGATTATGTTCATCACAAAATGTCCGACGATAAGAACGCCTGCAAGCGTATATCTTCCGACCGTACC
>CADBUU010000034.1 GCA_902797945.1 uncultured Eubacteriales bacterium | reverse complement strand
CGATATTATAATCCAAGAGTTTCTCGAAATAGTAAGTCGCCATTTCGTCGCTACTATCCATTTCGTTAGTAGCGAACGTATCTCTACCGTGTAAATCCCAATAATTAAACGTGTTTTCGGCAGTGGAAAGGTCGATATCCCAAACCTTTACGTTAAACGTTTGCGTGTAAGTAGTTCCGTCGATTATAACGTCGAATTTGCCCGTGTAATTGCCTGCGGGAGTATCCGAATAGGTCTTAACGTCTATCCAGATACCTTGGTTTTCGCCCGCTCTTACCCTGTTTTCCTTATACTCGACCGCCGTATCCATCGGAAGCAGTGCGTCAGGGACGTAATCGCCTAAAAGATAAGAGGGGTTCTCGTTATACTTATTGACGATTTCGGCGTACTTTTCCCAATACACCGAAATATCGTCTTGAGGAATTCTCGCAAAGCCGTCAACAAGGTCGTAAGCCTTTATCTTTACCGATTTGACCGTTTTTTGAGGCGCGATGATTATCTGCACGCTCTCGGTTTCTCCTCTTGACATGGACAACTTAAGCGAAGAAAGTTTATCGCCCGTATACGCCGAGTTTTGCAAGACTTTCACGGCGGAATCTACGAAAAATATTCCCGTTTCGTCGCTCGCGCTTGCATTTTCCGTCACCGCGAAAAGTGCCGTCGTTACCGCCGCCAAAGATAGCAAAAGCGAAACCGCTACGCTTATAATCTTTTTTGTTAGTTTCATCTTTAACTCCGATTGGTTTTTATTATTTTATTCCGGCGTTAGCAAGCATTTGATTCCAGTCTTCTTCGCTTACGAGTTCGTTCTCGTAAATCTGTAAAGCGGTTCTATATATGCTTGAAGTTTTTGCTGCGCCGAGGAGTGCGTCGTAAGTTCCCGCATTGTAATCGGTTGCCGCCGCGCCGCCAAGCGTGAATATATCCGAGTTGGAAATTTGGTCGATATAATATGCGTTTTTAGTTACCTCTTTTATTGAACTGAAGAACGAATTAGATGCGCTTTGTCCTACTTTAGAATAATCAAACGGCAAATTCGCGCCCTTGGTGTTATCCGCATAAATTTTAAGCGCTTCGTTAGTCGCAAGGAACAAAAGGAACTTCTTAGCGAGCGGTATAGCGTTCGAGTATGCGGGAACGTAAGCGGTATGCTCCGCCGCGCCGCAGTTATAAATATTTCTCGCTATTCTTACTTCTTCAATGTCTGCGTCCGAAACGCCCGCGGGTTTAGCCGCGCTCACGCCGTCAACGTAATCGATAACGGCAAGCAAAGTCGTTTCATCGTTTACGGAAGGAAGTCTATCGGTTATCGTGCTTATAACGGGCGTTTTCATAAGTCTTACGTCGTAAGTTCTGTTCTCGGAAGACTCTTGCGCAAGCCAGTCGCCGTTAGGCATCATGGCGTATTCGTTCATATAAAGGAAATTCGTTTGAAGCGTTCTGAAATTGTTTGCGTTATATTCGTTAGGTTGGAATTTTTCAGACTTAAAGCCCGCGTCGTCAGAAAGAAGAGCCTCTAATACTTTAAGACCTTCAAGTCTTCCTCTTTGCGCGAATATGTCTTTAGAATATACCCACGTTTCCGAAAGTTCGTCATAGGATTTCCCCTCATAGAAATTATTGTAAGATTCAAGACCTTCGTACTGCGCCCACCATGCGAGATAACAATATGACCAATACCCCAACGCGCCCGCATATATAAACGGAGTTGCGTTAGCCTTTTCGTTGTTTCTGTTGAGGACTTCGGTATTCTTTATCTTCGTGGACATAGAATAGAGTTCGTCCGTAGTTCTCGGCGTGTGATAATCGCTTCCGAACACTGCGTCATATACGGTCGCATTGTAGAATAAGCCGTTTACCGCCGTTGCCCACGGCACGCCGTAATACTTGCCCTCGTAGGTAATGGAATCTTTAACCGTGGCGTTCATCTTATCGCCGAAAGTTACGTTTTCACCCGGAACAGTCATTGAATAAAGGTCGGTAAGATCCGCAAGCCCGTATTCATAGCCGTCGAATTGGTTTTTGGTATCTTTATAAACCTGCACTACGCCCGCATAGTTAAGGGTGAAATAAATATCCACGTCGTTGAATTGTTTGCCGGAATTGAAAGTGTCGGAAAGTTCTTTCGCGTTGATTGCCTCGATTATTTCTACCTCCACGCCGCTATTCGCGCTTTCAAAAGCGTCCGCTACTCTATAAAGCCACTGCGTGCCGTAACCTCTTTGCAAAATCTGTATTACGAGTTTGCTGTCGGTTTCAGTGTCGTTATCGACGTTTTCGCCGCCGCCGCACGCCGCAAGCGACGAGGCAATTCCTATGCAAAGGAAAGTTGCGATGATTTTTTTAAATGCTGTTTGTTTTTTCATTTTTTCACTTCCTAAAATTTTTTTATTCTTTAAGCTTTTAAGCCGCCTATCGTCATATTTTCCATTAGCGTTTTATTAAAAATTATAAATACAATTACTACGGGTAAACTTGTTATCAGAAGTCCCGCAAAATATATCGGCACATCGAGTGTATATCCCGCTATAGTCTTATACCTAAAAAGGCCCGTGGACAGCGTCGGATAACTCGGCAAGTGAAGTAACGGAGTTTGATAATCGTTCCATGTTGATATTAGCAAAAGAATAAGCATTGCTGTTATCATGCCTTTTGCAAACGGTAGCATTATTCGGAAAAACACCGTAAACTCGTTTGCTCCGTCTATCTTTGCCGCCTCACCGTAAGAATCAGATACCCCTTTGAAACATCCATACATAAGTAAAAACCACGAGCCGTGTCCAGCAAAGTTAGCAAGAAGCATTCCCGGCGTATCGTAAATACCGACTTTCCTTATTATGAGCAGATACGAAACGTCAGAACCGTAACTCGGCAAAAGCATTTGGAACA
Source organism: uncultured Eubacteriales bacterium (assembly GCA_902797945.1). Lineage (GTDB taxonomy): Bacteria > Bacillota > Clostridia > Christensenellales > Borkfalkiaceae > UBA10281. The sequence continues at coordinate 2,256 of CADBUU010000034.1, read as the reverse complement.
AAACTATATAATAGATTACTAACCTGCCTTTAAACTTTACTTTCGATACACAATACGCCGCAAGCGTCGTCGCTATAATTCTTAAAAGCGTAACTCCGAACGCATACCATACAGTATTAAGTATCATTTTTAAAAATGTAACCTTACTGCCCTGTATAGTGTATTCTACTGAGGTAAATGCTTTAAGATAATTCGATATTTTTATATTTTTTATGTCTGGTAGCAGTTTCATGGGATCAAGCGAATACTCGAAACCGTCCATAAGCGAAATAGATATTCCCCACACGAGCATTGCAGCCAAAGATAGCACCCAAATCCATAAAATCGTGCCAAGAATATGAAACACTATGGTCTTTTTATTAAAATAAATTAAAACCCTATTTAATATCTTTTTCATAACTTGACCTCAATACTGTATTTCTTCTCCGAACTTATTCATGAACCATCTACCTAAAATAACTATCGGCACACTCGCAGCGGACATTAAAAGCCCTAATGCAAGCGCTATAGGATACAAATTTGCCCTGCCTTTATAAGCCGCATTGTATATCCAGTAACTTAAAGTCCAAGTATTATACTTACCTTCAGTGAAAAGCAATATACTTCCACTTGCGCCGAATACATTTATAAGCGAGAAAGTTATTTGTGTTGTAAACGTTGGCCAAATTAACGGAATAATTATCTGGAAAAACTCCCTGAACGGTCCTATTCCGTCCAAAGAAGCGTAGTCTAAAACATCATCAGGGATACGGCTCATTGCTCCAAACCAAAGCGGAATATGCCCGCCGAGTCCAATCCATAAGCCATAAAACATAATGGTCGCCGTACCTCTTTCAGTCAATAATGGGGTAGGAATATTGAGATTCAAAACATTATTTAAGAAATGTATCATTGGTCCGTTAGACATTATGAATTGCTGAAACAGCATTGCCATCATAACCGCACTTACTATGCTTGGCAACATTAACATAACCCTTATAAACTTTGAACCGAACACTTTTTTATATACGACGTATGCAGCCATAAGAGAAATAGGTATCATGGCAAGTCCCAAAAGAAAATAACACATCGTGTTTTTAAACGCAATCGAAAGATCCGTCGCTTCTTTTGAAAACATACCGAGTGCCTGTCTAAACCAACCCCAAGTAAATGCTCCGTCCGAACCCGTAAACGCCATACTTATTCCCTTTATCTGACTTGAAAGCCAAAACACCAAAAGGTGGGAAAATAAAGGGAATAAAGCCATAATTATGAATAAAATCTTATCTATCTGTATCTTTTTTTTCATTTCTTTGCCCCATTTTAATTACGATTATAATTGCGGCAAATATTAAGGGAACTACCCCCATAAGCGCATTGGAACCTACTGATGATAAACAACCGGAATTCTTATTTTGCGAATCTTGGTTTTCTGAAGAGCCATCATCCGAACCGTTTACCGATTCCCCGTCGCTATTACCATCATCTTCATTGCTGTCTATGACAACCACTGAATACTGAACGATTATATCGCCTTTAATGTTTTCTATCACGTAAGTTCCATCCGGATTAAGTCTTACTTCTTTGCCGTTAACCTTTACCCAGTCGAACATATGTGTTTTCTCATAACCCTCGTCAAATCTTGCGGTAAGTATTACGCTCGAATTCGCTTTCGGTGAATATGTGCTTGCTGTAACAGTTCCGTGCCCTTCGCCTTCTATCGTCAATGTATATTCTACGGATTCTGTGGTAACGATTATGTTCATTTCTTTATATACGCAAGGAATATTTACCGTCGCTACGCCGTTTGAAACTTGACAATACTGCATAACACTTTCGCCGTTATCCTTTATGTCTTTAACGACTTTGCCTTCAGGCAGCCTGAACGAAAAAGTCAGTGGCTCTCTCATATTTACAGACGCAGGCGCGGCGCTTACGACTTCCAGATCTTTGAGATCAACGCTTACCGAAACAGTTGCACCCGTTCTTTTTATCAATACAAACTCTTTGTCTTGGTCAATATTTTCAACGGTTAGCGTTACGCCTGCCACCTCGTCGGAAAGCATATTCGATACATCTTCGTCGCCGAGTGTAAAAGATTCGACTGCCTCTCCTCTTGCCATTTCAATGGTAACGCTGTAATTGTCTCCGTCAATAACAAATGCGTTAGATAAAACGTTTCCTTCGCCGTCGGATATTTTTATCTCATGAATATCGTAAGAAGTTTGTATATATCCGCTTTCGGCGGTAAAAGTCCCGTCTACTATCGGCACATTG
>CADBUU010000033.1 GCA_902797945.1 uncultured Eubacteriales bacterium | reverse complement strand
TAAGACACATCGCCGTAGCAACTATGAACGCGCCTATCTTTTTAAATAACTTCATATTATACCTCACTTGCTCTTTTTGCCTCTCGTGAATACGACGAGATAGTCGTCAGACCAGGTATCGACGTAAGCGTAATCGGCAAAAGGCTTTATGATATTGCTCGTAAATCCGACGCGAACCGTCGAAGGCTTGGCGTCGTAGTTGACGAGTTGAATATTGTCCAACTTAAAATAGGACGCTCCGTAAAAACTTCTGCCTATAACGTATTGGTTACCTTCGCCGTGCATTGCGATATAACCCGACGGAGTGTAGCCATCCTCGAATTCGTAAGAATATATCTCCGTCCATTCGAACTCGGAAACAAGTTTCAATGATACTGTCAATTTTCCGTCTATGACGGTTATTCTCACTCTTACCTTATCCGTAAAACCTTCTTTGAACATCGAAAACTTATCGGGAAGAGATTGTATTTTGACGTATTTTCCGCGCGCCACAAAGCCCATAGACGTTACGCCCGAAGTTCTTTCTCCCGTTTGAGAATTTATTCCGCCCGAAAAATATATAAGGTAATCCCTGTTTTCGTTTCTCGCAAAAGTTGCCGAAATATCGTCGCCGTTTATTCCGAACACTACGCCTTGCCAATAAGACGCCGAATTTACCCAGCCGTTTCTCTCGATAGTCGCAGTATTTTTGACGTCGAAAAGGTCGTATTGAAGGTCGAAGTTGGAATATTTGTGAACCGTTCCGAACAAAGCGTTCTGTCCCGATCCGTTATAACTCAAAACGCCGTCTTCTACAAACAATCCGCCGCCGGGAGCGGCTGCCGTATTTCTTAAATGCCACTCTTCGGTATTGAATTCGTTGTTCGAAAAGTCCGCTCTGCTTATAGACGGGTTTTCGGGACGATCGTAAAAGTTATTTACGATATATAAATCGGTAACGTATACTTCGGTCGTTTCCGAAGAGAAGAGAGAGCGCTCGCCGTCATGAACGAAACCGAGAAATCCCTCCGCTTTCACTTCGTTTTCGGCGGAAGAATGATAAACTACGTTCCCGTTTACCGTAAGGGTTATTTTGCCGTTTTCCGAAACGTCCATTTTAAGAGAAAGATTTTCAGTCTGCGAAGAAGTAAGAGTAGATTCGAAATATTTTCTTTCTCCGCTTTCGGCGTAATTTTTCAATCCGTATTTATAACCGTCTCCGTCTTTTTCCAAATAGAAAAAGGTGGTTCCCGTCGCATTGACCTTCTCTATAAGTTTGGGAGAGCCGAACACGAATCCGAAAGCGTTGTCGTTTAAAAGTTTTTTTACGGAAAATCCGATACGAATTGAAAGAGCGTCCTCTACGTCCTTACTCGTTTTTACCGCCGTGTAAGACGTAAATATCTTTCCCACGTTTTTTGTCTTAAAAGCGATGGCTTTTTTGCCGTTATATTCTTCGAGCGCTATGCCCGAATTTTTAGCATAAGACCATTCCGCAATCGATAATTCGTCGCCTTCGAAAATAGAACCGTTTTCTATTTTCGCTCCCGAATTTCCCGCAAGGGCAGTCAAGCCGAATACGGGAAAACAGAGAGTCAAAGCGATCATAAAACTTAAAATTTTATGAATTTTTTTCATTTATTATCTCCTGAATCAAATTAAACCTGCGTCGGTAAGAATATCGTCCCAGTTATCCGTCCACCAATTTTTTTCAATTTCGGAGAATTGAGCGTAAGTCTTTGGAGACGACTTTTCGGATATATAAGTAAAATTATTTACGGGTTTATAATGCCAGAAGGTTTCGATACCTCCGTTATAGAAGAGAGGCACCATATAATTTCTTTCGATAATATGCGAACTTCCGGCGTAAATTTCGGCACAGGACCTAACGAAATCGGAATCGGAATCGGGATGTTTTCTCGTCGTATTGTCGCTGTAATTTACGGGGAGCATCATTCCGCTCGTCGTTTCCGCAATTTCAAGCGCCTTATCGCTGTAATAGAAAGAAAGGAATTTCTTTGCAAGTTCCTTTGCCGGCGAAATTTTGGGTATAAGCGTCGAGTGTTGAAGTCTTTCGGAATAAACTATTCCTCTCGCCGCTCTTACTCTGTCGACGATATCATCGCTCAACGTTTCGACGTATGCGGTTTCTTCTGCCGTAGCGTCGCCGTCGACGTATGAAACGACGGCGGAAAGTTGTTCGTCTTCCAATCCGAGTTTAGTTCCCAAAGAACTGACGATCGGGAATTTCATCATTTTGAAAGTGTATTTTCCCGTGAGGTTATTCCTCATTTCGTTTTCCATCCAGGACCCGTTGGGAGTCATAAGCCCTCTTCCGTTAAGGAAATAAGTCTGAGCGGTAGTATGAGTAAGAGTATTCGAACCGGTATATACGAACCCCTTCGGAGAAAGGAGTCCGGGAAGAACTTCTATCGCCTTTTCTTTCGCTACGTTGTCTTTAAAAAGGGCGATGTCGTTAACTTTCTCTTCTCCCTCTTCGGTCGTATAAATTCCCTTCCAATATTTATCGAATTGTTCCGATCCCGCATATTGAGCCATCCATGTAAATAGAGGATAGTTCCAATAATCCGCATAGTGGATAAACGGAGTCAATCCGTCGCTTACGATCAAAGTGCAAAGCGCGGTAAGTTCGTCGGTCGTTTTAGGAATCTTATATCCTTTTTCGTTGAAAATCGTTTCGTTATAACAAAATCCCGAAACGGAATTTGCCCACGGAAGCGAATATATTTTTCCGTCGTCGGCGGTAACGCTCTCTACGAAAGCCTCGCCGAGTCTGTTCCTTACCTTAACTCCGTCGCTCACCATATCGAGGACGTCGTTTAAAGGTTCGAGATATTGTCTGTGAGCGAGATAAAACGCCTGAGTCGTAAAGTAAATATCCGTAGTTACGTTTTCGGGATCGGTATATATATCTCCCCCTTCAACCGCCGAAGAAGGCGAAAAGTTGATTTTAACGTCGGGGTTTTCGTCCTGAAAAGCCTTTATTACCTTTTCCATATACTCTTTTCCGTTACCCGACGACCAATAATAAATGTCGAGAGTTTCGGGATCGTCGGAGCCGTCTTTGCCTCCGCCAGAACCGCTTCCTCCGCCGCAAGCGACGAAAGAAAGAGTAAGCGCTGCCGCAAAAATAGCGGCGAGAAATCTTTTAAGTGATTTTTTCATAATTTTTCCTCCTGATTTTATATAAAAATATAATTTTTATCCTTTTATACCGCCGAGCGAAACGTTGGTAAGTATCGACTTATGCCCGAACGAATAGAGAATGAGGGGCGGAATAGCCGACAAAACGGTTGCCGCCATTAAAATATCCATTCTCGCCCTGTAAGTCATTTCCGTGCTGAAAAGATATATTCCCGTAGCAAGGTTAGGCATTTTGGGAAGATAGACGAGCATCGTATTCGAGTCGTTCCACCTTCCGACCGCCGCCATAGTAAGAAGCGCTATGAGTATTCCCTTCGATAAGGGCATCATTATCTTAAACAATATCGTATATTCGTTGGCTCCGTCAATTTTGGCAGCCTCCGCATAAGTCGGGGAAACACCTCTGAAAAAGGCGCACATATACAAGTTGGTCGAACCGAAAGCGCCGAAAGACGCTATAAGTATAAGCGGAGAGTTTATAAATCCCAAAGCCGAATACATTCTGTAAGTCGCCGGGAAAGAACCGATTATAGGCAAAGTCATCGTTACGATATTGAGATTTATCAAAAACATTCTTCCGATAAAATTGAATTTCGTAACCGCGTATGCTACTAAAGTCGGACCTAAAACGCCGAGAATGCTTCCGCCTATTACCCACCATATAGAATTTCCTATCATTCCGATCATATTTACGCCGTTGACTTCGAGAAGACTGAATGCGTCGATATAGTTTTCGGGGTGCCACGTTTCGGGCAATCCGAAGGGATTCATTATAAGGTCGTTATGAGTTTTGAATCCGGCCATTACCGCCCATAAAAATGAAAGTATATACGAAGCGGCAAATGTGGCAAGTATGACGAATTCCACGGCAAAAACGATTATTTCGGATTTTGCTCTTTTCTTTATCCTGTTGTGTTTAGGAGTTTTAAATATTACTCTTTCCATATTTCCCTCCTTAATACTGAACGTCCTCGATTTTATCGAGAAGCCAACGAGTGAAAAATACTATCGGGAGCGTAAGCAACGTAAAGACCAGACCTACCGCCGAAGCATAGTTGTATTTATTGGACGTTTCCGGAACTTTATAAACGCTTTGGAATATGAAATAGGAAATCGTCGTCGTATCGAACGCTCCGCCCGTAAGGAAAAGAATATTTCCGCTTGCGGTAAAAATCCCCGTCAGTTGCAATAAAAGCAACGTTCCCATGGTCGGGAAAATAAGAGGTATTATAATCTGAACCATTTCGCGAAGCCAACCTATTCCGTCAAGTTGCCCCGCCTCTATTACGTCGACGGGTATCCTTGACATCGCTCCGCCGTATAATATGAAGTTGCCGGCTATTCCCATCCATATCGTATATCCCATAACCGTTTTAAGGGCGTAAGCGGGATCTCCCAAAAGAATCATAGGTTCGTCCGAGCCTGTTATCCACATAAGAAATTTGACGACGGGACCTTCGACCGCAACCATTTCCTTATATATAGTAGACCATACTATTGCGGAAAGTATGGACGGAATAAAGAAAACGAGTCTGTAAACCGAATGCCCCAAAATCTTCTTATACATAAAGTAAGAAGTGATAAATCCTACGGGGAACAATATAAGCCCAAGCCCGAAAAATTTGAAAGTGTTGGTAAGGGCGAGAATAAGTTCGGTTTTATCCTTATCTCCGAAAAATTCATCCCACATTCTCGTAAAGTTGTCGAAAGTCCAAATAGTAGTTGTCTTCGTCTTTAACTGAAACGCCATAAGTATCGAATTAAAATTGACTATGACGTAAAACACGACGAAAAACAACAACTGTAATCCGATTATCGAAAAGAGAAACAAATATTTTTTAAGCGTATTGTTCCGCTTTTGCCTGTTTATAGATTGCAATTCTTCCGCGCTGTAATTCGGCATATATTCCTCCGTATAGTTTTACTTTTTTATTTTAACACATTGATCGCTGATTGCGATTGTCTTGAAATTGCTTATTACTCCCCCGAAGATTGCTTATTTGGGGTAATTATTTTTGTAGTAATTCTATAACTCGACCTGAATTTCGCAGGGCTCGAACCTGCGTATTCCTTAAACAGCCTTACGAATGCCGAATAACTTTCGTATCCGAGCAAAAGAGCGATATCGGACACCGCCATAGAGGTAGACATAAGTAAACTTCTCGCTTCCTGCATTCTGCATTTTATCAAAAACTGTTGAATCGAAAGACCTTTTTCTTTTTTGAATATCTTGTATAGATAAGAATGTTCGTAACCGAATTTACTCTGCACGTCACCGACGGTTATACCGTTTCTGACGTTCTCGGAAACGTAGTTTGCGACCGAATCGGCGATTATCGCCGACGGGCTTCTCTCCGTTTCCTCGCTCCTCAAACATTCCGATTGAACTATATCGAAAATCTGATAAGATAGGGAATAAAGCGATAATTCGAACTTTTTCTTAGTCGCTATCTCTTTATATATTTTTCTGAACAGCCTTTCGGTTTTATCTCTTTGAAAGCCACCGATGACGTAATTGTCTTTATTTATGCCGAATCGGTTTAAAATATCGTGGCTGTCCGGTCCCGAAAATGCGAGCCAATATCTGAAACAACCCTCTTTATCATCCGAAACGTATCCGTAAGCCTTACCTTCGGGAATGATGAACGCCTCTCCTTCGGAAACGACAAATTCTCTTTTATCCTCTCCGCCGCCTATTCTCAGAAGGCATTTTCCCGCAACTACAAAATAAATAATCGAATTCGTCCTCGTTTCCGACCATGCGTATCCGGGATCGGAATTATGCCAGCCCGCTTCGTTTATAAAGAGGCTCGACGAGGCTTTATTCATATTGTAGTATATCCAAAAATCTCTCAACATCTTTCTACCCGTTTATATTTTTTCTATTTCCATTATAACCGTTTGAATCGAATTATAATTATCGGCTATCCTCTCGGAAGTATACAAATTCCCGATATATACGCCGACTTTTTCCAAAGCGCTGCCGCTTGCGGTAAACTTTATCTCTTCGTCGCTCGTAAATCTAACGCTGTATTTCGCTTCGGGTAAAAGCCCTTTTATGTAAACGACGGGATAAAGTTTATTTATCGTTCTGTCGAGATATATGACCGTAGCAACGGCTTTTTCCTTTTTGTCGTCGGCAAGCGTATATGAAGAAATTCCCCTTTCTTCCGAGTTTTCGTTTACGGTATAATTTCCGAACTGCAATACCGAACGCCATTTTTTATAAAATTCCACTTGTCTTTTCAGCGTTCTTTCGTCCTTTTCGGATATCTTCGTGACGTCGAATTCGTATCCGAACGCGCCGCAACAAGCGACCGCGAAAGCGTTGTCGTATGAAGTTCCGTTAAAGGTATGCCAATTCGGAATATGCCCGACGTGCGCTCCCATAGTAAGAGGCGGATAGGCTTTCGCCGTTCCCTCCTGTATCGTCGTCCTCTCCCTCGGGTCTACGTCGTCGCTCGCCCAAATCTGAGGAGTGTAACAAAGCATACCGAGATCGAATCTGTTGCCGCCGCTTGCGCAGCTTTCAATTAAAAGGTCGGGGAATTTCGCCGTGAGTTTAGATAACATATCGTAAAGTCCCAAAACGTATTTATGAAAGAGTTCGCCCGAATTTTTTAGTTCGTATATTCCCCTGTTACAATCCCATTTAAGGTAGTAAGCTTTACTTCTTTCGATTATTCCGTATAATTTTTCGAGAATTTCCCGTCTGACTTCCTCTTTCGTTATATCGAGAACTATCTGATGTCTTATCTCCAACGGTTTCACTCCGCTTATAGTCATTGCGTATTCGGGGTGAGCGCGGTAAAGGTCGCTGTCTATCGAAATCATTTCCGGTTCTACCCAAATGCCGAATTTAAGTCCCAAACCCCTTATTTCGTCGGCGAGATCTTGAAGCGTTCCTCCGAGTTTTTTCTCGTTTTCAAACCAATCGCCGAGCGACGATAAATCGTTATCCCTCTTGCCGAACCAGCCGTCGTCCAAAACGAACATTTCTATTCCTATCTCCGCCGCCTTCTTGCAGGTTTCGATAAGTTTTCCTCTGTCGAAATTAAACAGAAAACTTTCCCAGCTGTTGATTAAGACGGGGCGTTCTCTGCCGATAAACCTTTCGGGAATTATATTTCTACTTACGAATTTTCTCATTTCGGCGCTCGCCGCTTCCTCGTTTGCGGCGACCGTAAATATTGCCTCGGGCGTCTGAAATTCTTCGCCGTCTTTTAAAGGAAAGTCGAAAAGATAGTCGTTTATTCCCGATAAAAGTCTTGCCCCTCCCATAGACGGAATATCGAAAAGTTCCTTATGATTTCCGGAATATACGAGATTTGTCGCAACGGTAAACCCGTTATATCCTTTCTTGGTTACTTCAATAAACGGGTTATGACAGTTGGACGAAAGCCCCGCAACCGACGAGTTGGAAAAAGTTCCGCCATTTACATTTCTTCTGACCGCCCTTCTCTCTCTACACGAAGCGCCGTCGAGCGTAAGGACGTCATAGTCCCCGTCCGGAAGGTCGAGTTGCAAACTCATAGCCCTCTTGATTTTTATCGTTTTTCCGCTTTGATTTATTATTTTAACACCCGTAGCGACGACGTCGCTTCCGTCAAAAAATCCAAAATATTGTTCGACCTCGACTCCGAAATTTTTATCCCCATATTTTATCGTAAGGCATTCGCTTTCTCCGTGAGAAGAGGGCATTCCTTTAAGCGTCGGCTTTTTATTCCCCTTTTCTATACCCTCGCAAGAAAGTCTTACGGTTGCGTTGCCGTCCTCGTCGCAAAGATATATCATTCCCTCTCGGCAATGCCCGTCGCCGGAAGAAGATACAGTCCTTTTTAAAGCGTCTATATCGTCGGCGGAAGAAAAAGTTTGCGCTCTCCTCACGCCCGAAAAATCATAATCGTCGCAGTCTGCGATTTTTTTTCCGAGATAGACGAGTTTTGCGTCTTTAGAAAAATCTATTATAAGCGAATTGTTTAACGTGTCGATTTTAGCGTATTGTTTTTTGATTTCGATCATGTCCGTATTTCCCGTAAAATAATTAAACCATATCTTGATTTAACTATTTAATAAATATTACACTATAATTATAACACCGAATTTAAGGCGTTTCAATAGCCTTAAATTGCTTAAAATATGCCCTTATATTGCTTTTACTGTAAAAATCTTGCCGTGCCGAGACTATTTCTTTTTGATTGTCAAAATATAGCCCGCAGATTGCATAAATTATGCCCTTATATTGCTTTTTCCTGTATATTCGTAAAAAGTATTACAATTTCGATTTTATTGTGCTATAATTTTGACCATGGAAAAGATGGCAAGTCAAAAACCCAATATTTACGAAATAACGAGGACGGAAAAAATAGAAACGCTCGGCATTTACGCCACGATGTATATCGGCAAGAGCGACGGCGAAAAAAGAAGAAAAAACCTCGATAACGACGACTATTCACAGATACATACTCATTCTTCTTTTGAGTTGTTTTTTTCGCTGAATGACGGCGAAGAAATATACACCGAAAGAGGAAAAGTATCTTTCGGAAATATGGCGGCGATAATCCCCCCAAATCTTCGTCATTTTTTAAAAAGCAATACGGGACAAGCGCCGACGGCATTTCTTTTCGATTTGTCTCCCATCGAAAAAACCGACTCGAAGATATACGATTTTTTAATAAAAAAACTTGCCGACGGACCGATAGTTACCGACTTTTCATTTATCCCTATAAATTTTGAAAATTTCTCGGCGTTACTCCGTTCCGACACGTCCTCCGAAATTGAGCAGGCCCAATATATCGCATTTGCGGCGCTTACGGGTATTCTTTCCGAAATTTACCAAACGCGCGAATACAAAAAAGATAAAATGACGTGGCAACCGAGAAATATCGTCTTAATCGAAAACTCGGCGAGGGAACTTCTCGCCGAAGGCGATTTATCTTTAAAAACGCTCTCCGAAAAAGTTTATCTTACGCCGAAACAAATAGAAAAAATAATTATGAAAACCTACGGCACGGGCTTTACGAAACACATAAATTCCCTAAAACTCAGCATTGCCTGCGCCCTTTTGAAAAACACTTGCATTCCGATATCGCAAGTTGCGGAAAAATCGTATTTTATAAGCGAAAAATACTTTTATTCTATTTTTAAAGCCACATACGGTATAACACCGAAAAAATACCGAACGAGTTTTTCGGATAAGTAAAGACGGCGAATTTTCGCCGTCTTATTCATTTCTTCTTTATCGAAACGGCGAGCCAAATCGAGGAAATAGCGCTCATTGCTCCCCCTATCGCCATAACTCCGACAGAGCCTACCGTTTCAAGAAGCCCGACCATAAAAAACCCCGGCGTTGCATTCCCGAGAGTAAGCAACAGCATTCGAAAAGCGGTATATTTACTCATAATTTCGTAATCTATCCCCTCGTATACTATTACAGGTATCAGAACGCTTATTTCGGTTATGAAAAAATTCGTAATAAAGTAAAACGCTATAAACAGCGTAAGATTTCCCGTTACGACTATAAGGGGAAAGGAAAATAAAGTCATCACGCCGAAAATTACGAGCATCTTTCTCTTTTTGAATTTTCTTTCTAAAAAGATATACGCTAAACTTCCGAGTATCGCCGATAAGCTCGTAAACACGGAAATCATAGTCGAGGAAGAACTGTCCAAAAGTCCGTCGTGATTACCGACGACAACCAAAAGCCCTATTATTCCCGATCCTACTCCCCGAATAAAATGGGGCAAAAGAGTTTTGTAAAATTCAGGGCGTAAAAAAGCCTTTACAGTTTGTTTAAAGGGCGTCTTCTCTTCTTTTTGTCGTTCATCGTTTACTATTTTATAAGATCTGACGATAAAAAACTCCATAACGCTCAAGACGACGCCTATCGAAAAAGCAACCGTCATAACCAATCTGTAATCGAATTTACCGACAAAAAAAGTAAGTAGCGTAGCGACTAAAATCGAGCCGGCTCCTCCCGCAATTCCGCCGAGTGAAGACAGTCTGCCGTAATCTTTTATATCTATTACGAAATAAGGAAGTTTATAGCAAATCACATTGTAAAAGCCGAGAGCAAAATTTGCGAGCATACTTCCTATTAAAACTATCGTATAGACGGCTTCTCCTTCGTTTGTTGCAAAAATAAGCGCAAAAAGCGCAGAGGCGAACACTGCCGAATAAATAAGCAGAAGAACTGAGGAAACCCCTTTTACGTTTTTGATTTTATCACCGAAGAACATACATAAAAACATTGCCGAAACCTGCAATATCTGTATTATGGAAGCGTATACAGACACTTTTCCTTCCGAAACGCCGAACGCAAACAAAAAAGTCTGAATTATCGTTCCCGAAGAAAGCAAAAGAACAAAAGTCCTTATAACCGACAATGCTATATATTTAGCATAATTATTTCCGTATGAATCTTTGTAATTATATTGTATTTCGGTATTTTTTTCCATTTTTTCTCTCCAAGCGCAACTATTATACAACTTTTTTTGTCAAAAAACTATGGCCAAATTTCCCTTCTTTTTTTAAAAATCGGGCGTTTTCATTACTTTTCGCTTTCCCTTTCCGTTGACAAACGCTTTTTTTTACTTTAAAATAGAATTATGAATACAAACGCGATTTTTAAAAAACTGACCTTAAACGACAAAATAGATTTAGTTACCGGAAACGGGTTTGTTTTCGGAAAAGTCCTCGAAAAATACGGCGTCAGACCGCTCAGAACTTCCGACGGTCCGCACGGATTAAGACTTTCCGACCAAATAGGCAAGGACGGAAAAGTTCTTCCAACCCCCGCTACGGCTTTCCCGTGCGCCGTAACGATTGCGTCGGGCTGGAATGAGGACAACGCCTTCAAAATAGGTGAAGCGATAGGCGAAGAATGTCGATATTATTCGGTAGACGTTCTCTTGGGGCCCGGAGCGAATATCAAAAGAAATCCCCTTTGCGGAAGAAACTTCGAATATTTTTCGGAGGACCCCCTTCTCTCGGGCGAAATGGCGGGAGCGGAAATAAACGGGCTGAAAAAAAATAACGTCGGCGCTTGTTTAAAGCACTTCGCCTTAAACAACACCGAAAATTACAGATCTATGGTAAATTCCGCGGCCGACGAAAGGACGATAAGGGAAATATATGTAAGGAGTTTTGAAAGGGCGATAAAAAAAGGACAGCCCGATTTCGTTATGTCCGCTTATAACAAAGTAAACGGCGAACATTGCAGTAAGAATCATTATCTTTTAACCGAAATATTGCGAGATAAATTAAGGTTTGACGGCGTCGTTATGAGCGATTGGGGGGGAGTAACGGACAGAGTAAACGCGCTTCTTTCCGGTTTAGACCTCGAAATGCCCGGCAATACCTCTCACACAAAAAAATCGCTTCTTATTGCCTGCGAAAAAGACGAAGAAGTTAAAAACTCTCTCGATAAAGCGGTTAAAAGAATACTCTTAAAATTTGAAAAATATACAGATAATCAACCTATAGACTGCGATTTTGAAAAACACGACGCTCTTTGCTCCGCTGTAAGCGAAGACTGCGCGGTTTTAATGAAAAACGACGGAACGCTTCCTATCGACAAAGATAAAAGGCACCTTATAGTCGGAGAATTTTTCGAAAACACCCGTTTTCAAGGCGCCGGAAGTTCGATGATCACGCCCAAAAAACTTACAACGGTAAAACAAGCGTTCGACGATTTTTGCGTAAATTACGAATATTTCGACAATACCGACGAAATAAGTCGTAAAGCGTCGGATTTTGACGACGCCATAATTTTTATCGGGCTTCCCGATATATACGAAAGCGAATGTAAAGACAGGGAAAACGCCGAGCTTCCCGAAAGACAACTGAATCTCATAGATAAAGTAATAAAACTCGGTCTTAAAACGGCTGTAGTCTTTTACGGCGGCTCGCCCGTCGAACTTCCTTTTTTGAATGATATAAATGCCTTTTTAAATATGTATTTACCGGGGCAAAGTTGCGGTTTATCGACTTATAGACTACTTTTCGGACTTACAAATCCTTCCGGCAAACTTGCGGAAACCTGGGTAAAATCTTATGCCGACGTTCCTCTCGGAAACCAATTCGGCAAGTTTTTCAACGAAAAATATAAAGAAGGAATACTCGTCGGTTATCCGTATTATTACCAAGCGGATATTCCCGTCGCCTTTCCATTCGGATTCGGATTGTCGTATACTTCGTTTGAATACGGCGATTTATCCGTAACCGAAAAAGAAAACGGCTACGACGTTTCATTTTCGCTAAAAAACACGGGGAACTGCTACGGAGGCGAAATTGCGCAGATATATATCTCTCCAACCTCTTTACCCTCTTACTTCCCGCCAATTCGACTTGTCGGCTTTAAAAAGGTTTATTTAAACAGCGGAGAGAAAAAACAAGTAAATATATTTATCCCCTTCGAGCGTTTTTCCGTTTTTTCGACAAAAGACGGAGATTTTCGCATATTCGACGGCAAATACATTATTTCCGTAAATTCCGACAGCAACGTAAAAAAACTTTCCTCTTTCGTTGAAATTTCCAAAAATTATACATATAACGACGAAAATTTACCTTTTTATTGCGAAGCGACGAGAATAAGGTCGATTTCCGACGAAGATTTCTCTCTATTGTCGGGCGTAAAATTACAAGCCGAGCCGCCAATTCTTCCGCTCACAATAGAAAGCCCGATATTTCACTTTAAACATACTTTTTTCGGCAGAATAATATATAATATTATTATTTCAGACGTCAACCGACAAATAAAGCGAGCGGAAAAAATACAAGACGAAATAAAAAGGGAAAGTCTGGTAAAGGGCGCATGGTTTATCAAATTCAGCATAGAAAGAGGTTCGATGCGCGTAGCCACTATGATGAACAATAAAAAAATCCCACACCGCGTTGCGGAAGGGATCGTCGATATAGCCAACGGCAAATTATTTAAAGGCCTATTCAAAATAATATTTAAAGCATAATAAATAAGTAAGAACTCTTCAGCAATATTACGTTATAGATTTTATAAAACACTAAATTATAATGGTAATTGCGCTTTCAAACGGCGAAAATTCAAGTGTTTGGATTAATTTCCAACTCATTTTTGTATGCAACGAATAATATCGGCAACTTTTATAATGCATCCTGATAATGGTCGTGATAATGCTATCGACTTTTATCACCACGGCGCTTGTCGGTTGGATTCGTTGAAATCCTCGACTTCGACGATATAGCAAAGAGAAAAGACGCGGCACTAATGCCACGTCTTTTTATCAAAGGACAGCCTTACCGAAAATCCCCTAACGGAAACGCGGTTTTCTTTCCTCTTTCTATTATCTTACTTTCTTATAATTTCGATTTTATCGAGACCGAAAGGAACTAAATGATAATCATCTGTATAACAATCCGGATTACCATTTCCCCAAAGTATGCGAGCCGTAAACGTCTGCGGCGAAACGCTGATGGGATCGACTTCATAAGTATAGTGATGCGGACCGAAAAGATTTCTAAGGCTCGATTTGAGGATTATCTTGACCTCGTTTTCTCCCTTTTTAAGTCCTTCAGTCAAATCGACTTTATCGATAAGAACGGAAGTGAACGTCTCGCCGTTGACCTCGATTTCGGCAACCGAATATCTGCCGTTCTCGAGAGATAAAATTCTTCTCCCCTTTCCGTCGTAATCGTATTTACCCTGCAATACGAATGCTCCGAAGAAGAAAGGATAGCCGTTTTTGTAATTTTCGGAAGTGATTTCAGGTAAATGCGTTCTCTTTTTGACTGTCATATCTTCCGAAAGAACAAAATCGCCCTTTATATATATATTATCGACGCTCGAATCGTAATAAAGACAGTTGACTAAACTTTCGGTCGCCATTTCGTCGAAAAGCGCGAAATGAACTCCGTCGTGCTGATAATAATCCGAGCAATAAACTATCTCGTTTTCACCCGGCTTAACAAAGTCGCCGATATTGGCTTCGACAAAGTTGAAATCGAAATTACTCTCATTTAGTCCGACTTTTTGACCGTTGACTTCGATAAATAAGTAATTTCCCTTTTCGAGCATGAGTTTAAGCGGTATCTTTTCTTCGGCGTTAAAAGTATACTTTACCCACAATTTACCCTTATAATCATTTCTTAAAAGAAAATCGAAAGCCTTTTGAACGGGCATTTTGTCCCCGAAATCAACGCCGTCGAAAGAAATACGGGCATAGTCGATAACGAGAGTGTTTTCTCCGACGCTCGTAACGCCGAAATCACGAGTAACGTCTTCCTTTTCCTCTTTCGCCTCTTCGCTCGGTTTTTCGTCGGCCTTGACTAAAATGACGCTTTCGAATTTATCGAGAGTAAATTCGTCGGTTATCCTTTGCGCAGTCAACTTATCGTCGTTAAATACAAGTCTTATATAGTTTTCGGAAACGTTGTCGATTTTTACTTTGCTCTTTTCGGTTCTCGAAGTATTGATAACGAAGATAAAATCGCCGATTTCTCCGCTACGGGAAGTCATTGCGCAATTTCCGTCCGGCGAGGAGAATTTTATTCCCCTTGCTTGTTTTATATCGTCGAAAGTAATATTCGAAAGGAGATTTACATTTGATTTTTGTCCGTCGACGTATTCTATTTTACCTTCAACGAGCAATTTTCCGCGATATTCTCCCAAGAGTTTTGCCGTCGAAGAAGATATCGTCCTCATATCGGGAATGATAACCGTATCGTAAGCGCATTTACCGCATACGAGTTTATCGTCATTGATTTTCCCGTGTCTTTCGAGGATACTTTCGTCGATAAGTTGATATCTTATTCCGTTCTTCCTAAGTTCTGAAAGAAGATTATTAAAAGCGTCTTCGATAGTCTTTACGCTTTCGTAATCTTCGCTTCGAACGTAGTCGAGATAAATTCCTCTCATCGGATGAATAACGCCTACGTCGTAAGTTTCGGTAGTATTTGCGGTAATATAGCCGAGTTTAGCAAAATAATCGTTGAAAATTTTAAACTCTTTCCACCAACCCGAATGTTTGGAAAACACCGGAGGATGATCGTATTTGCCCTGACCTGCAATAGAATAAGGCAAGAGGTGCTGACATGTTATATTTATTCCGTTAAAATATTGCTGATTTGCGATTGCCGCAAGTTCTCTCGGAGTGGAATCATATCCCGAGCACCCGAAAGTTTCGGTTAAAATATACTTTTTCCCGAGTTGAGCGGCGACGCTCGAAACTTGCTTAGGCGCAAGGTCGCCGATACAGCGACGGGCAAGACAATCTATTGCCGGAATATGCTCGTATTCGTAAGTCGGCATTACCGCCGCTCCTCCCCACATCTGCATAAATAATCCCGATTCCTCTACGCTATGCCCGGTAAGTTTACAGCCGTGGTCGTCGCACCATTTATAAATTTTTTTATAGAAATTTTCGACGTAGAGATAATTGAGAAGGGTAAAATATCTGTTCCTGAAAACATACCCCTTTTCGTCGTGAATGAAAAGATATATAAGACCGTCCTTAATATCCTCGCCGTATTTATCGGAATAAGCCTTTTCGGCGGTATGAGTATACGGCGTAGCCCAACGGTAGAATTGCGGTTCGTCCGTAAAAAAGCCCGTGAGTTCTTTCCCGAAACTATCTTTAAAACGCTCGTAATACCGTTCGTGCGTAACTTTAATAAATTCGTCTACGACTTCGGGGTTTAAAATATCGGTGGTAGAAGGGCTTACGACAAGATAAATGCAATGATATTCCGTCAATCCATTTTCTTCGCCGAAAATTCTCGAATATCCGTTTTCGGTTTTCTTATATATGCAAAAAGCGTCATTATCGAAATAATCTTTTACGGAATATCTTAAAAACCTAACGCGGTATTTTTCGTTTTCTAACAGCAAACCTCCGGCAAAACCGCTCGGCCAACCGTTTTCGTCGTATACCCAGGCGTCAAGCCCGAGTTCCTTCGCTTTTTTAAGACAGGCGTCTATGCACGAAAACCACTTTTCTCCGAGATATTCGGTCTTTAAACCGCTTCTTGCGTGCATTATAAATCCGCCTACTCCGACCTCTTTCATCTCAACTATTTGAGAGACGAGTTTTTCTTCGTCGAGTTCGTTGTTCCAACTCCAAAACGGAATACTGCGATTGGGTTTAATATTTCGCTCTGTCAAATAACTGTTTATTCTTTCTATCGTCTTATTTATCATAGTATGATCATTATATCACGAACGACCGACTCAGTCAACTATTTTTAAAAAAGGTTTTACGTCGGACAGCGCATGCGCTGTCCGACGTAATTAAACAACCTTTTTAAAACCGTCTTTCAAAAAAAACTCTTTATATAATAGTAGCCGTTTTCTCCGATTTTATCCTCGATAAATTCTTTATCCTTAACTATTTCTTTCGAAGCGGACGAGCCGAGAGATTTATAATAAGCGTAAAGTTCTTTAACCATACTGCCCGTTCTTTCGATATATTCCTTACTGCCCTCTTCCGAAACGTCTATGCCCTTTTTGGCGAGCCTGTTAAGGGCGTTTTGTCTCGTAGTCCTTTGTTTTTCGTTATACGCTTCGACTTCGTCGATTTTCTTCTGTCTTTCGTCTTTAAGCGCCTTGATATTCTTTGCGATTTCCGCCGCTTTTTCTATTTCGAGATTTTCAAAAGAGTCTTTAAGATCGTTTTCGAGATTTGCGATTTTCTTGTCTATATCGTCGAGATCTGAAAGTTCGTTGCTTAAAATTTCGGCTTCGGCATTTATTTTTGCCTGATCAAGACTATTTTTTTCTTCCATAACGATTGACGATCTTCCTATCCCTCTTTTTAAAGCCTCGTCGTCGACCTCTTTTTTTGCGTTTTCCGTCTTTTCATCGAGTTTCGTCATTTGTTCGTCAGCTCTTTTGGATATTTCTTCGCTCTTTTTTTGAAGATTATCCTTTTTCTCTTCGGCGTCTTTTTCGATTTTCTTGGCTTTCTCTTTCCATTCCCGCTCCGAAATATTATCTTTTGCGATTTTCTCTATTTCCTCGTCGGAAAGAGCGTCGTAGGTTTTATCTACAAGTTTCGAAAAGACGTTGTCGCCGTAAGTTCTCGTAGTCGTTTTGTCGTATTCTTCCTGAATACGGTTGAGTTTCTCTTCGAGTTCGGCTCTTGCGTCGCTGACTTTTTTATCTTTTTTTTCGTCGTCCTCGCCGTTAACCGCCTTGTAAAAATCATTATAATTTATCTTTATGCTCATATTTCGCCTTCCTTTATATTATTTTTATTTCTCTGCCGACGCGGACCACTTTGTTTCCGTCGTCGGTCTTTATCATTTCGTCGCCTATTCCGACTATTCCACCGTCCGTAAATTTATTCCCGTCATAGTTTAGTAAAACGACGTCGCCGTTTTTACCGAAAGTTACTCCGCTAACGAAAAAATTCGCATTATTTTTCTTCCCTAGCCCGACGGTCCTTAGGATATTTCTCGGATCTGAGGCCGAAAGAATACACGCTACGATATTTCCGTCGACGTCGGTAACGAGCAATCCCCCATCCGCATAACCGAAATATCCGAAAGCGACGTCTTTCGCTCTTAGTCCGGTTTTTGAGTCGACGAGCGTCCCGTCCGCTCCTATTAGCCCCGACCAAAGATAATTTCCCCGAACTCCGTAAAGATACGTCCTTCCGTTTTTAACGTTTAGCGTAAACTTACCGTAAGCTTTCCCGGGGACGGACGCATAGGAAAATTTTTCGCCCTGTAACCATTTTTCCATCGAAATATTCCCCGAAGAGTCGATGTATACGACGACTATTTTTTCACCGTCGTATCTCGCCGCGGCGGAGGAAACGCCGTATAAAGCGACTTGCGGCAAACTCTCTCCGACTTTATATACGGAAAAATAATCCCCGTCCGAAAACGAATAATAATCTCCTCCTATCGGAAGTAAAAACCTTCCTATAAGTCGATTTTCAACACTTCCGTAGACCTTAATAAGACAATCGACGTTTTCTCCCGAAGAATAAGCGAACGCAATGCGTATACTGTTGTTGCCCTTTTTAAAGATGAAATTGCCATCGACGATTCCCCCGTCGTTTAATAACTGATTTGAATTAAGCCATATTTGAGCGGTTGAAGGGATCTCTGCGTAAAGTCTTCCTTCTCCTTCTTCTTCCGAATAAAAGGAGATCGTCTTTTCGACGTTCCCTTCGATATAAACTTTAAACGAAAGGTCAATTTCTTTCTCTTCGGAGCGCGAATTTGCTTTTTCAAGACTTTTGATTCTTTTTACGAGTTGTTCGACTTGTAAATAAGCCTCTTTACCGTAATCCATAATTATCCGTAATAGCCGAAATCGAGCGACATCGCTGACACGTCGGCGTTTTCCTCCTCGCAAATTATCTTAAAGCCGAATTTATACCCTCGGATATTGGGACGAACAACCTTGCGTTCTGCGCTTCCTAAAAGACTGAAATCAAAAGTTTTTCCGTCGCATTCTATTTCAAGAGTTATATCGGTCGCCGTAAAAAGAGAAACTTTTTCGAGGTTTTTTATTCTTCTTATTCCGAAATCTCCGACTTTGCTTTTCCAAATTTTATTATATGGAATTCCGAGTTTTTCTCCAATTCCGTCGAGGTGAAAAATCTTAACGCCGTCACCGCACAAAAAGGCCAAATCGTAAGCCAAACGACCGTCTATAAGTTGAATATCGGCGATATCGAGCCCTTCGATAAAATAATATCTTCCCGAAGAAACGTCGAGTATCATCAAAGCGTCTATAAACCCATCTTCTTTTTTTATAGAGGTCTTGAAATATACTTTGCCGTCGAAATACTGACCTTTGGTCTGTTCGTAGGAATAGTCGACGAAGCCGTCCAAGCCGCCGAGAATTTTAACGGCGTTAAGACCGTTAAAAGAATAAAACCCGTCGCTTGCGAGGAATAATATTCTATCTCCGCATACCGTTATAGAGTTTTTAAGAATTTTACCCGACGACGTAAACAAATTAGCGACCGAAAATTCTTCCTGATTACCGTAAGCCGAAATCCTCGTTATACCGTAACTTCTGAAAACGAAGAGATAGTCGAGGAAACTCAGAACTTTAAGCATTTCCCCTCTGAAATCGACGAGATCTATAAAACCCGCTTCCGAGAGTGAAACGGACCAATTCGTCGGATCGAAATCATCGGAAAACCAAAGCGTTTTACCTCCCGCCACCGTAACGAACAATCTTTCGTAATGTATGCAGGCGGAAGTTATGGGCGGAGCGGATGGAACGGAAGTTACGGATACGCCGTCGTAAATAAAAGTTCCGTCTTCTTCTGACGCAAAAATCATAACGTCGTCGCCGTTGTAGTTATAGCAAACCCCTTCCGGTTTTTGAGTAAACGACAGTCCCGAAATTTGATAAAACGGACCTATACGCAGCCTTTTTTCATACATCTGACCGCTTTCGCTCATGGCGATGATCCTGTCGCTTGCGCCGTGAAGTTGGTCGAACTTTCTGTAAAACCATATCGCAACGCATTTTTCTGCTATGGTATTACTCCACAACTCTTCAAGTCCGACTCCGCCTTTCAACGCTCCGCTTTTAAGGTCAAAGCCAACGGAATATTCGGCAGCCGAAGTGTCGCCGACGTTTCCGTCCGTTTTTAAATCGACGTCTCCGAATTTTCCGAAATTGACGGATAAAGACCTCTGCCTTTTTATCTTTACGTCCTCCCTCACAACCATAATCTCCCTTTGATTTTCTTTGCGCTATGTTTAAAGGCGGTATCTATCGCCCTTCTGTATTTAGAGTCCCAATTCGAAGCCTCGTCGTATCTGCCGTTTATAAGACAGAACTCGGACGCGATACCATAGCAAAACGCTCTTTCTTCCACTATTTTGCCGTAATACGGAAAATCGTCGGCGGGAGTCTGCTCGTCGGGCATATAAGAATAAGTTATCTCAAAATTTTCGCCGTTCGGGATTTTTATCGACGCAGGTCTTATTTCGTATTCGACATTTTCTCCGTTTTTAAGGACCGAAATAATTTTAAGCGGATTTTTTGAAAAAGATGAAAATTCGACGTTTCCGCCCGAAAAGGTTTCCTTCATTTCGAGAGGTAGATAATCTGTTGCAATCTCCTTTAAGACGAGATTATACGCCCTTAAAAGTTGATTTACCGACTTTTTCTCCTCGTCGTCGAGCGTTCTTCCGTCGGCGTAATCGTCTGCGGTTTTGTCGTTAGAAACCAACCTCATAACGTTTAATATAACCTCTTTAACTTTCATAGGCTTCCTCCTTTTTTATATCGTCCGCCGCAAACTGCGGCGGACGATAAATAATTATTACGCTTCGGTAATACCCGTAAGTCTTGCCTGTCCGCACGGACGGGTGCAGATGAGGTCGGCGTATTTGACCAAAGTTGCGGTGTATACCGCTTTGCCGGCGACCTGCTTAATGACTTTGCCGTTTTCGCCTTCGAGCCATTGCCAATCGCAAAGTTGATGCAAAACGAAATCGTCGGTATTGAGAAGATACATAGTCCCCGCAGGACAGAATCTGTCGGAAATAATGGGAATACCGTTATAAGAAATGGCTTTATAGCCTCCTTTGAGGTCCATAACGTCGACGTTTCTCTTATAAGTGGAAAGGTGTTCCTGGAACGCTCTTCTTACTCCCGAAGAACAGATTATGAAATTGACTTTGCTTCCCGTATTTTCTTCGAGGTAATCTATCGCCGCCTGAATTTTATTTTCGGTTATTTCTCCGACGTCGTTTTTCATATAGGGTATCAACCACTTGTGTGTGTTTCTGTTAAGTCCGTAGATAGATCCGGTGGACTTAAATATAGAGCCGAGACCGGTTATTTCGTTGCCGTAAGAGTTTTGAACCGACATATAACTTCCGAGAGGAAGATTTGTAGTATTAACTCCGACGCCTTCGATTGTGACCTTATTGGCTTCTCTGTCTACGCTTACTACTCTTCTGGCCACAACTCCGGTAGGATCGCCGAGACTGTCTACGAAATCAACGACTACGCCTTCGACGACGTTTTTGACGGAATCGAGAGTTACGGTATTACCCGACAATGCGGTAACCGTTCCCAAAACGCCCGTGCCGTCGCCGAACAGCATTCTTCCGAAGTTGTAAGTAGCTGCTTTTATAAGCCCTTCCATTTCGGCGTTTAAAAGGTTGACGAAAGCGCCCGAATCGTTGTCCGAAGCCCTTAAAGCCTTATCGGAAATTTCTATCGTTCCGTATAAGTTTTTGAGAGTGCTTACGAGTTGCTCGTAGTTGTTTCCGGCTGCGGAAGGAAGGTTACCCGTTTCGGTTCCCGCTCCGACGCCGCCGTTGATGCCGTGTTGAGCGACTCTTCGTATTTCCTTGCCCCAAACGTCGGCGGTCGACTGTTTGATTTTGGCAAGGAAAGGGTTAACTTCCGTGTTGAGTTGTTCGGCGATTACGCCGAGATATAAAGACTTTAACGCTTTGTCTGCGCTTATTAAAGATACCATTTGTTTTCTCCTTTTTCATTAAGATATTTTTTTGCCATATCCGCCGCTTCTTCCATATTTTTAGGTTTATGCGGCGGCATAGCGAGAGCATTTCCGCCCCCGAACGCCACTTTAGGTTTTGCGCTCGCAAGATCTTTAAGATAGGACTTGACGATTTCGTTTGCAACCGAAGGATCGTCGCTTATCTTTTTGAGCAGAAAATCTCTGTCGTCGAGTTTATTTTCCGTCTTTTCGATTTCTCGTTCCAAAATTCTTGCGTAAGCCCTTTCCATATTTCCCGCCGTCAAGTCGTTGTCGTTGACGGCAATAGCGGCAATTTCATGCGACCACGCTTTTGCGCGAGGAAATCTTTTTAAAAAGACTTCCTTCGCGTCGTCGCCGTTCCCCGTCGCGGCTTGGGGGGCGGTTTCGTTTAAAACCGTTTGTCCCTTTGCCGACGACTCCCTCTCGAGTTGCTTTAATCGCTGACTGCGTCTGGTAAATTCAGCTTCGAGCGACTCGTAGGCTCTCACGAGAGATTCGGGATCTTTAAACTTCCCGAACGTTACGCCTTCAACCCTGTCCGCCTCCGCGGTGTGCGTCGACGGGGAGTTTTTTTCTTCCCATATACTCTTCATGGTTCCCTCCTGCTTTTATATATTCCGCCTGCAAAACAACGTTTTATCAGGCTGTCGCAACGGCTTTTTTATGCGCTCTTAAATGTTCGAGAGCGCGCCGTTTACGTTCCGGATCTCTTCTTACCTCGTCGCTTTCGGCGGAGAGTAAGAATCTCGTATGTTCGACGACGTGAACTTCGTGATCGTCGTATTCGTCGACCTCGACGTCCGTTTCGAATCCGCTCATATTTTCGTTTTCGGCTTTTGCAACGTGAAGTCTGCCGATATCGGCGGTATTATCTATCGTGCCGAAGCCTAAAATATCGAGTAATTTCGTCTTGGTCCTCTCGTCGAGTTTTCCATCGTCGTCGTTTAAAAGTCCCGTCTTTAAAAGGTCGTATATTTCGTTCTTTTTTTGAGCGGGGGTGTAACTGAGTTCGTTTTCGGTATCGAAAACCACATCGTCGGAGGAAATGTCGGACGAATTGAAATAGAGAGTTTCGACTTTGCCGTTTTCGCCGGCGATTCTCATAATTCTTCCTTTGTTGGCAAATTGTTTAAAAAGTCTTATGATTTGTTTTGCGACTTTTCTTATAGCCTTTCTCGTTTCTTCCGCCGTTGCAGAAAGCCTGGTATCGTCTTGTTCGATGAGAAGTTGAAGCGCTGTTCCGGACGAAATGGAAGAACCGACCTGCGAAGTTCTCGAAAACTCGCTCACTCCGCTAAGTAGCACGAATTCGCTCGTAAGTTTATCCTCTTCCGAACTGAAATCGTTCGGAATGTTTCCCGGGTTCATCAAAGAAGGAGGTTGAGAACCCTGTCTGTAAACGACTACTCTTCCCGGCGAAAGTCCTTCTTCCGCAAGTTCGTCGACGTCCACCGAACCGTCCTCTACCGTAACGACGCCCATGCTTATTCTGTTCAGAAATTCCTGTTTTCTGTTTTTTACGGCGTTATACGCCCTTTGAAGGGGAATAAGTCTTTCTATCATAGACGTTCCGAAAAACTTTCCGGCAGAAGGGATAGCCCTTTGCATGACGAATGGGAATTCCCTCTTACCGTCCTCGCCGTTTTTAAATGGAAGCTCTCCGACGTATAAAAGTTTTTTATCGGCGACGGTAACCACTCTTCCGTTCGGAAATTCTTTTGACGGTTTTTCAAATCTTTCAATTACCACGACTCTGTCTCTCGCGATAGTTTCGCTCGCGCCTTCCTTTTCGGAAAGCGAGAAAACGCCGACGTCTCCCCCTTTTAAACTGACTCCGTATTTATCCTCGACGTCTTTGACGTGCATTGCCCTTGCGTGAATAATGCTTTTACACTCTTCCAAACTTTCGTTTGCGAGGCAATCGGGGAAAATTTCGAACGGGGAAACTATTCTTATAGCGACGTCTCCTTCTTTAACCTTAACCCCGTCGGCGTCTCCGAGCAATCTCCCTCTCTCGCCGTCCCAGGTAACTTCGTAAAAAACCGTTCCGCAAACTTCGCTCCATTCGGTCGCTGTCCTTATAAGGGCGTTTACGTCCAACCTCGAACAAGTAGAATTTAAGATAGAAGTGGTGAGTTTTGCCGTTTTAAGATCGGCTTCGTCGGCTCCCGCCGCCCTTACGCTCATTATTGGGCTTACTCTCGTAAGCCTTGCTATTCTCGTATCTATTACGGGCGCAATATGATTGTAAACGCTTCTTCCCTGCCAATAGAAATACTTTTCGCTTTCCTCTATCTCTCCGACTCCGTTTATTTCGCAATATTGTTTACCGTCTAAATAATTGATATTGAGTTCCCATTGTCTTTGAGTAAGCCGTCTTTCTTCCCTTCTTCTCTCGTAGTCGTCCTCGACGTCTTTAACGAGGTCTTCGTAAAACTGATTTTCCTTTTTTTCCTTAGTCATTCTTTTTTACCTCCTTATTTATTTTTCCGAGGTGTAGCCTAAGAGAATTAACGCAGTGAGAACATAATCTCATATCTACTTTTTCCCCGTAGAAACTGAACGAAAATTCGGCTTTGTTTTTGCAGCCGCCCGCGTCGCAGACTACGGACGAATTAACTTTTTTTACGATCATTTTTTTTGATTTCCTCCAAAATTTTATATAATCTTTTCCTTTCGGTTTCGAGTTGTTCGTCG
>CADBUU010000032.1 GCA_902797945.1 uncultured Eubacteriales bacterium | reverse complement strand
TTTTATATAGGGGAAAAAACATTCTCGACAAGAACTTCGATTTGAGTAAATACAGAACTAAAATCGGTATGGTCTTTCAACAGTTTAATCTTTTTAATAATATGGACGTATTAAAAAACTGTATGATAGGACAACAGAAAGTTTTAAAAAGATCACAAACCGAAGCAAAGGAAAAAGCCCTATATTTTCTTGACAAAGTCGGAATGGCAAATTATATAAACGCTAAACCTCGTCAACTTTCCGGCGGACAGAAGCAAAGGGTGGCGATAGCAAGGGCGTTATCTATGGATAGCGAAGTAATTCTCTTCGACGAACCGACTTCCGCTCTCGATCCGGAAATGGTAGGCGAAGTGCTTATGGTAATGAAAAATCTTGCAAATTCAGGAATGACAATGCTCGTCGTTACCCACGAAATGCAGTTTGCAAGAGACGTTTCTTCGAGAGTTATTTTTATGGACGGAGGCGTAATCGCCGAAGATTCGACCCCGGACGTAATATTTAACAATCCTAAAAACCCGAGAACTAAAGAGTTTTTACGAAGAGTATTAAACGAAGACATTTAAAAAAACAAGGCGTAGTTTGAAGTGCACCCCAAAAGTTAGACAAACTTTTGGGGTGCATATCAGTTATTCTGCGCCTTGTTTTTTTAACGAAATTATTTTAAAAGGGGCGTAAAAATTTTACGTCCCTTTGTTTTTATCAATACATTCCGCCCATTCCGGGATTGCCGCCTTGCGGCATCGGGGGTTGAGGTTCGGGAATATCCGTCACAATACTTTCGGTAGTTAGAAGGGTAGAAGCGATAGACGCGGCGTTCAAAAGAGCGGAACGCGTTACTTTCGTAGGATCTATAATTCCTTCCGCAACCATATCGACGTATACGTTCTTATATGCGTCGAAACCGTAATTAGCTTTCTTTGACCTTAATATATCGTTTAATATTACCGAGCCGTCAAGACCTGCGTTTTTAGCAATTTGTCTTAAAGGTTCTTCGACTGCGCGGAGAATAATTTTCGCGCCGGTTTTTTCATCTCCGTCGAGTTTAGAAACAAGAGATTTTAAAGCCGGAATAGTGGTAAGAAGGGCAGTTCCGCCACCGGGAACTATACCTTCTTCGACAGCCGCTCTTGTCGCCGCAAGGGCGTCTTCTATACGAAGTTTCTTTTCCTTCATTTCAACTTCGGTCGCTGCGCCTACGTTGATGACTGCAACGCCGCCGGCAAGTTTTGCAAGTCTTTCTTGAAGTTTTTCTCTGTCGTAGTCCGAAGTCGTTTCGGCAATTTGAGATTTGATTGAGGAAATACGAGATTTGATTTCGTCGGGATTTCCCGCTCCGTCGATTATTACGGTATTGTCCTTATCGACTTTGACTTGACCGGCTCTACCGAGCATATCGGGAGTAACATCCTTAAATTCAATTCCGAGTTCGGAAGAAACAACTTGACCACCGGTTAATATCGCTATATCTTCGAGCATTGCCTTTCTTCTGTCGCCAAAACCAGGAGCTTTAACGGCAACACAGTTAAATACGCCTTTAAGTTTATTTACTACAAGCGCCGCAAGAGCGTCTCCCTCAACGTCTTCGGCTATTATAAGAAGTTTTTGTCCCTGTTGAGCGATAGGTTCGATTACGGGTAAAATCTCTTGAATTGACGAAATCTTTTTATCGGTAATCAAAATAACGGGATTGTCGTAAACGGCAACCATTTTATCCGTATCGGTAACCATATACGCAGAAGCGTAACCTCTGTCGAAACTCATACCGTCCACTGTCGTAAGTTCGGTTTTCATCGTCTTGCTTTCCTGTATGGTAATAACGCCGTCTTTTCCGACTTTTTCCATGGCCTCGGAAATAAGTTCGCCAATAGTTTCGTCGCCAGCCGAAATCGATGCGACTTGTGCGATAGAAGTCTTGGATTCGACGGGTTTGCTTATCTTTTTAAGTTCGTCTACGGCAACGTCGACAGCTTTTTGAATTCCCTTTTTTAAAACAATGGGATTTGCGCCTGCGGCAAGATTTTTAAGACCTTCTTCGATCATTGACTGAGCGAGAACGACTGCCGTTGTCGTTCCGTCGCCGGCGACGTCGTTTGTTTTGGTGGAAACTTCTTTTACAAGTTGAGCGCCCATATTTTCAAACGGATCGGAAAGTTCGATTTCCTTTGCGATCGTAACGCCATCGTTCGTTATAAGGGGAGCGCCGTATTTCTTATCGAGAACGACGTTCCTTCCCTTAGGACCTAAAGTTATTTTAACAGTATCGGCAAGCGTGTTTACGCCCGCCTCCAAAGCCTTTCTGGCTTCTTCTCCGTATTTTATTTGTTTTGCCATAATTATTTACCTCCTATTATTCTATAACTGCGATAACGTCAGATTGACGAATTACCGAAAACTCTTCTCCAAAAGCCTTTACCTTGGTTACGGCGTCGGCAGGGAATACTACGGTATCTCCTTCCTTTACCATCATCACGATATCCTTACCGTAAAGATTTCCGCCGGTTCCGACAGCTGAAACTTTTGCGACCGAATATTTATTTTCTGCGGCGGAAGGGAGAATAAATCCACTCTTCGTCGTTTCCTTTTTTTCTTCTGTTTCTACGACTAAATTGTCGAATAACGGTTTAAATTTCATATTTGCCTCCGTAATTGTTATAGTCAACCTTTTAGCACTCTCGCCTTTCGATTGCTAATACTATTATAGTCTTTCTGCTAAATTTGTCAATAGTTTGACGCAAAAAAAATATATTTTTTTTAAAAATATTTTATGCGTTTAAAATATCTTTAAATTTATTGCCTATTTTCGTAAGTTATGGTAAAATATA